>NZ_SKOG01000279.1 GCF_007120195.1 Aquisalimonas sp.
GTTACTTGATGTTGCTTGGATGCGATGGTTTTCTTTCATGGGCTGCGTCCTTTGTGTTGCCGTTGGTGAAAGCCGCGGTCGCGTGAGCGTCCGAGGCACGCACATGAAGTGGTTCCATTGCGCGGGCTCGCATAGACTGGTCGGTTTAATTCACGGTAAAAATAACGCAGGCTTCGGCGCGCGCCGAGTTGAAATAGAATTCGAGCATCACCTCCAGCGGTGCCGGATCCCGCCACACGCAACTGCGAAGCGCGGCACCTACCCAGCAGCGGTTCAGCAGCAGGTTGGCCATCTCCTTGGAGTCGGCGCGTACGGGAATCCGGTCCTGCTCGCGGGCGAGGTCTAGGCAGGCGCCGATGCGGTTGGTGATGGCCGAGAAATACTGCTCGACCCCGCGTCGAAACTCCTCGTTCACAGCGGAGATTTCCTGAAGCCTGGCCGACACCGCCCAGCAGACAGCCCAAATAGCCTTCGTGGCCGTATGTGTCACCCGAGAGTTCGAAGAATCGGCGTACCCGCAGCGGCGCCGGGAGGCTCGGATCCTCCAGGCACAGATCCAGCCCCCAGTAAATCTCCGCCATGTGCAGATCGATGATCTGCGGCGCGAAGAAGTCTTCCTTGCTGTTGAGATGATGGGAGAAAGGGGCCTTGGGGGTGGCCACTTTTTCGAGCAGGGCCTGAACGCCGAGATCGCTGTAGCCGTGCTCCGGCAGCATGGCCAGCCCGACATTCAACAAGCGTTGTTTGGTGCTGTGTGCCATCTTTTTGACCCGGCATCCTGGTCAGCGAAGTCATTTCGACCGACCAGTCTACTGCTGCCGGAAGTATAGCCGTCGAGAACATCGGGTCAACCCATCATCGAAGCTCCTCGCGGGCCGCTATCCTGTCGAGTTGCGATACCACGGAGCGCCCGGGGCTGCATGAATCAACTCTCGATCACCATGTTCACTAAGCCGTCAACGCCTCCTCCCGCGCGTTCTTCTTCGGCCCACCCGGCACCTGGATATCTGGCACCGTCTGCGCATCCAGGGCGGGCAAATCGCCCTCCCGCTCCCGCTTGTCCCGGCTTGCCAGGCACACGCCCTTCACATCGTGCAACCCGCCGTGCGCGTCCTCGCCCACCAGCTTTAGCTGGTGGAATGTGTTGCGCGCCTTGCTGGTCGGGAAGCGGACGCATCGGTCCGGCACATCCCGGGCCTCGAACGCCACACGCCGCACCGAGTTCAGGTCGTTCTCCCACACGGCGTCCAGGTAATCCGGGTTGAACAGCTCATCATTCGGATCAATGATCCGGTCGGGCCAGGCCTTCCAGCCGACGATCACGTGGTAGCGCACGAACGCGGTATTTTGCGGCTCCCACGATAGGTAAAGATCCTTGCGCTCCGTCGCCTGCTCGCTCTGTTCGTTAATCACGACCCGGCCATCGCCGCGGTCATGGTATGGGGTGCCCTGAGTCCCTTTCATTTGCAGGCGGGAGAGGGCCCGCGCCGCCTTTGACGCGCTCACCGCGTTGATGCCTTTGTTGAGCGTCTCCGTGAGGGATTGCCCCGCGCCTGACTGCGCCACTTTGTCCGCATGCCGCGCCACTTGGCGCGCGACCCCGAAGTTGCGCACGAAGAGCCTGATGAGTTGACTGACAACGGACATAACACCCTCCGCATTTTGAGCAAGACGGCTGCGAACGGATCTTGCACGCGGATGACGCTAGCACGGCCCCAGCCGGGCGCGGCTTCAGCCTATACGGGTCGACTCCGGAACGGGTACGAGTTCTTCCAGATGGGGCAGAAGCACGACACTCTCCTGCTCGTGTGGATCGGTGCGGGCGATCACCGCCGTGCAGGGCTCTACGCCAAGGTTGGCCGGGACATGCGGCGTGCCCGCCGGGATGTAGACCATATCGCCGGCCCGCGCGATGAAGTGCTGCTCCAGCTTCTCGCCGTACCAGGTAGAGGCCTCGCCGCTTAGCACATACACGGCGGTCTCGTGGTTCTCGTGCATGTGGACCCTGGCGCGGGCACCCGGCGGGAGTGTCAGCAGATGCATGCAGATCCCGGTCGATCCCACGGTTTCCCGGGAAATCCCTTCGAAGTAGTCCAGTCCCTGCTTTCCGGTATAGCTGCCGCTTGCGCGAACAAGGCGACAGGCGGCGGGCGCGCTGGTATCTACTACCGCGTTTGCTGCAACGCGATTGACTTCGTCTCCGGTTTTCATTGCGTCAGCCTCCTGTAGGGTCTCACGCTCTATCTGGTCCTGTGGCTCCGAGGGTTGGAGAGCCCTGCCTGACCAAAACCATTGGAATGGTCAGTGCCCAAGCCCCAATGCAACGCGACGGTTCAGCGCTTTGGACGTCCAAGTCCTTGCCAAGCCGCCTTGAAGGGCTTCGGACTGAATCGCGCCTGAGCCGAACTTTCAAATCGCCAGCCGCATTTGGCCTTGGGAAACTGCGATTTCTCTCGCCATGGTACTCCCTCAGCCAAACGAAAGGCGAACGGCTGGCGAGGCGTCCAACGGCGCTCAGACATGTGGCCTCGTCGCCTACCGCGGAAGTGGGGTCAGGGACGCGGCCGCGCCGCGGTCGTCAGCCGGCCGGGGAGAGGAGGCGGGATCAGGAGGCTATGGCTGGCAAGCGCGTGTGGCAAATTCGTTGTCTCCGTCTAAGCTCGTGGATACAGTGGCCGCGCAACCGGGGGAAGAGCAATGGCCGGTCAACCGCGTCAGCAGGGGGAGTACGAGGATTTTACTGGGGGTCAAGGCTCCGGTGGGCGATCGGCAAGTATGATCTGGGGCCTGCGCGCCGCCGGGTTGATCGCGGCGCTGTTGGTCTGGATCGCCATGGGGTTCGCCGAAGACCTGTCTCCGGACGCGCGCTGGGTCGCGGCGATCGCCACCTTGATGGCGATCTGGTGGATGACGGAGGCGATCCCCCTCTCGGCCACGTCCCTGCTGCCGATTGTGGTGATCCCGGCGCTGACGGAGCGCACCCTCGCGGAAGCCACGGCGCCCTACGCCAGCCCCATCGTCTTTCTTTTCCTCGGCGGCTTTTTGATCGCCATAGCGATGGAGAAGTGGAACCTACATCGCCGCATCGCGCTCCTGACGCTTGCCCGGGTCGGGGTTGAGCCGCAACGGATCGTGCTCGGCATGATGCTCGCCACGGGCTTTCTGTCGATGTGGGTCTCGAACACCGCGACAACGCTAATGATGCTGCCGATCGGGCTCTCCGTGCTCGCCCTGGTCGCGGAGCGCAGCGGCGAGTCGCTTGAGACGGTCCCGCCGGGGCACGACCCCGCAGGCCACGCGCACGATCACCACCGGCCCGGTCACGTTGACTTCATTTTCGACGACAATATCCGGCGGTTCGGCCTCTGCCTGCTCCTCGCGATCGCGTGGTCGGCGAGCATGGGCGGCCTCGGCACCCTGCTCGGCAGCCCGCCGAACGCCATCGTCGCCGGCTACGCCGCCGACGAGTTGGGTCGCAACATCGGCTTCCTCGAGTGGATGATGCTCGGCGTGCCGTTGGGCTTTACCTTCATCTTATTGGGCTGGGTGCTGATGACCCGCCTGCTCTACAAGTTCAACGTCAAGGAGATTCCCGGCGGGAAGCAGATGATCGACGACGAGATCCACAAGCTCGGCCCGCTCAGCCAGGGCGAGAAGATGGTGATGATCGTCTTCGGCTCGGCGGCGTTCCTTTGGGTCGTGCCCGGGTTGCTCGCCAACCTCCCGTGGATAGGCGAGCGGCTGGGGCCGCTCGGCGAGCTCGACGACACGGCCATCGCTATCGCCGCCGGCATCGCGTTGTTCATCCTGCCGGGAGAGGGCCGGAGTGACATGGTGCTGACCTGGCAGGATGCCGAGGACGGGCTGCCCTGGGGCGTGTTGCTTCTGTTCGGCGGCGGCCTGAGTCTCGCCGGCGCGGTCGCAGGCACCGGCCTCGATGGTTGGTTCGGCGAGCAGATTACCGGGCTGGAGGTGCTCCCGATCGTGCTGCTGGTTGCCGCCGTTTGCGCGATTATCCTATTCCTCACGGAGGTCACCAGCAACACCGCGACGGCCGCAACCTTCATCCCCGTGCTCGGGGGTGTGGCGGTCGGCATTGGCGCCGACGCGATGACGCTGCTGATCCCGGCGGCTTTCGCCGCGACTTGCGCCTTCATGCTGCCGGTCGGTACGCCGCCGAACGCCATCGTCTTCGGGACGGGTGCGGTCACCATCGGTCAGATGGCAAGAGGCGGCTTTGTCCTCAACCTCGTCGGGATCGCCCTGATCACCGGGTTCTGCTATATGCTCGGCGGCTTAGCCCTCGGGCTGCAGTTCTGAGCCCGCGGCACCGGAGGATCGACGGTGGGCGGTTCCGCCCATCGTCGCTTCCGCCCTGGAGCGAGTCGATGGGGTTACCTAGGTTAGTGGCGTGATCATACAGAGCCCCGCCCTCCGCCTGCCCGGTGCCGCCCGGTTCGGGGCACCAGGTAGGTCAGGAACCAGTCGCGGGCCAGCCGCGCCACTTCTTCCAGTTTGCCAGGCTCTTCGAACAGGTGCGTGGCGCCGGGAATAATCTCGATACGGTGCTCGCAGCGCAGGTCTCGAGCGGCGTCTCGGTTCATCCCGATCACCGGACTGTCGTCTCCGCCGACGATCAGCAGGGTTGGCGCCCGGACCCGTTCAAGGCGTGGTCCCGTCAGATCCGGCCTGCCGCCCCGGGAGACCACCGCTGCAACGGTGCCGGGGCGCTCGGCAGCGGCAATGAGTGCCGCTGCCGAACCGGTGCTGGCGCCGAAGAGACCAACGGGCAGATTCTCGATTCCCGGTTGCTCCTTGAGCCAATCCACGGTCCGGGTCAGTCGTTGTCCCAGCATGGGAATGTCGAAACGCAGCTCCCGGGTACGCTGGTCAACCTCGTGCTCGTCGGCGGTGAGCAGATCGAACAGCAAGGTGGCGAGTCCGCCGCCGTTGAGAGAGTCCGCGACCAGGCGGTTTCTCGCACTGAATCGGCTGCTGCCGCTGCCATGGGCAAACACCACAATACCCGTGGCGTCGGCGGGGAGGGCGAGATCGCCGGGCAGTGCCGGCTCTCCCTTTCGGATGGTTGCCTCCCGGCGTTCCACCTGTTGCGATGGGTTCATAAGTTGCTCCTGCGGCACATGTGCCTGCCACGCGGACCCGGGTCGCTCAGCTGGGGGCGCGGAAAACCGGGATGGACGCGCGCTGGGCTGAGCCGCGGCGGCCACGCGCGGAAGCGTCTATGGGTCGCCCAGGTTACACCTCCCGGCAGGAGGGGCCGAGGTCAACCTCAAGTCGCTTAGGGATTTCCCATCTCGAATCGGCTGTGTCAGCTTATGGCGCAGCGCGGGGCATGTCCCGCAGTCGTCGGCTGGCGCTGGCAGGGTGATGGTGAAGGATTCGCACTGCGTCGGTTTTCTCCAGTGGGCTCTGCCGCGAATGGGCATGCGCTGGCCGGGCTTTTGCCGCGTTCGCACCCAGGTATGCAAGCGTATCCGGCGCAGGATGACGGAGCTGTCCTGTCCGAATGTGGGCGCATACCGGCTCTACCTGGAAGCACACCCGGAGGAGTGGGCCAATCTGGATGCGATGTGTCGCATCACCGTGACACGCTTCTATCGTGACCGTCCGGTCTTCCAGGTGCTCATGCAGGAGGTGTTCCCGGATCTGGCCCGCGCGGCGCTTGCACGCGGGGCGCAGAGCCTTCGCTTTTGGTCGGCCGGCTGTGGCTCTGGTGAAGAGCCCTATACCTTGAGCATCGGCTGGCAACTGGAGCTGGCTGAGCGCTTCCCGGGACTCACCTTGGATATCCTCGCCACCGATGCCGACTCCGGCCTGCTGACCCGGGCGAGCGAGGCCTTTTACCCGTGGAGCGCTGTCAGCAGCGTGGCGAGCACAGGCGTTTCAGGCGTACGACGCACGGTTCCGCCTGCGGCGTGCATTGCGACGGCCGGTCCGCTTCCTTTGCCACGACGTGCGTACCCCACTACCGGAGAGCGGCTTTGATCTGATTCTCTGCCGCAATCTGGTCTTCACCTATTTCGATCCGGGCCTGCAAAGGCGACTGGCCTGGCACTTACATGGCCACTTGCTCCCGGGCGGCATACTTGTTCTGGGCATGCGCGAGCGGTTGCCGCAGGAGTGTCCACGGTCTCAGACCGTGTCGCAGCGCCTTTCCCTGTATCGCAGGGCGCCGCCCGGTGAGCGGGCAGCGCGTTGACCGCCCACCCGGCCGCTGGGCAGGCGGGACGGCCGGCGGGTCAGCCCTTTCAGTGGACCACGGTCACTGGGCAATGGGCGGCGTGCAGGACTCGCTGACTGACGCTGCCCAACAGAAACTCCCGAATCCGACCGTGCCCATGACGCGCCATGATGACTTCTGCGTTTGCAGTTGCCCGGGCATGGTTGATGATTGCGGCCGCCGGCTGCCCGGGGCGCCTGACGTCTTCAACGGCTACCGTGTCGAGATCAAACTGTTCCCGGGCCTGGGCGAACGTTGCCGCGGCGCTCTCCTGCGCGATCTTGCGGAAGTTCTCCTCCTCGAACGCGTCGGTCGCCGAGATCTCCACCATGGTGGTCCCGATGGTGCTGTGGATCTCCCGCGGTGATGCGGGGAATACATGCAACAGATGAACGACGGCACCGGTCGCCGTCGCGACGGTGTTGGCATAGCGTGTGGCGTTCAGGGACTGCTCGGATTCGTCCACGGGAACGATCAGCACGGAACCGCCGGCGGAATACTCCGGATGCGCCGGGTCGTGCGTAATGACCGTCACCGGACAGTTCGCCTGGTGAATCACTCCTTCACTCACGCTGCCCATCAGCAGCTCACGAATCTGACCGGCGCCCCGGCGGCCCATGACGATGACGGCGTTGTCCATCCCGGCGGCGTAGTGGGACACCGCGTCAGCCGGGTCGCCGCTGAGAATGCGATCGGTAACGTCTGCATCCTCCGGAAGGCTCGCTCGAGTCTTCTCGAACGCACGCCGTGCACTGGCCTGCCTCATTTGGTCGAAGGCCTCGGCCGAGACCCGTGATTCCACCGCCTGTCCTGCCGTGTACCCCATGCGTTGCATAAGGATACCTGGCGTGTCCTCGAACACGTGGAGCAACTCCATACGGGCGCCGGCGGCCCGCGCTAGCCTGTCGCCATAATGGGCCGCGGTGTTGGCATGGTCCGAGCCGTCCACCGGTACGAGTACCGTTTCGATCGTGTCCAACATTTCTTGAATCTCCGGAATAAGCGGTTGCATTGCATCATAGCAAGTATCGGGCAAGAGACCGCCCGTGTGAACGGCGTCCGCCAGCGAGGCGCTTGCTACGTGGTACACGGAAAGGTACTGCCTCTCGCCGGCGTTTCAGTGGGCATGCGGGAAATTGCGGGGGGGCAGGGAAGGGTGGCAAGATGCCAGCAAACGGTGATCTGTTGGACTCCATCGCAGCCCGAGCTGTTTCCGACCGGACTTTCGGTGCTGGAGATAGGCGGCAAACATCCGCGTTTAAACACGGCGAAGTTCCGTCTAGTAACTGTCGTTGGGCCGTAAGTTGGGGTTCCTTGGGGCCTACAGGCGGTCTGGTACGCTTGGTTGCGCTGAGAAGTAGCTAATGCGAGCGGCCGCCAGGTGCCAATCGGTGATTGGAGGTAACCATGACGGATAACACTACGCACGACGAGGTCACGATTGACTTTCTTGAGAGGTTTCTCGAAGGTTGGAATCGCCACGATCTCGACGGGATCCTGCAGATGCTGAACAGGGACTGTCTTTACATCACCGGTTCAGGGGATCGCTTCCAGGGGCATGACGAGATACGGGAGGGGCTTGCCGGATTCCTGGAGACGTTTCCGGATGCCCACTGGTACGAGGCAAGGCATTTCGTCTCCAGCGATCGCGGCGCTTCGGAGTGGATCTTTACTGCGACAGGATCTGATGGTACCCGCTTCGAGTTGGACTCGTGCGACCTTTTCACGTTCAGGAATGGCAGGATCTCGGTGGTGAGCGCCTACCGACGAGAGCGGCGGGTGTGAGTCCTTGACGGATCGTATGGCAGACAATCGGCGGTAGTGTGGTGGGGCGTGCACACTGGAATCCACGCCGCCTGACGCGAGGCCCGCCCAACGAGGCCATTCAGCCGACGCTCGTGCCTCGCGCGGCTGATGGCGCGCGTTGGCTGTTTGCTCACCCATATCCGGTGGCCCGGCCTATGCGTTCGACCGCGCGCCGTCTCTCGTGCACGATTGGGCTTTCCGTCCAAAGTGGCTCATTAACAGGAGATAACTGATGATCAAGGTGAGCGTGATGTACGCGAACGAGCCGGGCGCTCGGTTCGACCATACGTACTACCGAGACAAACACATGCCGCTCGTGAAGGCCTTGATGGGGGATAGCTGCAAGTTTTACACGGTGGACAAAGGGTTAGCTGGTATGGGTCCAGGCGAGCCCGCTACCTACGTCGGCATGTCCCACATCTTCTGTGACTCTGTAGAGGCCTTTCAAAACGGCTTTGGTCCTCACGCTCAGGAAATCATGGCCGACATCCCGAACTACACGGACCTCGCGCCAATCGTTCAGATTAGCGAAGTTGTTGTTGGCCAACCCTGAGCTCTCTTGAGAAAGGAGTCGGTCAGAGGGCATTCTCAGGCGTAAAACTGAGGCGTTGGAGTGGGTACATTCCAAAGGCCCGCGTTACATGAAGGAAGCACGATAACGATGACTAAGACGACCGTCTATCACATCCCGGTATGCCCTTTCTGTCAGCGGCTTGAAATTCTGTTGTCTCTGAAAGGAAGGCGAAACGCAGTTAACTTTCATGTGATAGATATGACCCAGCCGCGCCCTGATTGGTTGCTTGCGAAGACACAAGGCACGACTGCGCTTCCAATCCTGGAGACGGAGGATGGGAGAATTCTCAAGGAAAGTATGGTTCTTCTGGAGTATCTGGAAGACATCTACCCGGGTCGGAGGGTTGCGCAGCATGACCCGTATCGACATGCCGTTGAAAATATGTTGTCGAGAATGGAAGGGGACTTTTGCACCCAAGGTTATCTGTATCTCCTGAATCAGGACACCACAAGGCGCGATTCTCTTAGGAAAGGCGTGCTGGAACAGTATAGTCGGATTAACAGGTTCTTGAATGAGCACTCCCCATCCGGCCCGTTTCTTTTCGAAGAGTTCGGGTTGGCTGAAACCGTTTTTACGCCACTTTTCATGCGCTTTTGGTTTCTGGAGTACTACGAAGGATTTGAACTGCCCGATGAGGAGAAGTTCGCGCGTGTACGTCGTTGGCGCGATGCCTGTCTCTTACATCCCGCAGCACGACAGGTTACAAAGGAAGAAATCATTAAGATTTACTACGATTACTCCAAGGGTGCAGGAAATGGTGCATTGCTTCCAGGTCGTAGGAGATCATCTTTTGCGTTTGAGCCAGATTGGCGCATGAGGCCTTGGCCGCCGCAGAACAAATATGAAGAGAGTGCGACAGACGAAGCGCTGGGCTTGATTACATGACATGCTGCATGGGCGGGCCCAACAAACTGCTGTAACCGAGATGCGAACCGGCAGCAAGACGCGCGCCCCGCTCGCGGAACGGCGTCCAGCACAGGCGCACGCCACGCCGCACGACGTTGAGGCGCTGACGGTGCTGGCAGGCTCGACCTGTGCGGCGACGCCGAGATCGGTCTTGGCTTTCCCCCTCACCGAAGGGGAGGGGGAGTATGTAGCGCGCCTTTGCAGGTGAGAGGAGCCGCCTACAGCCGATCCACCGGGATCTTGAAGTAGACGGTGCCGTTATCCTCCGGCGGCGGCATCTCACCGGCGCGGATGTTCACCTGAATGGACGGCAGGATCAGCCGCGGCATGTCCAGGGTGGCATCGCGCTTCTCACGCATCTCCACGAACTCGTCCTCGCTCACGCCTTCGCGCACATGGATGTTGTGCCGCTTTTGCTCCCCGACCGAGGTCTCGTACTCGTGGGACCGACGGTCGCCGGGGTAGTCGTGGCACATGAACATGCGCGTCTCCTCCGGAAACGCCAGCAGCTTCTGGATCGAGCGATAGAGGGTGGAGGCATCCCCGCCGGGGAAGTCGCAGCGCGCGGTGCCCACATCCGGCATGAACAGCGTATCGCCCACGAACAGAGCGTCACCGAGCTGCCAGGACATGTCCGCCGGCGTGTGACCGGGCGTATAGATCACCCGCCCTTCCAGCTCGCCGATCCGGATGGTCTCGCCGTCGGCGAACAGGTGGTTGAACTGGCTGCCGTCCGGCAGGAATTCCTTCTCGAGGTTGAAGACCTCGCGGAAGATCTTCTGCACCTGGGGAATCTGGTCACCGATGGCGATCCTGCCGCCCACCTGGTCACGCACAAAGGGTGCGGCGGAGAGGTGGTCGGCGTGGGCATGGGTCTCCAGGATCCAGTCCACGGTGAGATCGTGCTCGCGGACATAGTCCACCAGCCGCTGCGCCCCCTTCGTGGAGGTGCGCCCGGACCTGGGATCGTAATCCAGCACGGCATCGATCACCGCGGCATTGCCGCCTTCACGGTCGTAGACCACATAGCTGAAGGTCTCCGTGTCGGTGTCGAGAAAGGCCTTTATGTTGGCGTTCATGGGCATACTCCTCTGTGCTGTCGCGTACAGTTTAGTTGCAAACATAACAATTTGCAATATAATGTGTCCAAACATAACGAGGAGGATGACATGCCGGACACGAAGGCACTGGACCTTGAACAGATGCGCCGCAGCGCCGACGAAGCCACGTCGGTGCTCCACGTGCTGGCGCACAAGGACCGCCTGCTGCTTCTTTGCCAGCTCAGCCAGGGCGAGATGTCGGTGGGCGAGCTCGAGGAATGTCTTGAGATCCGCCAGCCGGGCCTGTCCCAGCATCTCGGGGTGCTGCGGCGGGAAGGTCTGGTTCAGACCCGGCGGGAGGGCAAGTACATCCATTACCGGGTCGCTGATGAACGGGTGCTGGCGGTGCTGCAGACACTCTACGAACAGTACTGTGACACCTGAAACCACAAACAATGGAGAAAGATGATGACCATAGACTGGGCTTCCTTTACCCCCTGGTCGGCGCTCGCCGGAGGCGTGCTCATTGGCTTGGCCGCCGCGGTGTTCGTGCTGGTCAACGGCCGCATTGCCGGGATATCCGGCATCCTCGGCGGGCTGCTGCGACCGCAGTCCGGAGACCTTTCCTGGCGGGTGGCCTTCGTGGCGGGCATGATCGCAGCACCCCTGCTGTGGGCGGCGATGACCACCTTGCCCGAAATTCTGATCGAGGCGAGCGTGCCCATGCTGGTGGCCGCGGGGCTACTGGTGGGAGTGAGCACCCGCTATGCGGGCGGGTGCACCAGTGGCCACGGCGTCTGCGGCATCTCCCGGCTGTCGCCGCGCTCGCTGCTGGCCACGGTAAGCTTCATGGCCACCGGCTTCATCACCGTCTATATCGTGCGTCACGCCATCGGAGGCTGAACCATGAACAGGCCCAATCTATTCGCATTTATCGTCGGCTTGGTCTTCGGCCTCGGGTTGCTGATCTCCGGTATGGCGAATCCGGACAAGGTGCTCTCCTTCCTGGATCTCGCCGGCGCCTGGGATCCCTCCCTGGCCCTGGTCATGGGCGGTGCCATCGCGGTCGGCAGCATCGCCTTCACCATCGCCGGCAAGCGTGAGCGCTCACTGATTGCAGAGCCCATGCGCATCCCCACCCGCCGGGACCTGGACAAGCCCCTGGTGCTGGGCAGCCTCGGCTTCGGCGTGGGCTGGGGGCTGGCGGGCTTCTGCCCCGGTCCGGCGCTGGTGGCGCTGGGAGCCGGTGAAACGGGCGCGGTGGTCTTTGTGGTTTCCATGCTGGTGGGCATGGCGATCTACGAGCTCATCGAACAGAGCCGCAAAACCGCGGAGGCATAGGCGCGGACGTTTGCCCGCAAACAGCCACCGGCACCGGCAGGGTAGAAGCACCAGCATGACAGCGGCAATGGGGAAGCTGCGGGCGATGATCCCGCGATGGGCCCGGGACTATCACCGGGGAAAGGTGCCCGGCGACCTTACCGCCGGGCTGGTGGTGGCCATGCTGCTGGTGCCCCAGTCCATGGCCTACGCGGCCCTGGCCGGGTTGCCGCCGCACATCGGGCTCTATGCCAGTGTGCTCCCGCTTGTGGCCTATGCCCTGGCAGGCTCCAGCGCCGTGCTGGCGGTGGGGCCGGTGGCAGTGGTGGCGCTGATGACCGGCTCGGCCCTGGAGCAGATCGCCGAACCGGGCAGCGTCGAATACATTGCCGCCGCCGCCACCCTGGCGCTGATTTCCGGGGCCATGCTGCTCGCCGCCGGCCTGGTGCGCCTGGGGGCACTGGCCAATTTTCTCAGCCATCCGGTCATCAGCGGGTTCACCTCCGGCGCCGCCGTGGTGATCATCGTCAGCCAGCTCGGCCCACTGCTAGGCCTGCAGGTGGACAAGGGTCCGGCGGCGGCCATGCTGGTCTCCATCGGCCGCGGCATCACCGACGTCGACTCACGCACCGCCGCCATGGCCCTCAGTGCACTGATGCTGCTCTGGCTGGCACGGCCGACGGTGCCGGCGCTGCTGCGGAGGCTGGGGCTGCCCGGCCATGCGGCTTCCTTGCTAGCGAAACTCACGCCCATGGTGATCGTGCTGGCCGGCACCGCACTGGTGGCGAGCACCGGCTGGCACCAGCAGGGCCTGGCGGTGGCCGGCGAACTGCCCGACGGGCTGCCGGCGGCGGCTCTGCCCACCCTGGAGTGGCCGCTGGTCACGGCACTGCTGCTGCCGGCATTGCTGATCAGCATTCTGGGCTTTATGGAAAGCGTCTCGGTGGCCTCGGCCCTGGCACGCAAGCGCCGCGAACACGTGGAGGCCGATGCCGAACTGCGCGGGCTGGGCCTGGCCAACCTGGGCGGCGGCATCACCGGCGCCATGCCGGTCACCGGCGGCTTTTCCCGCACCGCAGTCAATGCCGACGCGGGCGCCGGCAGCCCCCTCGCGGGCGTCATCACGGCGGGGATCATCGCCCTGGTGCTGCTCTTCGCCACCGACCTGTTCGCCACCCTGCCCATGGCGGTGCTGGCAGCCATCATTATCGTGGCGGTGACTCCCCTGATCGATATCCAGGGCCTGCGCCGGCTCTGGTCTTATGACCGCGCCGACGCCCTGGCCATGGGGGCCACCGCCGCCGGCGTGATCCTGCTGGGCGTGGAAGCGGGCATCGCCACCGGGGTGGTCTTTTCCCTGGGCGTGGTGGTGTGGCGGGCCAGCCACCCGCACATCGCCGAAGTGGGCCAAGTCCCCGGCACGGAACATTTCCGCAACATATGCCGCCATCGGGTCAACACCCGTGACGGGCTGCTGATGCTGCGGGTGGACGAGAACCTCTTCTTTGGCAATGCCGAGGCCGTGGCCAGCAGCATCCAGCAGAGCCTGCGCGGGCGCCAGCCGTCGGTAAGTGACCTGGTGCTGATCATGTCCTCGGTTAGCCACATCGACGCCACGGCCCTGGAGACCCTGGAGGCGCTGCAGCGCACGCTCGCCGACAATGCCGTGCGCCTGCATCTTGCGGAAGTAAAGGGCCCGGTGATGGACCGGCTCGAGGGCACCCACTTCCTGAGGGAGCTGGACGGCCAGGTATGGCTCTCCTCCCAGGCCGCCTTCGCTGGGCTGCCCGGCCACCTGCAACCGCAATCCTGACCGGGCAGACCACAGCCTTGCGCTTCGCCGGCCGCACGGAACGCCACGACAGCGTTACCGCCAGCTGCTGAGCACAAGCAGCGAAAAACAGCTCCTGGACCGCTATCGAGCGAAGCTCCTGGTGGATCATCGCTCCGAGGCTGGGGCGCCGGTGGCTTAGGCCGCGCGCTGTGTCACCGGAGAACCAGCACCGGGCATTTGGCGTGGTGAAGGACCCTCTGAGTTGTACTGCCCATCATGAGCTCCTTGAACTGGGAAAGACCGCGGCGGCCCATGACGATCATGACGTCCTTTATCCCTGCGGCATGCTCGATAATGGCCTGGCTGGACTCGCCGGGGATGAGCTGTTCGTCCAGCGCGACGCTCGTCTCCCCGATCGCCTCTCGCGCAGCCCGAAATGCCACGGTGGCAGACTCCTGGCGCAGGGCCTCGAACGCTTCCGGAGAAAAATACTTCACGATCTCTTGATTGGGGTATTCAGTGGGAACGCCGAAGAGTTCCGTAGGCGTCTCCGCGAACGCGTGCAACAGGCGGACATTGGCGCCCAGTTTCTCCGCGATTCGAACGGCATAAGCCGCCGCCGTATTGGAGTTTTTGGACCCATCGACGGGGACCAGCAATGTCTGGGGCAAGTCTGACATGACCTCTCTCCACAAGTTGACGAACGCGATAGCCCTCGGGAGGGGGCATAGGACAACGCTACAGCGGGCTGTGCTCATGGCGCATTGATCCAGATCACTCTCGCATCACTCCTGGCGGGGATTGCGACTTTTCCCCAGAGTCATCCGTGAGCGGTCGTCAAGGCGCCAGCGGCGAGCGACCGGGACGTTCCAGCGCATGATCGAGCGCGAGGGGTGCGATCGCTCGCACGGGTATCTGCAGGTCGCCGCGCGGCTTGGATTCCGACGGCCGAGTGTCGCTGGGGGTGGTTCGATTGCGAGCGCCGAAACCCGCCAGGCCTGATACCGTATAAACGCAAGGGAAGGGAATCGCATCCCGGTGGAGCGCCCGGACTTCAAATCCGGTGAGACGTGAAACGCGTCTGGTGGGTTCGACTCCCACTCCCTTCCGCCACCTTCCGCGGGCTCACTCCCGGCTCCGGCGCCCCGGCTGTCATCGCCGTCAGCCGGTGCCGCGGCCGTCACCGAAGACGGTCACGGCCAGGAAGCGGATGGGCACCTCCACCAGCCGCTCCGGACCGTGGGGCACCTGGGCGTCGAAGGTGAACGAGTCCCCCTCTTCCAGCCGGTAGATCTGCTTGCCGTGGCGGTACTCGAGCACCCCCTTGAGCATGTGGATGAACTGTGTGCCCTCGTGCTGGAAGGTGGGGAACGCCTCGCTCTCGTCGTCCATGGAAATGAGGAACGGCTCGAAGTTGCGGGGTTGGCCACGGTGGAAGGCGAGCATGTGGTAGGTATGCCCCTTGCGGGTGCCGCGCCGGACCACTTCCAGGCCCTCGCCGCGCTTGACGTGCTGGGCGCCGCCCTCAGGCGAGTCGTAGTCCCGGAAGAGCTGGGACAGGGTCAGCCCCAGCGCCACCGTCAGCCGCTCCAGCGAGTCCAGACTGGTACCCACCTGGCCGTTCTCGATTTTGCTGACCATGCCGCGGCTGAGGTCGGCGAGATCGGCCACATCTGCAATGGTGAGTCCCTGCGCCAGGCGTTTTTGACGCAGCATCGCGCCGATGTAGCGCTCCAGCCCCATGCGGTCACCACTGTGGGTGTGCCGCGTTGCCAGGGTCTTTGGAACGAAGGTGGCGTCGCTGTCCGTCATGGTGCTTTCGCCGTTACTGACCCGGGATCCAGGCAGTGCCCGCCAGCGGCACCCGGGCCATGGCGGCGGCTTCCATATTGATGGCCACGAGATCCTCCGGTTCCAGGTTGTGCAGGTGGGACTTGCCGCACGCCCGGGCGATAGTCTGCGCTTCCAGGGTAATCACCCGCAGGAAGTTGGCCAGACGGCGGCCCGCCAACTCGGGATCAAGCCGACTGGAGAGTTCTGGATCCTGGGTGGAGATCCCGGCGGGATCCTGACCGGCGTGGTAGTCATCGTAGAAGCCGGCGGCCGAGCCGATCTTTTCGTAGTCGGCCTCCCAGCGGGGATGGTTGCAGCCGAGGGCGATGAGGGCGGCAGTACCGATGCTCACGGCGTCGGCGCCCAGCGCCATGGCCTTGGCCACGTCGGCGCCGTTGCGGATACCACCGGAGACGATCAGCTGCACCTTGCGGTGCATGCCCATCTCCTGGAGCGCCTGCACCGCCTGGGGGATGGCCGCCAGGGTGGGAATGCCCACGTGCTCGATGAACACCTCCTGGGTGGCGGCGGTACCGCCCTGCATGCCGTCCAGCACCACCGCGTCGGCACCGGCCTTTACCGCCAGCTTGACGTCGTAGTAGGGGCGGCTGGCGCCGATCTTGATGAACACCGGTTTTTCCCAGTCGGTGATCTCGCGCAGTTCCTCGATCTTGATGGCGAGGTCATCCGGACCGGTCCAGTCCGGGTGCCGGCAGGCGCTGCGCTGGTCGATCCCCTTGGGCAGGGTGCGCATGTGGGCCACGCGGTCGCTGATCTTCTGGCCCATGAGCATGCCGCCGCCGCCGGGCTTGGCCCCCTGGCCGAGCACCACCTCGATGGCATCGGCCATGCGCAGGTGGACCGGGTTCATGCCGTAGCGCGACGGCAGGTACTGGTAAACCAGCGTGCGCGACTGGCCGCGCTCCTCGTCGGTCATGCCGCCGTCGCCGGTGGTGGTGCTGGTGCCCACGGCGGAGGCGCCGCGACCCAGGGCCTCCTTGGCGTTGGCCGAGAGTGAGCCGAAGCTCATGCCGGCAATGGTCACCGGGATATCCAGATGCAGCGGCTTGCTGGCGAAGCGGTCGCCGAGCACCACATCGGTGCCGCATTTCTCGCGGTAGCCTTCCAGGGGGTAGCGCGACACGCTCGCCCCCAGGAACAGCAGATCGTCGAAGTGCGGCACCTTGCGCTTGGCACCGAAACCGCGGATGTCATAGATGCCAGTGTCCGCGGCACGTTGAATTTCGTGGATGGTGAGGCGATCGAACGTCGCCGATTCGCGCAGGCCCCTTCGTTCTCTGTGATCGTCCATCGATCCCTCCTCAGCCGCCATCGGCGTTGTCCACCTGGAAGTTGTAGAGCTGCCTTGCGGAGCCGTAGCGGCGGAACTCCGCCGGATTGGTCTCCATCCCGGCCTGCGCCAGCAACGCGCGCAGCTCGCTGATGTGCTCCTCGCGCATCTCTTTCTCGATGCAATCGGCGCCGAGAGACTCCACCGAGCCACGCACATACAGGCGCGCCTCGTAGATGGAGTCGCCCAGCGCTCCGCCGGCGTCGCCACAGACCACCAGCCGCCCGGCCTGGGCCATGAAGGCACTCATGTGACCGACGTTGCCGCCGACCACGATGTCCACGCCCTTCATGGAGATGCCGCAGCGCGCCGACGCGTTGCCGTCGATAACCAGCAAGCCGCCGTGGGCGGTGGCGCCGGCGGACTGCGAGGCATTGCCGTGGACGTGCACGCGGCCGGACATCATGTTTTCGGCCACGCCCACACCCACGGTGCCGTTCACTTCCACGGTGGCCTTCTGGTTCATGCCGGCGCAGTAGTAGCCGGCGTGGCCGTCGATGACCACGTGCAGCTCCTGATCCAGGCCGCAGGCGAGCGCGTGGCGACCATCGGGCTCGGTTATGCGCCATTGGCCCTCGGTGAGCTCGCGCGCCTGATCGTGCAGCAGCTGGTTCACTTCCCGCACGGAGTGTTCCGCGAGGCTGATCGACTTCATGTACCGGTCTCCTGGCTGCGCTGCGGGCTCCCCTCCCAGACGTAGACGCGGGTCGGCTCCGGCTCCCACACGCGGGCGGTGCTGATGCCGGGCAACCCCGCCAGGGCACGGTATTCGGAGGCCATGGCCACGTAGTCGGCGGTCTCGGCCAGCACGGCCGGCTTGCAGGCGATGGGGTCACGCAACACGGCGAAGCCATCCCGCGTGCCCACGGTGAAGGTGTAGAAACCGTCCAGATCACCCACCGCCCGCTCCAGCGCGCCGGTGAGGCCGTCGCCCTCGGCCAGGCGCCAGGTGAGATAGGCCGCCGCCACCTCGGTGTCGTTATCGGTGTCGAACTCCAGGCCTTCCCGCTCCAGCTGTAGCCGCAGCCGGTTGTGGTTGGACAGGGAGCCGTTGTGCACCAGGCACAGGTCGTGCCCGGTGGAGAAGGGGTGGCTGCCTTGCATGGTCACCGCGCTCTCGGTGGCCATGCGGGTATGGCCGATGATGTGGGTGCCCTGCATGCGGGCGAGCCCGAAGCGCTCCGCCACCAGCCTCGGATGGCCCACTCCCTTGAGGATCTCGATGCTGTGGCCGACGCTCATCAGCCGCACCTGCGGCGCCCGCTCCCTCAGCCAGGCGCGCACCTGCCCGGGATCGGCGCCGGTCTTGAACACCGCAGCGGTGGCATTGCGGAACCACTCCACCGCAGCACCCAGGTCGGCTTCCAGGCCATCGGCCAGCGCCTGCCAGTCGGTGGCCGGATCCTCGGCCTGCAGGGTGTACTTGAGGCGGTCCTGCCCCACGTCATCGCCGTAGATGGCAAAGCCGGCGCTGTCCGGGCCGCGATCGCCCATGGCCAGCAGCATGGGCTGGAACAGCTCGCCCAGCCGGGGCTGCAATGCCTCGTTCTTCAGGTAAAGGCCTACGATGCCGCACATGATGCTACTCCTTCGTTCCGGTAACGCGACGCCTCAGAAGAACTGCGCATAGCGCTCGATTTCCCATTCCGAGACGTGGCGGTTGTACTCGATCCACTCGGCGCGCTTTAAGCGAATGAACTCCTCGACAATGCCGTGCCCGAGCGTCTCGGCGAACAGACCGTCTTCCTCGAGGCAATCCAGGGCCTGATTGAGGGTTTGCGGCAGGATGCCGATCCCGAGTTCCTCGCACTGCGCGGCGGTGTAGTTGTAGAGATTGACGTTGTGGGGCTCGCCCGGTTCCAGTTCGCGGTCGATGCCGTCCAGGCCCGCGGCGATGAGCCCGGCGGTGACCAGGTACGGATTGCAGCCGGCATCCGGCAGCCGGTACTCCAGGCGACCGTAGGGAATGCGCACCATGGACGAGCGGTTGTTGTCGCCGTAGGTCACGTACACCGGCGCCCAGGTGGCGCCGGAGGCGGAACCACCCACCACCAGCCGCTTGTAGGAGTTGACCGTGGGTGCGGCCAGGGCGCACAGGCCGTGGGCGTGGTGCAGCAGCCCGGCCAGGAAGTGGTAGCCCATTTTCGACAGACCCATCCCTCGACTGTCGCTGTCGTCGTGGAACAGGTTGGTGCCGGACGCATCCACGATGGACATGTGGTAGTGCATGCCGTTACCGGTGCGACTGGAAATGGGCTTGGGCATGAACGAGCAGATCATGCCCAGGTCATGGGCGATCTCGCCGGCGCCCATGCGCAGGAACACGAAGCGATCAGCAGAGGTCAGCGCATCGCTGTGGGTGTAGTTGATCTCGAACTGCGCGTTGGCGTCCTCGTGGTCGATCTGGTAGATGTCGAAGCCAACCTCCTGGAGGTTGGTCACCAGGGTTTCCAGAAACCTCCGCGAGCGGGAGAGGCCCTTGTAGTCGTAGCAGGGCTTGTCGAGGGTGTCGCTCTCGTCCACAGGCTCGAGGCGCCCATTGCGCTGGGACTGAAACAGGCAGAACTCCGGCTCGAGTCCGGTATTCAGGGTCCAGCCGCGCTCCTTCAGACGCTCCAGTTGCCGCTGCAGCACATACCGGGAATCCAGCGGCCAGGGCTCGTCGTCCACGTACCCGGTGCAGGCGATGCGGGCGTAGCCGGGTTGCCAGGGCACCAGGGTCAGCGAGGCGAGATCCCCCCGGGCCATGAAATCGGACTCGTGGGGCTCCATGGCGAGTCCGGACACGGCGAAGCCGGCGAAACCCGCCCCGTCGGTGATCACGCTCTCCAGGCAGTGCGCCGGCACTGATTTGGTCTTCGCCACGCCGTGGATATCCACGAACTGGGCAAGAACGAAGCGGACATCGTTGTCCTTCAGCAGGCTCTGGACGTCAGTGGGCAACATGGCTCATCTCCATGGGTCATCAAGACGGATTGATTCTTGAGGGATCGCGGACAACGGACTGCAGCATGGACTCGAGATATGCCCCGTAGGACGGGTCAAAGCCCAGCAGCAGACTGTCAGGCACTGATGCTGGCCGGTACAGCCAGGCGTTGACGCCGGCCACGGCGGCCATGAACCAGCCCCCGGGCGGTAGCCTGCCGAGATCGTGCGGGCAGAGCTCTGTGAGGGCGTCACTCCAGCGGGCACCCGACAGGCGCATGACCCAGTCGCTGCGCTGCAGCAGCCAGGGGGGTGTCTGCGGCGACTGCTGCCACTCCTCCTCGCCGGCGATCAGATAGCCATTGCGGCCGGTACAGGCCACGAACCCCGGGCCGTGCTCAACGGCGGTAAGCTCGGCCTCGGGAATCGGCAGCCCTTCAGCGCGCAGGGCATCGACAGCGCCACTGCCCACCAGTTCCCACAGGCGCAGGTCCACGTGTGTCTCCAGGGTCAACGTCATGGCGTTACCTCCGGTGCATCGGCGTTTTGCCGCAGACCGTCCGGGTCATAGAAGGTCTCCGTGACTACCTCGGCGGCGAGCATCCGCCCGCCGTCGCCGCGGATGGCCAGCGCCTGGCCCGCCTCCGCCAGGTCCCGGTCCACCATGGCCAGGCCGATGGGCCGCCCCAGCGTCGGGCTGCGGGCGATGCTGGTGACCCTTCCGGCAATGGTGCCGTCACGGATGACCAGATGGGATTCCCGGGGCAGGGGAGCGCTGGAATCGGCCGCCATGACAAAGCGCACCAGTTTCCGCTGCTCCGCGCCCTTGAGATGGGCCAGAGCCGGACGGCCGACGAACCAGGGTTTTTTCAGGTGCACGGCCCACGGCATGGCCGCCTCGAAGGGGTTGGTGAGGCCGTCGGTGTCCTGGCCGACGATGATGTGCCCCTTCTCCAGCCGCAGCACCCGCTGGGTGTCAACACCGAAGGGGCGGATACCCAGGGGCGCGCCTGCGTCCATGAGGGCATCCCAGATGCGGGCCATGGTGCCCGCCGGGGCGTGAATCTCGTAGCCCAGCTCGCCCACGAAACCCACCCGCAGCAGACGGGCCCATTCACCGCAGACGCGGGCATCCGTCATGCCCAGCCGCGGCAGTGCCGCCTCGCTGAGATCCACATCCACGAGGGGTTCCAGCACCCGGCGACTCAACGGTCCGGTCAGATTCAGGGCACCGAGCTGACCGGTGCGGTTGACCACGTGCACGTCCAGCCCCCACTCGAGGGCGTGTCGGGTCAGGGTCTGGTACGTGCCCTCGGCGTGGCTGGAGGTGGCGGTGAGGTAATAGTGATCCTCCGCCAGCCGCCCCACCACACCGTCGTCGACGATCACGCCGGTGTCGTCGGTGCGCAGGGCATACCGGGTCAGGCCCGCGCGCAGGTTGCCCTGGCGCATGGTGTAGCTGCCATCCAGCAGGGTTGCGGCATCCGGGCCCAGCACTTCGATCTTGCCCAGGGTGGAGACGTCGATGATGCCGACGCCAGTGCGCACGGCAGTCACTTCGCTGGCGATCACCTGCTGGGCGTCGGCCTCCTCGCCGTAGAACGACGGGCGCTCCCACTCGCCCGACTCCATGAGGAACCCACCGTGCTCGCCGTGCCAGGCCTGCACCGGTGTCTCCCGCCAGGGACGCATGCGCCGCCCGGCCAGGTCCTCCAGGCGTACCGGGTGGTACATGGGCCGGGCAGTGGTTGTGCCTGTTTCGTCCATGCCCTGGCCCAGATAACGGGCCAGGATGCGGAAGGCGTTGAGGTTCGAGTGCTTGCCCTGACTGGGCCCCATGCCCACGGTGGTGAAACGCTTGAGCAGCTCGACGTTGTCGAACCCTTCCCGGGCGCCCTGGATCAGGTCCTTGTACTGCAGATCCTCATCGAGATCGACGAAATCCCGGCCTTTCGGGTGCGGCACCACCGGCCACGGCGTTGCGTGAGCCCTGGTGTCGCGGTTGGACATGGGGTCCGACACCGGTCCACCGGCGAGCGCGGCGGCAAGCCGGCCTGCGGCGTCACGGCCGTCGTCGCGCTGGCTGGCCAGGGAGAATACCCCGTTCATGCGCCCGGCCGGCACCACGGTGTCGGGCCAGGCGACCGGCACCGGCATCTCCAGGGTGTCGTCGTAACTGAACCGCCCCCCTGCCTGATAGAGCAGGTGCCCGGCGGGCCCCCACCCCGCGCTGCTCACCACGCCGTCGCAGTCGATCCGACGCGCATGCGTCTGATCGGGGACACCGCCGGCGTCCACCGGTGCGATGGTGGCCGCGGCCACCGCACCGTCGCCGTGCGCCTCGACGATGGCCCAGCCGAAGTGTACCGGCACGCCGGCATCCACCAGAGCAGCAGCGTCGGCCTTCTGTACTCCGGGGCCGGAGGCGACCACCGCCTGCAGCTCGACACCACCGCGGCGCAGATCCTCCGCTGCGGCGAAGCCCTCGGGATTGTTCACCTGCAGTACCGCCCGCTCGCACGCCTGCACACCAAAGCGGTGCAGCAGACGCTGCGCGGCGGAGGCCATCAGCACCCCCGGCAAGTCGTTGTTGCGGAACACCGCCGGTTGCTCGATCACGCCGGTGGCCAGCACCACGCCCCGGGCACGCACCTTGATGATGCCCTCGGGCGTGGACACCGGCACCCAGTGGTCGGTGTAAAAGCCCAGGGCCACGGCGGAGGTCAGCACGCGGATGGCCGGGCTGGCAGCGACCGCCTCCATTAGCTCGTCCCGCTGCGCGGGCGCCGCCGGGTCGGTGACCCATTCGTAGTCGAGACTGCCGCCCAGGTGCGGATTTTCGTCCACCAACAGCACATCCAGGCTCGCTTCGGCGGCGCCAAGCGCAGCCTGCAGGCCGGCGGGGCCACCGCCCACCACCAGCACGTCGCAGTAGCCGTAGCGCTTGGGCCGGCGCCGCGGCGTCCACGCCGAGTCCACGGTACCGAGGCCGGCGCGCCGGCGGATCAGCCGTTCCCAGTACGGGAACAGCCAGCGCGGCTTGTGGAAGGCCTTGTAGTAGAAGCCGGCGGGCAGGAAGCGGCCAAGGCGGTCCAGGTGGCGGTGGGCGTCCCGGGCCAGGCTGCCGCTGACATTCACCGGCCGCACATCCAGTGCGTCGGTGACCGGAGTCACGTCACCACGGACATTGGTGTCGTCGGCGGTGGTGAAAAGGGCGTTGACGTCGTGATTCGCCATGGACAGGGCGCCGCGCGGCCGGTGGTACTTGAAGCTGCGCCCCAGCAACTGAACCCCGTTGGCCTGCAGGGCCGAGGTGATGGTGTCACCGGCGAAGGCCACGTAGCGGGTGCCCTCGAAGGTGAAGTGCACGGTCCGGTGGCGGTCGATCCACTCCCGCGGTCCCGCTTCAGAGCGTCGGAATGGCATAGGCCACCTCCTGCGGCGGAACGACGCGCTCCACCACGTTGCTCAGGGTGTTGCGCTCCAGCACGAACCAGCGCCCCGTGGGCCGGTGGAACCACCACTCCCGCAGCACCGTGGGCTGTCCGGTGCGGTTGAAGGCGTGATCCGCCACGTCGGCCAGCGGCGCGTCGCCCGGGGGCGGTCGGCGTACCTCGCCGCCGTAGACGAATTCGCTGATGGGCCGGCGGCCAATGATCGGGCAGTCGAGCTGTTGCATGGTCAGTGCCCCACGGAAGCCGCGCCCTTCTCGCCCACCAACTGGAAGTCGGCAAAGCGGTCGAAGCGGAACGGCTCGATCAGTTCATGGTTGCGGTTGTTGGCGACAGTGTCCGCCATAGTGCTGCCGCTGATGGGTGTGGCCTTGAAACCCCAGGTGCCCCAACCGGCATCCAGGTAGAAGCCGGACACCGGCGTGGTCCCCATGATGGGAGCGAAGTCCGGCGTCATGTCACTCATGCCCGCCCACTGCCGGTTAATGCGCAGCCGGGCGGTGAACGGGAACAGGTCGACGATGCGGTCGGCCAGTCCCTCGACGAACTCGAATGACGAGCGGGTGCTGTGGAGCACCGCCGGGTCCACCGAGGCCCCCATCACCAGCTCGCCCCGGGAGGACTGGCTCACGTACACGTGCAGGCTGCCCGAGACGACAATGGTGTCCAGGAAGGGCTTCACCGGCTCGGTGACACACGCCTGCAGCGGGAAGATCTCGATGGGTGTGGACAAACCCGCCATCTCGGTAATGCGGGGCGTGGAGCCGGCGACCATGGATACCACCGCACCGCAGCGGATGTTGCCCCGGTCCGTGGCGACGCCGCAGACGCGCCCGTTCTCCACCTGCATGCCGGTCACCCGGGTCTTCTGATGCACTTCCACACCGTTGTTGGTGGCAGCCCGAGCGTAGCCCCAGGCCACGGCGTCATGCCGGACCACCGCACCCGGGGCGTGGTACAGCGCACCCATTACCGGCTGCGAGCCACCGCAGTCCAGGTCGAGGCCGGGAATGCCGCGCCCCACGGCGTCGCGGTCCACCACCTGGCTGTCCACGTCCAGGTGACGGTTCACCTCGGCGCGCCAGCGCATGGTGCGCATGGCCTCGTCGGAATGGGCCAGGGTGTAGTGGCCGCGCGTGGAGTAGAACAGGTTGATGTCCAGCTCCTGGGAGAGCCTCTGGAACATGCGCACGCTGGCGTCATAGAAGCGCACGCCATCCGGCGTCAGGTAGTTGGAGCGGACGATGGTGGTGTTGCGCCCGGTATTGCCGCCGCCGATGTATCCCTGCTCCAGCACCGCCACGTTGCGGATGCCGTGGCGGGTGGCCAGGTAGTAGGCGCAGGCGAGCCCGTGGCCGCCACCACCGATGATCACCACGTCGTAGCTGTCACGCAGGTCCGCCGGCTCCGGGAAGAACCGGGGCTCCTTGTGGGCACCGCGCAGACCGATTTTCAGAAGCCGCCAGGGCATGAATCACCTATCCGAAGACAATGGTCTTGTTGCCGTAAATGAACACCCGATCCTCCAGGTGACCGCGCAGCCCGCGGGCCAGCACCGATTTCTCGACGTCGCGCCCCAGCCGGACCATGTCGTCCGTGGTGTTGTGGTGATTTACCCGGATGACGTCCTGCTCGATGATGGGCCCCTGGTCGAGATCCGCCGTGGCGTAGTGGCACGTGGCACCGATGAGCTTCACACCGCGCTGCGCTGCCTGGTGGTAGGGGCGCGCGCCAACGAACGAGGGCAGAAAACTGTGGTGGATGTTGATGATCCGCCCGTGATAGCGATCGCACAGCGCCCCGGGCAGGACCTGCATGTAGCGGGCAAGCACCACCGTGTCGACCCGGTACTCCTCGATCACGGATTCCAGGGCAGCAAAGGCGGCCTCGCGACCATCCGCGGGCACCGGAATACAGAGGAAGGGAATGCCGTGCCATTCCACGAAGCTGCGCATCTCCTCGTGGTTGGAGACCACACAGGGGATGTCCATGGCCAGCTCACCGCTGCGCCACCGGTACAGCAGATCCGACAGGCAATGGCTCTGGCGACTGACACACAGCATCACGCGCCGGGCAAAAGCGGTATCCGTCACCGACCAGGTCATGCCGAAGCGCTCGGCGAGGGTAGTGACGATGGCCTCAAGTCGCTGGATATCGCCGTTCAGGCTGTCTGCACGCACTTCGTAGCGCATGAAGAACCAGCCGCTCTCGGGATCGGCGTACTGGTGGGCCTCTGTGATCCAGCCACCCTGACGGGCGATTCCCGCCGTCACCGCGGCAACAATGCCCACGGCGTCTGGACACGACAGCACCAGCCGGAAGCGACGCTCACTCATGCATGTTTCCTTCAACGAAAAATTGTTTCTCATAGGGAATGCAACAAGTCTGCCAGATCAAGCTCAATCCTGCCAGCGCGCGGACGGGCTGGCGGAAGACGCGTGAAATCAGGGTATTGCAGGAAAGCGCGAGCATTCATACCCGGCGGGGAAGGCCGCCGACAGTGGCTCGTCAGAGGACGAAGCCCGACCCGGGTGCCCCATAATAGCGCACCCGGAGGCAACAACCGCCCCATTTCGGCGCAATCCCGTCACGGCGCTGGCAAGCAACGACAGCAACGCGCGGCAGGCGAGTCCGCGCATGCCTGGAATCAACAGCAGTCACGCCGCGGGTTGCGCCGGCACGGCGTCAGTCATCCCGGTGCAGCGCCGCACCACGACGGCGCAGATGGTCTTCGATAAACGTGGCGATGAAAAAGTAGGATATGGTCGTACCCGGGCTGGCAGCGCATTTCTACCACACGAAAACCCGAGCGATCCAGGCTGAACTCCACCACCTCACGATTGCTCTCTCATTAGCGCCGATCAGGATTGTCTTGTCGGCCGTTCATTATGCCGGCGCAGCCGAGTCACTGGCCGGTAATGAAGCAGTTAATACCATACGGCCATGGTGGTTATTTTGCCGTTTGATGTCAGATCACACGTTTCCGAATGGCCGAGGACACCTGCTTCACGGAGATCACCACAACCAGAATGACCAGAATGATGGTTAGTGCGGTATCGTAATTGAACAGCCGCATGGCCGTGGAAAGCTCAACACCGATCCCGCCGGCCCCCACCAGGCCGAGAATCACCGCTGAGCGAATCGCCTTTTCCACGCCGAACAGGCTGGTCGCGGTGAGTGACGCCATGGCCTCGGGAATGATGGCGCCGAAGATCACCGACAGCCGGCCGGCGCCCGTGGAGGTCAGCGCTTCCGAAGGGCCGGGGCGAATCTCTTCGATGCGCTCGGAGAAGAAGCGGGCGCAGAACCCGATCGTATCCATAATGATGGCGAGAATCCCGGCAAGTGGCCCCAGGCCGACGGCCACGACAAAGATCAAGGCCCAGACCAGTTCCGGAATCGTGCGCAGGGTGGCGACCACCATGCGAGCGCACCACCGCACCACGTTGTTCGGCGTGGTGTTGGCGGAACACAGCAGGGCGAAGGGCAGGCTCAGGATGACGCCGAAGGCGACGCCGACGATGGCCATGTTCAGCGTCTGCCACATGGCGTGGGTGATGGGCCCGATACGGCCGAGATCGGGCGGGAAGGCCTGGGCAAAAAACTGCCCCATGTTGCCGAAACCGGCAATGAGGCGATCCGGGGTGGCATCCACCGCCAGCACCCCCTGGATGAAGAAGGCGGCGAAGGCGACCATGACCACCCAGGCGAAGACGGATGGCATGCGCAGTCGCTGCGGCGCCGCCATGGCGGCGCGCTGATCGGCTGTCTCGGGCATCGGTACGGGTTTCCCTGGGAGAAAGGTTCTGGGGGCGTCAGGCGGCGACCGCTTCCGCCGCGTCGGGGTGCTGCTGCGCGTCGACGCGCACATGGCCGGAGTACAGGGCGTCCAGGCTGGCACGATCCACCCGGTCCGCGCGCTGGTCGATCTCCAAATGGCCCGCCTTCATGCCGAGGATGCGGTCACCAAACTCCACCGCGATGTCCAGCTGGTGCAGGGTGCACAGCACGGTCAGGCCGCGCTCACGCACCACGTCCCACAGGAGTTCCATGACTTCCCGACCCGACTTCGGATCCAGGCTGGCGATAGGCTCGTCGGCCAGCACCACGGAGGGCTCCTGCATGAGCATGCGGGCGATGGCAACGCGCTGCTGCTGCCCGCCCGAGAGGTGTTCCGCCTTCTGGCCGGCCTTGTCCGCAGGCGCACGCGCTCCAGGCACGCCATGGCCCGCTCCCGCTCCTCGGCCGGGGCGAACGGCGCCAGTGTGCGCAACAGGCCGCCACGGTAACGGCCCATGGCTCCGTAGAGGACGTTCTGCAGCACGCCCAGATTGCTCACCAGATTGAAGCGCTGGAATACCACGCCCACCTCGCGTCGCGCGGCCCGCAACTGACCCCGGGACGCGCTCGCCAGCTCGGTCCCGCCGAGCTGAATCCGTCCCTCCGTGGGGCGCTCCAGACCGTTGAGACAACGCATCATCGTAGACTTGCCGCAGCCGTTGGCGCCGAGAAGGATCGCGCCCTCTCCGGGCTGCAGCTCGAAACTGAGCCCGCGGAGCACGTGAATGTCGCCGAAGCGCTTGTGCAGGTTCTCGACCTTGATCGGGTTCATGCTCTGATTTCCTCCATGCCAAACGGGGCCCGCCACGCGGGCGGACCCCGGACTATCGACACTTTGCTCAGTCCAGCGGGTTGCCGACGATGGCGTAGGCCTCACGGACCTGGTCGTACTCCTCATCGGTTGTATCGAAAACGAATTTCGCCTCCAGGTACTTGGAGCGCTCCTCGGCTTCGTCGCCGGCGCCCTCCAGCTCCGCGGGGGCGACAAAGGCCTCGAAGAGTTCCTCCTGGTTCGCCTCGACGACGTCACGCAGGGCGCTGATGCACTCTGAGCCCAGGCCGGCGCGGGCAATGAACGGATCGCGCGGCATGGTGCCGCTGTCGGCGACAATGCGGTAGTCGAAATCAGGGTCCATGCGCTGGATGATCTCCTCGTCCCGGTAACCGCCACCCAAGGCGTCCACGTCACCAGAGAGCAGGACCTGCACGCGGTTGTCCGCCGCCATGACGATATCCAGGTCGCGGTCGATATCGAGGCCGGCCTCGGTCAGCATCCACGCTGGCGTGATGTGCCCGGTGGTGGAGCCCACATCCTTCAGCGCGACGGTGCCGCCTTTCAGGTCCGCCAGTTCCTCGACTTCACTGTCGGCAGGCACGAAAAAGCGGGTCCCGTACTCGGCCCGCTCCAGCCCCCAGGCGATTTCCACGTCCTGGCGCGATGCGATAATGGCGTACTCCGAGGGGCCGGCCAGGACCAGGTCCACCTGGTCGAATTGGAGCACATTGGCGGCAGCGGTGCGGTCACTGACGGCGAAGAATTCGAATTCGATGCCGGCGGCATCGGCCATCGCCTCGGCGAAAGGCTCGAACGCGCGGGTCAGCTCCTCCATGCCTTCAATGCCGGTGTCGGCAACGCGAATGGTGTCCGGGCAGTGCTCGGCAACGTCGTGAGCGGCGGCATTGTCGGCCCAGCCCAGGGAGGGCATCGCCATCAGTGCTGCGGTTGCGAGCGCGGAGAGCGGAAGCGAGCGTTTCATCGGAACCTCCGATTGCGGGTTTAAATGTCCGCTCAGCGTGCCGTTGCCGCGTTACTTGATTGTTGCGTCGACGTGACTCTTTGATGACAAAACCCACTTGGGGACGCACTGACACTCCCGGATTGGGAGGTCTGGATGGCGATGCACTATCAGCTTGCCCGGGTTCAGGCAGGAACAGGTCCGCCGAGGCAAAGTTCCAGCGCACGCCTGAGCGCGAGGGGTGGTATCGCTCGCACGGGCATCTGTGGGTCGCCGCGGGGCTTGGGATTCCGACGGCCGAGTGTCACTGGGGGTGGTTCGATCGCGAGCGCCGCCGCCAGGCGGAGAATGCTTGGGAGGAACGGGCCCGCGCTGGACTGGTAAGTCAGTCCGCGAACGCGCCCTGGAGCTCCGCGCGCAGCGCATCGCGCTCCTGCGCCGGGGTGAGCCCCTGCTCATCGATGAAGCGCTCCCAGGCGGCTATGGAGTCGCGCACGTGCCGCGGGTCGTGGTCTTCGACGGGCTGCAGGACGAACTCCCGGCCATCCCCGTCCCCGTCCACGGGGGGCCCTGGCGGGCAACCACGGGTCGGTGACGGGGTGGCGGCTTGTTCGGCGCGGAGTTTAGCGAGCGTCCTCACTCGACTCACCCTCCAGGACCTGTTGTGCCTCGCTCTGCGTCTGTTCGGCACCTGGATCTTGCTCAACGAGCTGGCGTTGCAGTGCACGTTCGTTCTCACGCTCGATAGCGCGCCGCATGTCATGGGGAATAACCGTCCCGAGCCCCTCGAACCGCGTGTAATCGCCGCTAGCTTCCGCGCTGTACCAGCTCGCCAGCTCAGTTTCATCGCGCTGATCGTCCCACTCGACGAGCCAAGGTTCGGTCTGGCTGCTGGCCCGCTGGACCCCGCTCGACATGACGCTGGAAGGCTCGACATGGGATGCTGCGACGTCGCAGTCCAGCACACGAGCATCAGTGGAATGGGCCGCCAGCGGCCCCGCGAATAGTCCGGTGACTGCAATGGCTGCGGCCATGTAATGAGTCTTCATGGTGATGACCTCTTAGCGTGTCCGTGTCTATTTCGTCCGTGGCAGGTCGCGTTGCCCCCGTGCCCTTCACGGTTAACGCTAAGCTTCGTGGACTCACGGATCGCTCACGGATGGCGAATGATTGACTCGCTGCATTGCACGCGTTGACTGGACAGGACGGCCCTGCACGGGCGAAATCGCTCATTTCGAGTCCTACCTCGCCAACCGCACAGAAGCGATCGAGTTACTGATTCGGACCAGTGGCCGGTTTGCGATTCGGGCGCCATCAGCCGGTGGTGGTCGGCGGCGATGTTCCCGCTTGGGAGCATGAGATTGTTTAATGAGGGGTCGTGCCGGCTTCTGGCTTTCGGCGCCGAGCAGTTAAGTGAAGGCGTTCCGATTTGCCTCGAAAGGTCCGGTAAGGTGCGGGTGCAGGCAATGCAGGCGCCACGGCCCGGTTATTGGACCATTGCGGACGCAGGCTTTGAGGTGACGCGCCCTTTCTTGCCCACCACCCGGGAAACAGTGGCTTAGCAGGGATCAGGTCGCGCCAGGGTCGGTGCTTTGGCTCACGCGCAGCGCCTGCGCGATGGCTTCGGTTTTGGGGCTCGGCGCAATCCCGAGGATCAGATGCAACGTCTGGCGGCAGCGCTGGTAGACCGCGAGCGCCTCGGCCGGGCGGCCAAGGGCGCGGTAGCAAAGCATCAGGCGCTGATAGAATTCTTCCACGCGATTGTCTATCTCAAGGCCGCGTTGGTAGCCGTCCGCGGCTTGCTCCCAACGGCCGGCACGCTCCCAGGAAAGCCAGACCATGCGCAGCTGGCGCAGCAACCGCGTGCGCAGCCGTTCACGCAGGGTGATCGCCCAGGGCAAGTCGCTGTCCTGCGCCAGGAAAGCGCCCTGATAGAGTGCGGCCGCCTGCTCGGCGAGGTGTGTCGTGGAGGTCTCATTGCCGGTCCCGGCCCGCGAGATCGCCTCTAGCTTCTGCAACGCCTGTTCCAGTGTCCACACATCCACCCATACGTAGTGACCGTTAAGGCTGAGCGTCCTGCCTTGGGAGAGGACCGCTTTGGGACTCCCGAGTAGTTTGCGCAAACGCGAGAGTGTCATCTCGAGCGCATGCTGGGCGTGGTCGCCTTCGGCGTCGGGCCAGAGGTGTTCGATCAGTTTGGTGTCGCTCACATCGCGGCTGCCCAGCGCGACCATGGCCTTGAGCAACTCCAGCGGTTTGCGTGGTGTCTTGCCGTTGCACCGCCATGGCTTGTCGCGCTTGTACACGATGAAGCGTCCCAGCGTGTAGATCTTTATCTCGCGCGGCCAGTGCTCCATGCCGAGGTCGGCTTCATCGGGCGCCAGGCCGCGCCTGCGGATCAAATCCTGCACGTACGCGGTCTCTATCCCGTGCTGGAGCGCCGTCGCGCACAGTTGCGCGAGCGCCTCGTGGCCAAGCCACATGTGATTGACAAAACCGTATTCCCGCCCGAGTGCCAGCGCACCCTTCAACGCGACGACGATGGCGGCCTCATCGCCCTTAAGCCGCTCCAAACGCGCCTTGGCGAAGGCGCACAGGAACTCGGCATAGCTGCTTTTCATACGTCGACTGATGGCTGCGGCTTGCTCGAGCGTTACCGAGGCGGCCGCAAAATCGCCCGATTCCATCAGTGCACGGGCGGTGCTGATCCGAACCATGGCCTGGGCGAACGCCATGCCTGTCTTGTCCGCCAGCATCATGGCGATGCGGCCATGCTCCAAGGCGATCGGCACGTCGCCGCGCCGCAACGCCTCGGTTGAGGTCGTGTCATGATAAAGGGTGGCATTCATGGCTTGGCTCGGCCGGAACGAGGTCGCCATTCCGCGCAAATAGCCCGCAGCCCGCACCATATCGTTTCTCGTCAGGGAGCCCCACACGCCTTGTGCATTCAGCATGAAGTCCCACACGTGGATGGCGTTGTCCTCGGCTACCGCCAGCCCGTTCTCCACGGCTTGCACGCTGGCCTTCGCCGAGCCAGTCACCCAAAGGTAATTGGCCTCGACCGCGTACCAGACGATCTGCGTCAGCGGCGCCACGCTGCACGACCCGACCTCGGGCCGCACGGCCTTGGAGACGACCGCCCCCTTCGCCAGGTCACCCGACCACCAGGAGTAGTAGAACAGCAACGTTTGGCCCACCATGACCCTCACGGACGGGTCTTCGCTCTGGAGCATGATCGTACGCAGGCGTTCTTCCCACAGGCTGATCTGCGGGTGCCATGGTTGGCGGTACATCAGTGCGTTGAACATGCTGAAGGTCACACGCGTGGCGATCTCGGGCGAGGGGAATTCCGGATGTCGCGCCAGCAATGATTCGAGTGTGTCGATCCATTGATCCAGTGGAGTGAAGTTATCCCAGGCGTAAATGAACGTATCGACAACGCCCGACCAGGCTAGGAACGCTCCCGCCACGTCGTCTTGCGAGTGAAACTGAGCAAATGCGCGCGCGAGAGACTCGCGTGCCGCCACAGGATCAAATGGTGACCGCGCTATGCCGCGCCAATAGAGCAGCCAGGGCTCTGTGTGCACCCTCGCAGCAGGCAGTCTTGCGATTGCAGCGTTCAGCGTCGTGAGCCGGCCAGCGGTGACGAGTTGGCTCGCCCGCGAAATCAGCAAGCGAGTGGCCGCGTCCGTGTCGCCGGAGTCCATGTACAGCGCCAGCGCATGTTCGGGCTGATTGGCCTGCTCCAGCACGGCAGCCGCCCGGTGCCGATAGCGGGCGAGTTCCCCGGGCCCCCAGGTTGCGTGCGCCTGGTGCAGCAGAAACTCGCGAAATAGCGGATGGTATTGGTAGATGGCCGCGCCCTCGGCGCGCTTTTCTGTAAAGTAATGTTGGCGTACAAAATCGGCGAGTATTGCACCCGCCTCGGGCTCACCGGCGAGACGTTCCGCCATGGCAACTGTGAAGCTCTGGAATAACGCTGTGCGCATTAGAAACGCTTTGATCGCCGGATTGCGGCGGGTAAACACTTCGGCGGCGAAGTAATCGAACAGTGTCTGTGGACTCGTCTCATCAAAGCTCACCCCCTCGGTGGTTGTCTCCCCACACTCCAGCAGAAGTATCAGTCCCGCCACCCAGCCGTCCGTCTTCTGGTGGAGTTGCTTGATGGGTGTCGACGTGGCGTGAGCGCGTAGGGAGGCGATACCCTCAGCCTCCTCCTCGGTGAGGCGCAGCATGTCCCATTCGAGGCGCGCCAGCGTGCGGCTGGCACTCAGGCGTGCGTACGCGGGCGGTGGTGGGGTGCGGCTGATCAGCAGCACCCGCCGCCGGGGCGTCAGCCGTTCGATCCCCGCGCACAGGGTAATATGCAGCGGGTCGTCGGGGTCGAGCTCGTGGAGGCCATCGAAGACGAGCGTAGTCGATGCCGGCAGGCGGCGGTCCAGTTCTTCGAAGTAACGTTGGGCGAATGTGCCCACCCCCGCCAGATGCTCCATCGTGAGCTGCGGCAGTGGATGCTTCGCACGGCCGGAGAGGGCGTCACCGGCGAGACCGAGGTAATAAAAAAAGGTTGCGAGGTCGGTATCGCCCGCATCGACTTGATACCACAGGACCGGGTGCTTAGCCGCCCGCAGGTAAGCAGCTACCAAGGTTGTCTTGCCGGCACCGGCGGGCCCTTCGACCCAAACGAACTGCCGCTCAGGGGCCGCCTCGAGCCGATCATATAAGCGTCGGCGAGCATGGACCTGAATCAACTGCGGCATGGTGACTTTAGCCGGAAGGCTGGCAAGGCCATCCGGGGGCCGCGAGGGTGGGCTCGGTGCGGCATTCGGAGCGGCATCGGGCCTGTTGCTTTGGCCTTCTGTGGCGACCATGTGGTGGTCTTCCCTGTTGTATCCCTACGCAGCCCGGCTTTGAGTATAGGTTGATCGTGGGTTAAATGCGCGCCGTCCAAGGGTGGGTTTATACCCTTTAGCGCGCCGGTACGGCACACGTCATGTTATTCTGGGCGTTCTGCGCTGCGCTCCTTGGCGTCAGCCTCCGGCTATTGAAAATTGCTTGGTGGTTTGCCCCGAATCCGGGGGCGGGGTTTGGGTGAAAATGACTGGGAAGAGGTGAAAAGCGGGCCAGTCAATGCGCAGAAGATACGGACGAAATCGGAAAACACCGTTTATGTTGCCCATGCTCTGACGCGGAGTCATCCCGCGCACTCAGAGCAACTGCGGCAGCAGATATCCGCCGAGAATTAGTGCCAGCGTAATGATCAGGAAAGCCCGTAGCATGCTCCGCCAGCCGCTGCTCGAGGCGTTGAGGTTCAGGTAGACCATGACGATCTGGCGCGCCTTGTAGTACGTCGCAGCCAGAATTACCGCTACCGCCCACCACGCCAGGGTATCGCCTGCGCCCGTGGCCGCGAACAGCCCGCCGGTCATGGAGGCCAGGGTCAGGCCCACCAGCACGGCCCAGGTGATCACCAGCTTGCGTCGTCCGGGCAGGGCATGACTCATGGGCGTCACCGCAACAGGTACAGGAGTGGATAGAGGAGGATCCAGATCAGATCCACCATGTGCCAGAAGGCTGTGGCGGTCTCCACGTTGGCCATGGACGTTCGCCATACCACCAGCCCCAAGAGTCCGAGTCCGAAGATGACGTGGGCGAAGTGGAAGCCGGTGAGCAAGTAGTAGAAGGTGAAGAAGGTGTTCGATTCCAGAGTAAAACCCTGACTGACCTTGTCCCAGTACTCCGCGACCTTCACCACCCCGAACACCAGCCCGAGGCCCATGGCCATGAGCAGCCACCGACGGCACCGCTGCACCCGCTCGCGCGCACACTCCTCGATGGCCAGCGCTGCGAACAGCCCGCTGGTTAGCAGCACCAGCGTGTTGAGACCACCCAGCAGCGGATCCAGGGCCTGCTGCGAGACTGCGAAAACCTCCGGCTCCTGCGCCCGGGCGACGCCGTAGAAGGCGAAAAACGCCGCGAACACCACCAATTCCCCGAGGATCAGCACCCAGATCAGCGGATTGCCGGGCAGATCGGACAGCGGCCCCCAGTCTGATTCCCCGTCCTGGTCCATGCACCGCCTCTTCGTGGTTGGAGAACCACGGCCACATTACGCACCATTACAGGGGCGCTCATTGCGCAAGATCAAGGCACGCCGACTGCGGCGGCGTTACCGCGCGGCAACGATGCACGCGGAGCCGCGGAGGTCGCCATGAATCGGTCGGGATAATGTGGGCTTTACCGTCACGACCAACAACGAGGACGGCGCCCCGGCCTACGAGCCAAGTGGTGGAACCGTCAACTATAGTCGTCTTCACGTTGTGCGCGTATGGCGAGAACCACGATCCTCTCATCGCTTTCGACTTCGTAGAGCGCCACGAAACCGGTGTGGCCGAAGGAGACTACGAGCTCGCGGAGGAAAGGGCTGCCGGAATCCACTTTGCGCCCTTGGAAAGGGGCATCTGAGAGGTAGGAGAGGGCGCGACGAATGCGCTCGATGGCTTTCTCAGCCGCGTTGAGATCCCGTTCAAGGAGGAAGCCGTAATGGCGCTCGAGATCGTCACGAGCCTGCCGGGTGAAAACGACTTTGGGCGTCATGAACCGTTATGGCGCTGCCTGGCACTCTCGAGCATTGCCTCGAGGCCTTCGAGGACCGTTTCGCTATCGTAGTACTCACCGCTCTTCTGGGCATCCACTCGCGCGCCCAGGCCGCGTTCAATGAACGCCTTCTGATTTCGACGCCGAGCGATGTGTGCACGCAGCGATTCCTCGACAAAAGCCGACAGCGTCTCCCCCTCGTTCAGGACGCTCTCAACGTCAGCGCGGAGTCTCGGATCGACACGTAACGGCGGAATGGTGGCGGATTTCATGGTGGCACCTCCAAGAGTGCATCGCAGATGTGATACACACAGTGTCGCCCGGGTGTCGACACGACTCAAGAGCGAACGAAAGGTCCCCTGTCGCAGCGTCCGTCTGGCTCTCTGGGTCGCATGCAGTCAATGCGGGACCGAAGGTCTGGTATGTCCCCGGTTCCTACGCGTCTGGGCGTAACCTGTCTAAGTTGGGGTTGAGCTACCACCAGAGCGCCAAGCCGCGATTCATGGCCAACGACGTCACCGTGGACGTCAAGGACAGTGGCGCCGCTTCCGTCCAGACCAACGGCGCCACCAAGGACGACAGCCCACACTTCTTCGTGGCTCGGATGCAGTGCAACTTCTGATTGACTCGTAAAGCTGCAATCAGGCGATGCGCGCCGTTTCCGATGCCCGTTCCGTGTCAACGTCCGGTTCCTCCGCCCGGTAGGCGTGCGTGGCCGCATTCTCGAACGTCCCCAGCATATCCGCACCGTGATAATACGGTCGGGTGTCGTGCACTTGCAGCGAGTGCGCACCGTGCAGGCAATGGATGCGCCAGCCATGGCCCTCGAAGACCTGCTGCTCCACCTGCACCGGCAGGGCGTTGAGATTACCCGTCGCAGGTGTTTGCTGCCGGATAAGCTGGCATCCCCGGGGCTGGAACATGACCTGTGCCGCATCGCCGACGGCCATGGCCCCGTCCCGGCACTGCGCCCACAGGCTGTTCTGGCCCGTCTGCACCAGCGCCCAATCGTCCTTCCGACGCAGCACGCGGCCGGTGAGCGTGTTGGCATAGCCCACCAGCTCGGCCACCCAGGTCGTGGCGGGCTTGCGGAATAACGCCTGGGTCTCGTCGATCTGCGCGACCTTCCCGTCCTGCATGACAACCACACGCTGCCCCAGGGACAGCGCCTCCTGCAGTCGTGGGTGACGTACAGCGCCGTGGTGCCCAGTTGCCGCAGCAGCCGGGCCAGGTCGTCGCGCATCTGCTGGCGCAACTGCGAATCGAGGTTGGACAGGGGCTCGTCGAACAGCAGCACGCGCGGCTCTGTGGCCAGGGCGCGGGCAATGGCGACCCGTTGCTGCTGGCCCCCAGAGAGTTCGCGGGGATAGCGTTTGTCCATGCCGCCGAGGTCCACCAGCTCCAGCAGCTCCCGCGTGCGTGAGTCGCGGCGACCGCGTGCGACGCCCCGATACTTCATGCGGTACTGGAGAATCTGCGTGACATTCATGTGGGGCCAAAGGGCGAAATCCTGGAACACCATGTTGACGGGGCGTCGCTCCGGCGGCACCGCAATGCCCCTGCCGTTGACCTGCTCGCCGGCCAGGTGAATCTCGCCTGCCGTTGGTGTGTCCAGACCCGCCAGGAGGCGCAGCAGTGTGGATTTGCCGCAGCCCGAGCGGCCCCAAGCACGGCGAGCGTCTCGCCGGCGGGGATGTCCAGGGTGACGCCGTCCAGGGCGCGCACGTCACCGATATGGCGTTCGAGACCGCGGATCGAGACGTCGGCTTTCGCATGAGTCATTGGGAGCCTCCGGTGGTTGCGAAATACTGGCGGAACAGCCGTTTCACCAGTAGTCGGATAATGACGATGATGCTCGCGGTGATCAGGCAGACGATCACCGTGGCAGCGGTGGCCCAGCCGTATTCGACGGTCCGGAAATGCTCGTCGATGACCACCGGAATGGTGGGGAAGCCGGAGGGCTGGAGCATGGTGGTGATGGCCAGGTCGAAGACGCTGGTGGCGAACACGGCCAGCCCCGCGGATGGCAGCCCGGCCAGTGTGAGTGGCATAAGGATGGTGCGCATCCGAGTCCAGAGCCCTGCTCCCTGCAGGGAGGCGCTGTAAAGAAATGATTTCGGAACCTGGGCGACATGGCCCAGCAGCACGCGTACGGCAATGGGGACAGACGCGGCGGCTGAGCACAGCACGATAGCCCAGGGAGAGCCGTACACCTGGATGCCCCAGTCCGCGAGCCAGCGCTGGTTCCACCAGAGGATGTAGCCCACTGCGAGCACGATGCCCGGGACCGCCAGGGTCACAGTGGAGGTGACATCGGTGAACCGTCGCACCCGCGATCCGCTGTAGGCGAGCAGATAGGCGGCAAGAAACCCCACCACCAGCGCAATCGCGGCGGCCCCGAAGGCAATGCCGAACGAGTTGGTCATGGCGGGTAGAAGCGCCGAACCCTCAGCCAGCACCGCCCGATAGTTGAGCAGCGTCAGATTGTCGAGCGTGAACCCGGCGCTGTAGCGCTGGAGGAACGAGACCGACAGGCTTGTCCCAAGCGGTGCAAAGATTGCCAGCCCGAGAAAGCTTA
>NZ_SKOG01000197.1 GCF_007120195.1 Aquisalimonas sp.
CCTCCACCAGTTCGGGGCTGCTTTCACAGCTTGTAAAGGTGTAGAAACCGTTGACGTTACCATCCAGAGTGACGGTCCAGTCACCCGCCTCGAATTGCGGACTCGCATGGGCTAGTGTCGCTCCGCCCATGGTCAGGGCCGCTGTTGCCGCAATACCCAGCTTATTGTTAATCATTGGAAAACCCTCCTCGGAATAGGCTTGCGGTTGGGGCGACCGGTCTTCGCCCAGGTACCGCCTTGGCTTTTCTATCGTTATCTCCATTCGGCTTAACTGATACGAGAACGCTTCCCCGCGCGCGCGGAGGTTCCGTCTCTCACAGTTGACCGTACCATCGCGCCGACGGGAGACATTGGCCACCAGCCTTTCGGCGATCGATCAACAGCGCTAGATCTAGAGCTTGCTTATCGCCTCACACGCAACAAACGGGGACACCATAGAAATCTCCAGCGGTTTGCCAGAAACACTCTGAAAAATTAGCTCCCAAAAACTGATTCAGAGTGTCTTCCAAGGTCGGAACACATTATCCCCTGTCGTTCCGCGGCGGTGTCGACATGTCTTCTGCGGTGGATGGGCATCCCACTGCATATCGTTTGAGTATAGTCCGCCCCATTTTTTTGTTATTGCGTTGGTGGGGCACAGCGCAGAAAGGAATGACCCTGCGTCATTCGTGAGGCGCCCGAACCTGCCCGAATCAGCCGGGCTGGCGGGCGCCTGACAGGCTGCTAGATCCAGGAGACGCCCAGCTTTACAGGGGGGCGGTAAGGAAGGTGGCGATGCCGGAGTCCCGTGACACCTCCCAATCGTGAGCCGCCAAGCATTACGAACGGAACATGCCACGAGACCTGGTTCACAAACCAAAGCCCTCGACTTTGCTGGGGCGTGCTGACCGTAGGTAGAGTCCACGGTACCGTCAAAGGAAGGGCGAGCTGACAGGGCCGAATTCGGAGCAATCTCAGCTGTGGCCGTTGCGGCGCGCCATGTGTAGTGCAAGTGGCCAGCCACAGTCCGGCCCGCTACGGCGCCCCTGTAGCCGTCCGGGCCTGTAGCGCTGCGCTTGCAGATTCGTCGGTTGGCGCCCGACTGCCGCTGGAGGTGGAGTAGCCGCATTCCCAGGTCAGCCACCGGGGAGACGTCGTGCCGTTGGAAAACTTTCCGCAGCCGTGCGGGGGATCCCTGGTCGGTAGCCTTGGGGTTTGAGGCTCATCAGGGTGGGGAAGCCTATGGCTTTGACTTGCAGGGGAACGCTGCTATTCGTGACCGGACTGACCCCTCAGATCGTCACCGAAACGGTGTTCGCCCTGATGCGTGAGACCGAGCAGCGTGGGGCACCTCAGGTACCCGAGCGCATCGAGGCGATCACCACCAGCGAGGGGCGCCGTCGGCTTGCACTGACGCTCTTCTCCGCCTGCGGAGGGCAGGGATACTTCGAGCGGCTGTGCGCGGACTACGGCATTGACCGCGATGCCGTCACCTTTGATGAGTCCTGCATTCACGTCATTCGGGACAAGTACGGGGTGCCTCTGCCTGACATCACGGATGAGTCGCACAATGCGGCCGCGGCCGACCTCATTAATGAGCGGGTGCGCGCGCTCTGCTGCGAGCCGGCGGCAAGTCTTCACGTCTCACTTGCCGGCGGACGTAAGACCATGGGGTATTACGCCGGCTACGCATTGTCCCTGTATGCACGCCCCGGAGATCGGCTCTCGCACGTGCTGGTCAATCCGCCATTCGAATCCCACCCGGGGTTCTTCTATCCGCCGCCACACCCGAACACTTTGGTCATCTCTGACGGCGGAGATTATGTGTCCACCGCCGATGCCCGGGTGGTGCTCTCGGATATCCCTTTCGTGCGGCTGCGCGAGGGGCTGGACGATACGCTGCTTGAGGGGGACCTGAGCTTCAGTGAGGCGGTCGCGCGCGCGCAACAAATGCTCGAGGAGGCGGAGCTGGTGATCGATCTCTCTGAACGTCGGGTCTGGCTTCAAGGGCACGCCGTATCGCTGCCCAACACCTCCTTCACCTGGCTGGTGTGGTTCGCGCGCCGCGCGCAGCAGGGTCGGCCGCGTGTTGCGTTCGATGAGACCGCAGCCGACGAGTTGATCGAGGTAATCCGGTGGCTGGAGGGAGCCGGTCCGTCGCGTCTCGCCGATGCCGCCGCCTCGGCCCGAGCGGAGCTGGCTGAAATGGGCAAGGCGAACTACTTTGACCGCAGCCGCACGCGGTTGAATGCGGCGCTGGGGGCGCGAAGCGGACTGCACCCGGCGGTGGCAGAGCGCTATCACGTACATGCCCATGGTCAGCGTCCGCGCACGCAGTATGGCCTGCGGCTGCGCCCTGAGCAGATCCACCTCCGCGGTGAACCATGACCCGGAAAGTTTTCGGGCCGACACGTTTGCTCCCCGGGCGGGTAGCCTGCCGACACTGATGGATCAACAGGAGTAGCCGTGGAAACAAGAACGATCACCATCGAGTTCCTCTCTCCCGCGTTTCCGGGGGACGCGCAGCAGAATGCCGCCTGGCGCACCCCGCCCTTCAAGGCGCAGCTGCGGCAGTGGTGGCGGGTGGTCATGGCAGCGCGAGGGCTGACGCTGGCGGACATTCGCCTGCAGGAAGGCCAGCTTTTCGGCGAGGCCGCGGGCAACTCCGGCAGACAGAGCCGGGTGCGGCTCAGGCTGCGTGGACCGCGTGCCTGGAAGCTTGGCACCCTGCGGGAGTGGGTTTCGAAGGACAGTCGGCAGCGCATGGCCAGCGGATCTGGCCGGCGCATGTTCGCCGGTGATGTCTATCTCGGCTACGGGCCGCTTCAGCCCAAGGGCGCCGTCCTCTCGGCGAGTGCCGCGATCGCCTCCGGCGAGAGCGGTGAGCTCAGACTGGCCTGGCCGCGGCAGGAGCCCGGCGCGGATGGCATCGACCCGGCCCTCGGCCTCATGCATCGCCTCGGCACCGTGGGGGGGCGCAGCCGCAATGGCTGGGGCTCGTACGCTCTGGTGGCGGGTGCCCCGACGGTGGACCTCGCCGCCTATCGCGTGGATTGGCGCGAGGCGATCGGCCGGGAATGGGTGCACGGAATCGGCGCCGACGATCGTGGGCTGCTGCTGTGGTGGACACCTGCGGAGGGTAGCTGGGAGGCGTTGGTGGGGCGGCTGGCTCGGCTTCGCGCGGAGCTGTGCTCGGAGGCAGGCCCCTTGCGGCCGCTAATGTCCTATCCCGTCACCAAGCGCTCCCAGCCGGGGTGGGATCAGGCAGCCCGCGTGCCGAACACGCTTCGCTTCAAGGTCGTCCGTGATGGGCACGGCAAGCTCCGGGCGCAGGTCGCGCACCTCCCATGCAGGCCGGAGTGGAGGCTGTGGAAGGAGCTCTCGCCAACGCAGCAGCGCGAATTTACGCACCTGTGGCGGCAGGCACACGAGCTGCTGGATGAGCAACTGGAACGGGTGGCGTCATGAGTGGGCAGGCCATGTCTATGGACGAAGCGCTGGCGCGGGTAAAGCTGCATGCGCGGCTGCATGACCCTGCAGAAAAGGCGCTGGTGCTGCTGCGGGACCCCGCGGGCCACGAGGGTGGAACCACCCGCACCTTGCACGCGGAGCTACTGGGCGACCAGCTGCCTCCTCGGGCGCGAGACCTGGTTAAGCGGGCGGATCGGTGGGCGTCCGCCGCGGATCGGCCGCAGTTTCCGCGCACGGGCAGCGATGGGCGGTACGCGCGCTGGACCCAGGTGAGCTTCGCCGAGCAACCGGTGATCAAACACCCGCTATCCGGTGAGGCGTTGGACCTCCGCGCCCAGGGTGGTCTTAGAGACACGAATCTCGGCACCATGAAGGAGGAGAGCCTGACCCACTTTCGCTCCCTGGTCCACGAGGATGCAGCGGGCGGGGTCGATGTGCAGCGCACGCTGCTTGCCTTCTGGCGGTTCGGCCCCGAGCTGCGGTCCGGCGATGACGGCACCGGACTGGGGGAGCTCTGGCGGCTTCTGCCGGCGGACACCCGCGTTCCGGATCACACCATCTGGGACCATCTCGATCTGGTCTCCGCCTTCGCTGGGGCATTTCACGGCGATGAATCAGGCCGGTGTGCCCTGCTCACCGTCTCCCTCGGCCCGGTGCAGGAGTTCATCGCCGCCGCGCGCTCCACCTCGGATCTGTGGGCAGGCTCCCACCTTCTCGCCCGGCTCTCCTGGGAGGCCATGCGCGTGGTCTGTGAGCGCCTGGGGCCCGATGCCGTTGTGTTTCCGAACCTGCGGGGCATCCCCCAGGTCGACTTGTGGCTGTTGGAGGCAGGCCTGCGTGACGGCCTCTTCGCCGGGGAGGAGTGGCATCAGCGTTTGGCCACGGACGCCAACCCCCTATTCAGTGCCGCGCTGCCCAACCGGTTTCTTGCCGTCGTGCCGGCCGAGATGGCGCAGAGCCTGGCGGGGGCGATAGAGGCGCGGGTGCGCGGCTGGGTGCAGGATGCAGCGGGCAGCGCACTCTCCCGCCTGCTGGAGGTCGCTGAGATCGCCGACGAGCCCGGGTTGTACGCCCGGCACCAGCTCGCGAAGCAGCTCGACGGGTTTCCGGAGGTTCACTGGAGCGTGGTGGAGTACGACGCGCTCACCGGTGCCGGTGGTCCCGGCGAGGAAACGCGGCTCAGTGCGGATCGGCTTGGCGAGGCCCTGCGTGTCTTTCATGGTGCGGATGCCGAACGGCCGGGTTTTCTGGGCAGCGAGGCCTGGAGCGTGCTCCAGCGTCCGGTCGAGGTAACCGAGCCCGAGGCGGGCCAGCCGGCGGAGTTCTACCGGCCCAACCCCGGCGTGCTTTACCCGGCAGTGCACGATCTCGCGGAACGGGCGCTGGCCGCCGCCAAGTCCGCCCGACCCTTTGCGGCGCTCGAGCAGCAGGGGTTTCGCTGCTCCCTGACGGGGGAGGCCGAATGGCTGGCCCACGACCCCGGTCACCTGTCACTTCCACCTGGGAAGCGGGAGGCGGCCGGGACGCTTTGGGCCCGCGTGGCGGAGCGGCGCCCGGCGTGGGCGCGCAAGGGCGAGCACCTCGGTGCCCTGTCGGCCCTCAAGCGGCTCTGGCCAACCTTGTTTTGCGAAGAGATACGGGGAGTTCCTGGCCTTGAGAACGCGCCAGCGCGCTTCGTGGTCTCCACCCACACCATGGCGCTTAGCACCTCGCTCGCGAAGGCGCAGCTTCGTTCCGGGGCGCTGGGCGAGGAGGACCGCAATGCGATTCTCGGCGCGGATCGTGCCGCGCTGCCGTGGCGCCTCGCCGTGCGGCTGCGCGCCAGAGCAGAACAAGACCCGGAGGCCGCGGAGCTGCTTGCCAGGTTGCCGACCTGGCTGGAGCTCGAGCGTGACCGCAACCCGGAAGCGGGACAGCGGGCGCTGTCGGTGACGCAGCGCTTGCTCGAAGGGCGCCCCGAGACCTATTACGCGTTGCTCCTGATGGACGGCGACGCCATGGGTCGCTGGCTGTCAGGGGATCCGGCACTCGTTACGCCGTACGCGGCAGCCTTCCATCCGGCGATTCGCGAGTCCATGTCGGCGCGTTTCTCCGGCAACGAAGCCCTGCAGCAGTATCTGGCAGCACCCCGGGCCGTCTCGCCGGGTCGCCACATTGCCATATCCAGCGCACTCAACGATTTCTCCGGCGTGATCGCCCGTTGGATTGTCGAAGAGCGCCATGCCGGTCGCGTTCTCTACGCAGGAGGCGACGACCTGATGGCCATGCTGCCCACCACCGACCTGCTGAGCGCCATGTGGGAGCTGCGCCATGCCTACTCCGGAACCAAACCTGCGGATGCGTGCGAAGGCGACGAACGCTGGTCGAGCGCCGGTTTCGTCCAGCGCAAGGGACGCATTCACCTCTGCATGGGCTCGCGCGCGACCGCGTCCATGGGGGCCGTGGTGGTCCACCACCAGACGCCGCTCGCCGCGGCACTGCGCGAGCTTCGGGAGGCCGAACAGCGCGCCAAGCAGGAAGCCGGCCGCAACGCCTTTTCCCTGAGCGTGCTCAAACGCTCAGGAGGGGCGCTGCGCTACACCGGGAAGTGGCCGCTGGAGTCCGACAGCGCCCAAGGTGAGGCCGAGATGTCGTGCTTGCGGGAGCTGGCGAATGCAATGGACGCGTCGAAGGGCGCCTCGCGCAGGGCAGCCTACAGTGTCGAGCGCTGGTCCGCCGACTTGCCCGAGCCGGCATCTTTGGGGGGCGTGGATGGCGTCCAGGATTATCTGGAGGCGGTTCTGCACCACCAATTCGAGCGCCATGGTCTCGAAGGCAGGGGTCGACCCATCCACTCGCGGCGCCTGGCGCGTCTGGCCCCGCGCTCCCCGTTGGACGGTTCGCCGCTCGCCACGGCCGGGGAGGTGCGCGAGCGTCTGTTGGGGCTGGTCGGTATCGCAGAGTTTTTCGCCCGGGAGACACGCCGGGAGACATGGAGGTGAGTATGGTCGCGAATGTGTTTATCGAGCCCTTGGACGTCCTCCACCTCCGCGGCAATCGGCTCTTCGGGGAGGGCGACGGCGGGGGCGGGGCCAACATGCCGCCCTGGCCGTCGGTGTTCGCGGGCGCTTTGCGAAGCTGGATGCTGGTGAGCGCGGGGGAGGACCCGGTGGCCTACGGCCGGGGCAATGGCCTGGCGGGCCCGCTGGGCGAGGTGTTGGGAACGCCCGCGGCACCCGGCAGCTTTGCCCTGACCACGGCTACTCTGGCCCGCCTCGGGGAGACTGGCGTTGAGCCGCTATACCCGGCCCCGGCGGATCTCGAGTTCTTTGCCGCGGGCGATTCGGTCAGCGTCTCGCGGCTTGAGCCGAGCAGACTGCCTGCCGGGGTGACGAGCAGTGCGGCCGTGTCCCATCCACCAATCCTGGCTCGCGCGCAGCGCGACAAGCCCCTCGCCGGTTACTGGCTAACCCGCCGGGGCTGGGAGTCCTACCTGCGCGGAGGTCTCCCGCACGTGGAGGATTGCGTCGCCCGCAGCGCCCTGTGGACGCTGGAGCGCCGCCTGGGTATCGCCATGGAGGCCTCCCGGCGCCGCGCGGCCGAAGGCCTGCTCTACACCACGGATGCGATTCACTTGAATCGCCACCCCCGGACCGGGTTCCTGGTAAGCATCGACGGGCTGGACGGCATGGCGATTGCGCAGCGGGGCATGCTGCGGCTCGGCGGCGACGGCCGCAGCGCCAGCGTACACCAGGTCGAGTCGCCACCCCCGGCCAATTTCGATACCGAGCGGCTCGAGCACAGCGGGCGCTTCCGCGTTGTGCTCACGTCCCCGGGCCTGTTTCCGGACGGCTGGAGGTTGCCGGGGTGTGATCGCGACGGCGTCTGGCGGTTCCCCGGCGGGCAGGCACGGCTGGTGTCAGCCGCGGTGCCACGTGCGCAAATGGTGAGCGGTTGGGACATGGCCACTCGGCCGCCAAAGCCGAAGCCGGCGCAACGCGTCGCGCCCACAGGCTCCGTCTATTGGTTCGAGGCCCTGGAGGGCGGCCTTGAAGGCCTTCGCAAACTTGCAGACCAGGGGCTTTGGTCCATCACCGCCGATAATGTGAACCTTGCCCGGCGCGCCGAAGGTTTCAATCGCTTCGTCATCGCCAACGCGTAAAAGGACGATCCAACATGTTCAAGAACAATGCAGCGCTGTTTCTTTACGCCGTCAGCCCGGTCCACATGGGCGCGGGCTCGGCCACCGGCGTCATCGACAGCCCCATCCAGCGGGAGGTCCATACCGGCCACCCCAGCTTCGCAGGCTCCGGCATCAAGGGCGCCGTGCGCCATGGTTTCGAGGCCCTGGGCGGCGATCCGGGGCTCGCCGAGGTGCTCTTCGGCCCCAATCCCGACGCCGAATCGCGCCGCGGCGAGCTCCATTCCGGAGCCGTGAGCTTCGGCGATGCCCAGGTGGTGGCCTTCCCGGTGCGCTCCCGCCGCCAAGGCTACGTGTACGCCACCTGCCCCCTGGCGGTCTCGCGGCTGCAGCGGATGCTGCAGCTCACGGGCGTCGAGACCGGCTGGGCGGTGCCCGCGGTGGAGCGCAATGAATGCCTGGTCACCGAGGGCGGCCGGGATGCGCTGCTTGCAAGTGGGGAGCGGTTGCATCTGGAGGTGTTTGAATACCAGGCCCGAACCGATGCCGGCGTTGAGGCCATCGCCCAGTGGCTGGCAACCCATGCACTTCCCGGCGCAGAGGCCTGCCGGTACTTCCGGGACAAGCTGGTGCGCGATCTGGTGGTGCTTTCCGATTCCGACTTTGGCTACTTCACGAGCAATGCGACGCTGGTTGAGCCGCACGTGCGTATCGATCCGACAACGGGAACGGCTGCGGACACCGGGCTCTTCTACGCGGAAAACCTGCCGCCGGAGTCACTGATGGTGGCGCCGCTCATGGCGTCCGGCGAACTGACCGGGGGCGCCGCACCGATGGACAGTGAGGCGGTCATGCAGCACATGCAAACGGCCCTGCACGACCAGCTCCTGCAGGTAGGCGGCGACGCCACCACCGGCCGTGGCCAGGTGACGACCCGACTGGTGGAGGGGGCGCAATGACCATGACCATGGAGCAGCAGCGCGCGCGAAGCGCCTGGCGCTGCAGCGCGGGCCAGCCGAGCGACTACGCAACCCTTGCCAAAAAGTTGCCCGCGCTCATCATGAACAGTGGCCTGATGCAGACGCTGGCATTCCTTGAGGACAAGAACCAGGGCCATCACCGCGCGCTGTCGAGCCACCTGCGCCGGTGGCTCCAGGAGCGATTTCCCGAGCTCTTTCAGTCTGCGGAGTACGTGGGGTTCATGGAGTCGCTGATGCGCGCGAGGCCGGAGCAGTTCCAGGATGTCACGGCCGAAGCCATGGCCTGGCTGCGGTGGGTGCGACAGCTCGCCCCAACGCGGGCGAACGGGGAGGGCAGCAGATGAGCACGACCGCCACTGCAGTGCGTGCGGCAGTACCCGCCTATCTCGGCAGCGATTTCGCTGACGCGGCGCCGGGCCACCGATTTTACCTCTATCTCGAGGCATGGGATTCGAAGTGGCAGAAGCCAAAGGACAAGCAACCCGCCCTGGAAACCCTGGCACGACTCAACCCCGGCGACCGCCAGCGCATGGAGGCCCTGGCGGCTCGCCAGCAATTCCTCGCGGGCGAGGCCGAGACTCAGGCTCCAGGGTGCGTGTTCAGCCTTCCGGCGTGCAGCGTTGCACCGTTCACAACCGGGCTCGGCATCGAGCACCCGCTGGAGAATGGTTTTGCGTTCCTGGCGCCCTACGGCCTGCCGTACCTGCCGGGCAGCTCTGTCAAGGGGGTTCTGCGGCAGGCGGCCCGCGAGCTCGGTGATGAGGACGGAGGCTTCGAGCGTGCGGATCGGGACTGGACGCGCGGTGACATCCACGCCCTGTTTGGTCACGATGGCGCGACGGATGGGGAGTACGGCAATGCCGGGCGGTCGCGGGGTGCCCTGATATTCTGGGACGTTCTGCCCGTGCTGCCAAAGGATGCCGCCTTGCAGTGGGAGGTCATGACCCCGCATCACGGCCCGTACTACAAGGATGCCTCCGGTGGGACCGCGCCCCATGACAACGGCGCGCCGGTGCCGATTAACTTCCTCACTGTACCCGCCCGGAGCGGGTTCCGGTTTCATGTCCAGTGCGATCAGGCACTGCTGCGCGAGCGCGCGGCCCATCTGCTGGAGGGCGAGGCCTGGCAGGCGGTGTTGCGAGAGCTATTCGTGCACGCCTTTGAATGGCTCGGATTCGGCGCCAAGACGTCCGTGGGCTACGGCGAAATGTCCGTGGACACCGACACGCTGGAGCGCGAACGGGCCGCCCGTGAGGCGCAGCGGCGGGAGGCGGAGAAGCGCTCCAAGCGTGAGGCCATGCCCGCGGGGGAGCGGTTGGCCGCGGAGTTGCTGGAAGGGCGCACGGACGAATCGCAGCCAGTCTATAAGTTCCTGCTCGAGCAGCTGGATGCCGGGTGTGTGCCGGAGGTCAACGCCGCCGATTTTGCCCGGGTGGTCCTGGAATCGTTGGAGCAACGGCGCTCCGAGCTCAAGCGAATCAGCAACAAGAAGAAGCGGCAGAAGCGCCTCGAAGAGCTCGCACACGACGAAGCGCGGCTGCGCGCCATGATGGAGGAGTAACCGCCATGCATACGCTCGTAAGCTTCCTTGGCCGCTCGGAGCGTCCCGCGGACGGATATCGCTGCGTTCGCTATGACTTCCCTGACGGTTTCCAGTCCCAGGCGTCCTTTGTTGGTTACAGCCTGGTACGCAAATTACGCCCTGACCGCCTCGTGATCGTCGGTACCGCCGGCAGCATGTGGGATCAGCTTCTGACCGATGGCGCCGAAGTCCAGGCGCCGGAAGGTGAGGCCGAGGCACTGATGGAAAGCGTTGACGAGGCCCGTACCAGCCAGGCTCAGCTCGATGCGTTGGCACCGCTTCTCGCGTCGGTCCTCGATTGCGATGTGGTTCTAAGGGCCATACCCGAGGCCCTGGATGATCAAGGTCAGACGGCGCTGCTCTCCGCGCTGGTGGAGGCCACGGAGGGGAGCAATCAGTTGTCCCTGGACATCACCCACGGTTACCGGCATCTGCCCATGCTCATGCTGATGGCCGCGCTTTATCTCCGCTCCCTGCGCTCCCACATGGAGGTGCGCGGGATCTGGTACGCCATGCTGCACGCCGCCGAGGGCCGGGCAAGTGTCCAGGACGTGAGCGGGGTCCTGCATTTCGCGGACTGGATCTCCGCCCTGCAGCGCAGCGAGCTCACCGGGGACTACAGCAAGATCGCGACACTGATCGCGGACGACGAGGTCGCGGACGCGCTTCGAAATGGTGGCTTTCTGGAAACGATTCACCGGGCGCAGCAGGCGAGGGGGCTACTGAAAAAGGCACGGGCACGGCTTCAGGAGAGACCCTTGCAGGGTCCAGGCGCCTTGTTTCAGCCGATCCTCGAAAGGGATACCCGCTGGGTCGAGCATCAACGGCTCGACCAGCGTCAGCGTGCTCACGCCATCAGCGCCCTGGAGCGGGGCGACTTTCTACGCTCCGCGCTCTATGGCTACGAGGCATTCGTGACGCGGCTCGTCCACCAGCAGGGCGAGAAGGACGTGAACAAGCAGGAGGTGCGCCAGGATGCCAAGCGCGCGTACGAAGCAAATGGATCGGCGAACCCGGATTGGTGGGCCTACAAGCAGTTGCGAGGCCTGCGCAACGTCTTGGCGCATGGCAATCGCGCCGACACCAAAGAGGTCGAGTCGGCGCTGCAGTCTCCGGATACCATGCGAGCGAAGCTGAGCGGCTGCCTTGATACCCTGCTGCCTGAGGCCGGAAACCCGTGATCCGTGTCATTCCGATGCGGCTGACCTTCGAGCCGGAAAGGGCGGTTTCGCTCCCCGAGTATCCGGGCGCACTGTGGCGCGGAGCCCTTGGTGCACGTCTGCGCCGGGACGCCTGTATCACGCGCGCACCCACCTGCGAAGGCTGCACTGCCCGCCACCGCTGCGCGTATGGGCAGGTCTTCGAGCCAGTCCCGTCCGCAAGAGCCACCGGGCTTGCTGCCGGCTTCAGGGATCTTCCGAGGCCCTATGTCGTCTGCCCATTGCACGGTGGCGGCACATACGGCGCCGGACGACACCTCACGCTCGCCCTGGTCCTCATGGAGGGGGCGTTTGGCTATCTGCACGCGATGCTGCGCGCGGCTCAGAGGTTGTCGCTCCATGATGTCCGGATGCGCGTAGTGGATCGCCGAGTGATACGGCCGGATCAGGCGGCGGCGCCCTCTTGCGATCCGGTGCGTCCAGAGGGCTATCTGATCGAGCCTCCACTGGCGCCTCGTGCAGCACGGGTCGTGCTCGAGCACCCCGTGCGCCTGCGCCGGGATAACCGTACGCTGGATGTCGGTGCATTCCGCCTGGATGCCTTCTGCAGCGCGATCTTACGGCGGGTGTCCAGCCTCCGCGAGGCGACCGGGAAATCCATGCAGGCCGACTTCGCGGGCCTACTCGATCATGTCAGGTCCGGCCTGCGGCTCCATGGCGCCTCACTGACCTGGCAGGAGGCCGAGCGTTACTCGGCCCGTCAAGGGCAGCGAGTTCCACAGGGCGGCCTTGTCGGTACATTCGAGGTGCATGGGGACCTCGCACCGATCTGGCCCTGGCTTTGGACGGGGCAATGGACGCACGTCGGCAAAGGCGCGGTCATGGGGCTGGGGCGCTACAGGGTCGAGCCTCTGAAGTGAGCACCTGGCTTGTAACCCGCCATCCCGGCGCCCTGCAATGGCTGCGCCGTCACGGATACCGCGACGCACGCCACGTATCCCACCTCGACATCGAGCTCGTCGCCAAGGGCGATACCGTCATCGGCACGCTGCCAGTGTGGATGGTCGCGGCTGTGACGCAGCGGGGCGCACGGTACTTTCATCTCACCATTCCGCTGGATGCTGCATGCAGGGGGGCGGAGTTAACCGCGGATGAGCTGGACCGATTGGGGGCGCGGTTGCAACGCTACCTTGTCTGTCTCGCGCCGGAAGACGCGCGTCGCGCCGGCCCCGGAAAACTTTCCGATCGTTAGTACCGCTGCTCTCCCCAGTACCATGCGTGCTGTGTCAAACGCGGGGACGGCGGAATGCGACGAAAGCTCTATCTTGCTGCCTACGATGTCCGCGATCACGCACGCCTGGCCCAGGCGCTTCGTGTGATCAGAGGTTACGCAAGCGGAGGGCAGAAGTCCGCCTACGAGTGCTGGTTGACGCCGGCCGAACGCCGGGCGCTGCAGCGCGAGATGGCGGGGGTGCTGGACCTCGCTGTGGATGCCTTCTCGGTCATTCCACTTGAGCTGCGCCGGCCGCTGGTGACGCTCGGCGCGGCAATCAAACCCGCAGATCCCGACTTTTTCTATTTTGGATAGGTAGCCACTTGGGAACCCTTTACGTTGATCGCCGGGGTACACGTCTTGAGTTCGACCGGGGCGCGCTGGTCATTCGAGAGCCAGAAGGCGCGCCCCGGTCGGTACCGCTCAATCTCGTCGAGCGGCTGGTGGTCGTGGGGGAAGTCCAGCTTAGCAGCAGGCTGCTGACCCGGTTGGCGGATAACGGCAGTGGGGTCGTCCTGATGCCGGGGCGCGGTCATCGCCGTTCGAGCTTTCTCCAGGCCCAGGCGCATGGCGATGTCGCACGCCGGATAGGCCAGTACAGGCTCGCCACCGATCCTGACTTACGGACGCAATGGGCGCGGCGGTTGGTCTGGCTTCGTCTGGCGGGCCAGCGGCGCCTGCTCGGTTCCGCGTTGCGTGTCCGACCCGACCTCCGCAAGCCTCTAACTTCGGCGGTCGGGCAGCTGCACCTGGCAATGCACACAGTCCGAGAGCCGGGAGCGCGACTGTCTTCGTTGCGTGGCCAGGAGGGCGCTGCGAGCGCCGCGTTCTTCCGCGGGTATCGCACGCTGTTCCCGGCAAGCCTTGGTTTTGCGGGGCGCAATCGGCGCCCGCCCCGCGATCCGGTGAACTCGGCCCTGTCTCTGGGCTATACCCTGAACCATGGCGACGCCTTGCGCGCTATTGTCGCGACGGGCCTCGACGCGGGCATCGGCGTCCTGCACGAGCCCGCCTACGGGCGGGACTCCCTTGCGTGTGATCTTGCAGAACTCGCCCGGGTACGCGTCGAGCGCCTGGTCTGGCGCCTGTTCGCGGATCGCGTGCTCGATGCCGGAAGCTTCGCGCAGCGCGATGAGGCGGTGCTATTGAGAAAATCGGCCCGGCACGCGTTCTTCGGTACTTACGAGGGGGCAGCCTTTATGCATCGGCGTTGGCTTGCGCGTATCGCACGCGGGTTGGCACGCGAGTGCAGCTTGATCGCCGGCCCATTCTCACAGGAGGGTGCCGATGTCCAGTGAGCTGCCCAAGACGCTGTATCTCGACACCGCGGTTGCCGACGTGGCCGTCGATGGTCGGGCCTTGCGTGTGGACGTGCCTGGAAAGGCAAGCGAGTTTGTGCCGGTGCGGCGCGTGGGTCGAGCGGTGGTGCGCGGCAGTGAAAGCGGGCTTCTGGATGCCTGCCTCGAGATCGTTGCACGCGGCGGGACAGTTCACTTTGAGTCGGCAGGTGGGAGGATGCTGGCCGTCCTCCAGAACGCCACCCCCGCCAAGACGCGCGAAGCAATGGAGCTCGCCGCGGCCATCGATGCGTCGGACGGCAGTGCGGCTTATGCCTGGTGGCGGGACTCCCAGCGGCGGCATGCGTGGAGCCTGGTTTTCCGGCGCGGCTTCCTCGGCGAGTTCGAGGGGGCCCGCCGGCGATTCATGAAGTACCTCGTGCGGCTCGCCCCGGGTGTGCCCGTCGAGCGCGAATGGGCGTATCTCGAGGGCCGGCTCCTTGCCTGGATTCAGGCGGAAGTCAATCGCCAAGGCCTGGAACCAGCAATTCTAATTATGGCGCTGAAGCCAGGGCCTCTCGGGCGTTGGCGCGCAGGGGATAGAGGAAGATCCGCTTGGGAGCGGCATTGTGGCGACGATGGTCACGGTCCTGTCGGCCAC
>NZ_SKOG01000028.1 GCF_007120195.1 Aquisalimonas sp.
CCCCTGGCGGCGTTGCGCCTCCTCGCCGTAGTCCCCGCTACGCCTCGTCGGCGCGCCTTGCCAGGAACCGTCAGGATCCACGCCAATTTTCGCAACGTATTTACGGGACAGGACACTAGCAGGCAGACATGCATGAGGCGGAGTGAATTGTCGTCAGCACTTACTGCTCTGCAATGGGCTCGATGCGTTTCGAATCATCCGAGGCAACCACATGGATACAGTGACCGCCCTGCAGCTGGAACGCAGTCACGCGGTGGGGTTCGCCGTGGACGCAGAACCCCACGTCGCCCGCCATCCAGACCGAGTAACGCGGCAGCACCTCGGCGATACTGCAAGCCCGTAACCGGGCCAGCATGGCCAAGCCGGCCATGGCCTCGCTGAACGTGGCCTCACGCACGGTGCTTGCCTCCGGCGCGTAATTGATACCGCCCTCATGAGGACATCGGCAGATCAGATCCACCGCGTTCGGATTACTCTCCGGGCTGTTATTGATGAGCACTGCGATATCGTCGGGCGTCAGCAGGAGGTACAACGGCCCTTCGTAGCAGCAACTCTCGGAGCGGTACCTGTCCATGGCGGCGCCGAAGGTCCAATTCGGCACTAGCACGCTGAAGTCGGGGGCGATGAATCGGTTCAGTGCGTAGAATCGGCTCTCCATGGCGAAATCCATGTCGTTGGTGAGTGGCCCACCCCCTTATTTCGGCCCCAGTAGCACCCAGGCGATGAGACCGAACAACGGCACCACCAGCAAGATGACGATCCACAGGGCCTTGACCACCGGCCCTGCGGGGCTCTGAGCCGTGCGGATAATGGCCCAGATGACGATAAACAGCCAGACGACGCCCAGAACACCACTGACTTCCAGTCCCATCGGTTGCTCCTTACGAAGGCACGCATTGCAGAGGCGCCCCGATGGTAGCGCATTCCCACCGCCGTGTGCTCCCTCCCTGCTCGCTCCTGACTGCTTTCCATGTGCCCCTTGACGCTGCGCGCCCACTCAACTACTGCTTCTTTAACTGTCCCACAGCGACCGAGATTTGGCACGACACCGGGACAATTCAGTAACCGGCAAACAGAGGGGCGATGGCGCCTCGAAACGGAGGAGAAAAACCATGTGGGTCAATGATGAGATGCCGGCAACGGCGCTTGAGACCCACTACGGTGATCGCGTCATCCGGTGCTTTCGGGAGCGGCCGGCTGACCTGAACCAATTGTTACCCGCGGCGTTGGCGGCGGCATCGGACCAAGAGGCGCTGGTGCACGGTGATATTCGCATAACGTATCGTGCCCTGGAGACCCGCGTCAGCCGGGTAGCGGCGGGCCTGGCAGCCAACGGGGTCGGCCCCGGTGATCGCGTCGCGCTGATTGTGGACAACCGGGTGGAGTTCGTTGAGCTGATGCTCGCCACTTGGCGCCTCGGCGCCGTGCTCGTGCCCCTGAACACTCGTGACCGGATGGCTGGTTACCTGCATGCGCTAGAGGATTCGGGCGCGCGCTTGCTGGTCTACGAGCCCGAGGTCCGGGACCGCCTACCTGAAAGCGACGATTTGCCGACGCTCAAGCGCCGTTTCTGTGCGGCGGAGGATTGCGGCGCCCCGTCTTACGGACAGCTGCTCGGCCATGGCGAGAGGCTTGAGGCAGCCGAGGTGGTGGAAGAGGACACGGCGGCGATTCTCTATACTTCCGGGACCACAGGCAAGCCCAAGGGTGCGATGCTCACGCACATGGGGATCATTCACTCGGTGCTGCACTTCGAGATCTGTATGGGGCTGGGGCACGAAGAGCGCACCCTGATCACTGTGCCCATGAGCCACGTGACCGGCCTGGTGGCCCTGGTTGTCACCTGCCTGCGCGCAGCTGCGACTCTGGTTATTCAGACCGAATTCCGCGCGCGGGACTTTCTCGCCCTGGCCGAGCGTGAGCGCATGACGCACACCGTTCTGGTGCCCGCGATGTATAACCTGTGCCTGCTGGACCAGGACTTCGACAGGTATGACCTGTCCGCTTGGCGCATTGGCGGCTACGGCGGTGCGCCCATGCCGGAAGTCACCATCACCAAACTTGCGGAGAAGCTCCCTCAGCTGCAGCTCATGAACGCCTATGGGGCCACGGAGACCACTTCTCCGGCAACCATGATGCCGCCGGCATTGACAGCCGGGCGTGGTGACAGCGTTGGCGTGCCCCTGCCTTGCGCTGAGGTGGTGCTGATGGACGAGCAGGGTCGTGAGGTTCGACAGGGGGAGTCAGGCGAGGTCTGGATCCGCGGCCCCATGGTTGTCCCCGGATACTGGAACAACACCGAGGCGACGGCCCGGGAGTTCACCGGCGGGTTCTGGCGGTCGGGTGATATCGGCTCGATGGATGCCGACGGGTTCCTGTACGTATTTGACCGCAAGAAAGACATGATCAACCGCGGTGGTTATAAGATTTTCACCAGCGAGGTGGAGAATACACTCCTGAGTCATCCGAGCGTCGCCGAAGCCGCGGTCGTTGGTACGCCATGTCCGGTACTCGGTGAGCGGGTCCATGCTGTGGTTGTCGTCAGAAATGGCGACGTCTCCGAGGAGGAACTGCGCAGCCACTGTGCTGAGTTCCTCTCCGATTACAAGGTGCCGGAACGATGCACGTTCAGGACAGAGCCGCTGCCGAGAAACCCCAACGGCAAGGTCCTGAAGCGCGCGTTGCGCGAGGTGCTGGCGGATGTGGCCGGACAGCCATCGCGTTCACCGTGAGGCTTGGCATGACGGGTTGGTTCGCGCCGGCGACGCTCCGCACTCTTGGCGCATGATACCGCCGCTGCGTTCCCAGCGGCGCAGTGGGCGCACGCCACTGTGCTGAGGCTCAGGTATCGTGTGATTTACGATGGCGATGGCGGTGCATGTTCTCGCCCGAACTGCGGCTCGGTCTCTCCGCTGTGCCCTTCGGCTCCAGCAGCAGTAGTGGCTGGATGGCCAGGGCGTAGTCCTTCTCCTGCGGCAACATACCTTGGCGCTCGCGTTTGAGAACAGGTTCCACCTGCTGTTTTGCCCAGGCCGGCAGTTCCCTGATGCGGTGCTCGCCCACGGCGTCCGCGTAATTGCTAACGAACTGTACCGCCCGTAACCGCCTGACGTGGTCACCAATCGCCCGCACCCAGAAGCGCCGTCGCATCCAGTCGGCGATCAAATAGGCCAGGATTGGCACCGCCACCACGGTAATCATGAGAAGCGTGCTCAGGGTGTCGTCGCCCACGCCCAAAGCGCCTGCGACGATCCAGAGCGCGATCACCAGCACCACCAAAATCGCCACCGTGACCAGGGCCGCATTGATGAAGGCCCGCACGCCAAGACGCAGCAGCTTCTCTCGCTCTTCCAGCAGCCAGTGGTCCATGTTTCCTCCCGACATGCTCGTTTGCTTACCCATTAAGTGGTGGCATGGGGATGGGCAATGCAAGGGGGGAGCGGAAAATAATGTAGACTTTCTTGGTGAGATAGTGTTGCCAGCTTGAGGGTTCGGTTATTGCGTGTAGTACGGCCATGACTGTAAGCACGGTTGCCATCAACCGCCAGATGCGTGATTTCGATCACCGTGACAGCTTCTGGCTGTTCGGTTACGGCTCGCTGCTGTTCAAAGCCGGCTTTTGCTATCTGGAGCACCGGCCGGCCACGATTTCGGGCTGGTCGCGGCGCTTCTGGCAGGGCTCCCACGACCATCGTGGCACAGCGCACGCGCCCGGGCGCGTCGTGACGTTGGTCGAGGATCCGGGCGCCCAGTGCACTGGCATGGCCTATCGCATTACCCCGGACGTGCTCGAGCCCCTCGACGTGCGCGAGAAAAACGGTTACCTACGCTTCACTGCCGAGCTGTCGTTTCATGACGGTGGGGCGGATCGCGGTCTGGTTTATATCGCCACCGCGGACAACCCGGCCTTCCTTGGTCCCGCGCCCATGTCCGAGATGGCGTGCCAGATCGCCTCGGCCGCCGGCCCCAGCGGCCCGAATCGCGATTATCTGCTGGGCATGGCCCGCGCGCTGCGAGAGCTGAGGGTCCATGATCCCCACGTGCTCGCCCTGGAAGAGGCACTGCTCGTCAGGGAACGAGGCCCCCGACGCTCGGGGTCCGGGTGACCCGGCGCTCAACCCATCGGAGCGGGCATAGGCCGGTCGCGCCACGGATTTTCCGCACTTGGGGCAGCTGCTGGAGAGGCTTGAGGGGCGGGTCTGCGGCGTCTCG
>NZ_SKOG01000222.1 GCF_007120195.1 Aquisalimonas sp.
ACGCTTCACGTGGTGCCACCCCTTCGACTGGCGGCGGCCCTGGCGGTTTCACCGGCGCAATCATCGTAAGTTGCTGGTCGTCGACGGCACCGCCGCATACGTGGGCGGGTTTAACATCACCGAACTCAATTCCCGCCGCCATTTCGGTGAGCAACGGTGGCGGGATACCCATGTGCGCGTGACGGGGCATCTGGTCACGGAAGCTGCCGAGGCATGGAGCGCGTTCGAACGGGGGCACCATGGATGGCAACCGCTCGCAAGGGGAGACGCGCATTTTCTGACGAATCATGGCCGCTCGTGTAAGTATCGCCTTCGTTGCGCCCTGCGGCAGCAGTTCGCGATGGCACGCGAGAGGATCTGGGTGACCACCCCGTACCTGGTGCCGGATTCCGTGGTCAGACGTCATCTGTGCAAGGCGGCCAAGCGCGGGGTGGATGTCCGCGTCGTGGTGCCTGCAAAGGCCGATTAACGGTTGTTGGGGTGGGCTGCACGCTCTTCTTACGCGAAGTTGCTGGCCGCAGGCGTGCGCGTTTTCGAGTACCAGCCACGCATGCTGCATGCCAAGACAGTCATCGTTGATCGGCACTGGGGGACAGTGGGAACCGCCAATTTCGATTACCGCAGTTTCTTCATCAACTATGAACTCAATCTGCTGGCGGAGTCCCCGGAACTGAACCGAGAGTTGGCCGCGGGTTTCGACGATGACCTGCGTGAATCCCGGGAGATCCACCTGTCCAAGTGGTCGGTGCGGTCGTGGCGCGGGCGTGCCGGTGAGTGGGTTGCCCGGAGGGTCAGGCGCTGGCTTTGAGGGGAGGCGCGGTGACGACGGCCATCTACGAGCCGGTACTTGACGTTTTCGGGCTTCCCTCAGCGCGCCACTCTTCGAAGGAGACAGCGACGAGACTTCCGAGGATGAGGGCGACCCCACCGAACTCCTGTCCGGTAATCGGCTCCGCATAGAGAAACCAAGAAAGAACAAGGCCGACGGCAGGCACCGCGTAAAAGTACAGCGACAATCGCCCGAGATCCTCATGCCGGAGGAGCGAGTACCACCCAAGTGTCAGTAGGGCGGTGCCGGGAATAGCCAGGAAGACCAGTACACCAACAAAATGTGGGGACCAGTCGGTTGCGTTGACTGGTTCCAGGGCGAGCGAGAGCAGAAACAAGGGGATGCTGCCGAGCACTAATGGCCACGCGGCGAGAACGAGCCGCGACACGCCCGACCCGACATGCTTGACGACGACGCTGGCAGCAACCAACCCGGCGCTGGATGCCAGTGCCAGTAGCGGCCCAAGGCCACCTTCCACCTGGAGAGCGGAGGTCACGGGGTACGCAACCAGAATGACACCGGCGATACCCATCAATAGCGCGATTAACCGCGCCAGTGTCAGTTTCTCGTGGAACAACCACACGCCCAGTGCCACCGCTAGTAATGGCTGGCTATTGCCCAGAACCGACGCAATCCCGGCGCCGGTGTATCCCAGGCTGATGGCCATGCTCCCGTAGGCGAAAGCAGTAACGGCCACACCAAGCATGACGATCCACAGCCATAGGCCGCGGTGGGGCAACAACCGAATGCCCAGGACAGGAAGCAACGCCAGCAATGTCGTGCCCCCGATCAACAAACGCAGTGCCACAAGGCGTAACGGCGGGGCGTATTCAAGGCCTGCTTTGAGCGCCGCGAAGCAGGAGGCGCTTGCAAGCGCGACGAACGCAAGCGTCACAAGCCGGCGTAATCGGGGTGGCAATGTCATTCGTTCGTCATCACTGCCGGCCGACCATCGACAGGCAGTCGCCTCTTCTGTTTTAGGTAAATACGGATGCGAAGCCGCCCCCTGGCGTGCGGAAGTTCGTGGTCTGCCCCTGGTACAGCCGGGCCGCGATGAGCTGAACGTCGCCGGCGTAGACGTAGTTACGCAGATCGACCTTGAGTGTGGTTTGTTCACCGTCCACCAGGACACCGCGCTCGCTTGGTGGAATGCGGGACTGGGCAACATAGGGGTTCTCGAGAATCTCCCCCCAGACACGCTTGGTCAGTTTATCCCCGCGATAGGTGGCTTTGCTTCCGTACCCGCTGGCCGGTTTGAAGAACAAGTGCCGCCGCTGCTGCCACAAGGCGTCCGCGTTCTCGGCTGTCACTGCGACGGTGCGCGGAATGCCGCTCAGCAGCGTCGTGATGGTGGGTTCCGGGATCTGCCACTGGCGCAGTAGCTCCTGGTCCGTCAGTGCAGTCAGATTCCGCTTGTCAGCATACAAGGCGTAGGTGTGCGGGTTGGGGGTCATCACGACCGCATCCGCCTCATAGGCATGTCGCAGAGCCGCGTGCTCGCCTGATTCCAGCGTGAAATCGGTCAGGCGGTTGTAGACGAGGTCGATGGGGGTGCCTTCATGCCACAACTTGCCCTCGGCATACTGGAGTGAGGCAGCATCCGCGATCACGGCTCTGACCCCGTGCCGCAGGAACATCCGGGCGGCCAGGTTAAACTCCGGAGACAGGTACTGCTCGGTCGGGGAGTCATCGACGATTGCCACGGTTTCCAGAGATGCGTCCCCCCGTTGCAGGGCCCATTCGTCACGAAACATGGCGAACAAGCGGTCCTCAAGGGCGGAAGGGGATCGCTCTGTGGCGGAGTCCTTCAATAGATTCGCGCAACAGGGCGTCTGCGCTCGCGCCAGGGCGGCATTGAGCCAGGCGCCGCCGGCGTTCGTATTGATCTCGATGAGTTGCGGCCCGTCCGGCCCCAGGTGGAAGTCGTATCCCATGCACGCGCCCAGTGGCCCGAATCGCTGCCGAGCGACTGGTCGTGCCCAGCCCATGACGTGTCGCTGATACGCCGGTGTGGCTACCACCTGTTCCACTGCCTCGATCAGCGCACGCATTTCACCGGCGTGCTGCTGGCTGAGGAAAACAGCCGTGTTGGAAAACAGATGCGGGCGACTCGCCAGGATTTCCTCGTGGAGGTCCGCATCCTGCTGCTCCGACAGGAGCTGCTCGCGCAATAGATGCTGATCGACAGTGCGACAGAAGCAGAGGCGATTCAACGTCTCCGCGGCGCTGCCGCACGCAGCGCCGCAAGGCGGTGTTCCGGGCGAATCGGTTGCCATGCGCAGGCTATCCCCTCAGATGCAGTGGCAGTGTTCTAGTGGCTGCAACGACAGCGAACGCAGGTGCAGACCCTGTGACAGCATCTTGGGTCCTTCTGCGGCATACGGCCGGATAGCTCGGCAAACGGATACAGTAGTCGCCCCCACAGGTGCGGTCGATAGAGTGTGGCGAGGCCGGCCCGGGCGTCGCCTGTGGCAATGCGGCGCACAAATGCATGACGCCCTCGGCGGCCCAACCTGGCATAGATCAGCCGGTTGCTGATGCTTTGGCGGATACCGGGAAGAATCGACTGCCGCCAGCGCGCCTCGTAGTCGCCACCTCCAAGCAGGCTGTTTGCGGCATGGATGCCTGAGCGTATCGCAGAGCGCATTCCGAATCCCGCCAGGGCGTCCTGAAATCCGGCGTGTTCCCCGACGAGCAGATGTCCTTCATGCTCCCCGCGGCATGGAATACCGTAGTTGCCGACGCCGCTGATGCGTTGCGTGGCCTGCATTTCCAGCCCAACTTTGCCGGAGAAAAACGCAACGGTGCGTTGCAGGTAATGATTGCTTTCGTGGAACGCCCGAAACATGCAGCACGCCACCGTGCCGCAGCCATCCCGCACAAGCAGGTAGGCGTAGCCACCGGGTGCCAGCTCGTCACTGACCGCAACCCATTGCCCGTCGGCCAAATCGGTGTGGAACTGGTAACCGACTGCCATGATGTTGCCCCGTGCCGGGCCGGTGGCCAGGACACCGGGGCTCGAGAGGCGGTTCATCGTCGAGCTGAACTGGACCTCCACGCCAGCAGCCAGTGCTTGATCCAGCAAGGCATGATCCAGCGTATCCGATCCAGGTCCCCGCCGGACCAGGTAACAGAAAGGCTCATCCGAGCGCATTTCGTGAGTCTCTCCGTCGGGGTCGAACGCCGTCAGGTGCGAGACGGGCCAGCGCCTGAAGCTTGGGTTGATACCCGCGCTGGCCAGTTCCTCCAGTGCATTAAAGTCACCGGTCCAGTTCTCCAGGCCTTGATAGTCGCCGTGAAAGCGGGCGCCAACGTCGGTTCTGCGCTCATGCACGATGACTCGCCGGCCGCCACGTGCCAGGAGGATCGCGCATGCCAGG
>NZ_SKOG01000157.1 GCF_007120195.1 Aquisalimonas sp.
GCCGGGCTGCATCTGGAGGGCGAGACCCGTGGTATCACGGTGATGGATCTGGTGCGCGAGTTTGTGGCGCGGGCCGACCTCGCGTTTACCGAGGGGGATTTCATAGGCGTTGACCTGGAGCAGACCGTCAAGAACGCCATGGCGCGCCTCCGGGACGAGGCCGCCGAGGAGCCGGAGGCGCGCCGCACGCCGTTTCGCGACGTGATGGCCACGTTGAGCATCGATCGGGGACGGATCGCCAACGACGAGTTGCGCATTCGCACGCCCGCCTTTGATATCCGCGGTGTGGGTGAGGCGCATCTGTTCGACCACACCGTGGACTACTTACTGAACGTGGAGCTGGTCGGCGAAGGCGCGGACGGGCTCGAGCGCCTCCGCGGTGTCACGTTGCCGCTGCGTCTTGAAGGCTCTCTGCGCTCGCCGAGTATCGGCATCGATCTGCAGGAGGCCCTCACCAGCGAGCAGCGCCAGCGCCTGCGCGAAGGTGAGGCGGCCATTCGCGAGCGTGCCCGCGAAGAAGAGGACCAGGTGCGGGAGCGGCTGCGCGAGGAGCGCCAGGAGCGCGAGGAGGAGCTGCGCGAGCGCGCCCGGGAAGGGCTGCGGGGGCTTCTCAACTGATGCCGGTGTGCCGGGACGAAGCCCAGCAATTCAGCGCACGGATATTGGCGTGGTACGACCACAGCGGCCGCCACGGGCTGCCCTGGAAGCATCCGGCGACCTCCTATCGTGTCTGGGTCTCGGAAATCATGCTGCAACAGACCCAGGTCAGCGTCGTCGTACCGTACTTCGAGCGCTTCATCGCCCGCTTCCCGGATGTGGCGACACTGGCAGCCGCACCCCAGGACGAGGTCCTGGCGCTGTGGGCCGGGCTCGGCTACTACGCCCGGGCGCGCAACCTCCACCGCGCCGCGCAGCAGATCGTGAGCGAGCATGACGGCGTCATGCCGGCGCGCCGTGAGGCGTGGGAAGCGCTGCCTGGCGTGGGGCGCTCCACGGCCGGCGCCATCGTGTCGCTGTCCACGGGGCAGCGACACGCCATTCTCGACGGTAACATCAAGCGCGTGCTGACCCGCTACGGCGCCGTCCCCGGGTGGCCAGGCCGAAGCGCCGTGGTTCGTGCGCTCTGGCAGTGGTCGGAAGCCCTGACCCCCAAGCGGCGCTGCGCGGATTACAACCAGGCGATGATGGATCTGGGCGCGACCATATGCACACGGCGCGCGCCGGCCTGTACCCTGTGCCCAGTCAGCGGGGGCTGCCGGGCCTATGCGCAGGGGGAGGCAGAGGCCTACCCGGAGCCTAGACCGGCGAGGCGCATGCCGGTAAGACACACGCGCATGGTGCTGCTGGAGTCCGAGCGCGGGCTGCTGCTCCAGCGCCGGCCTCCCACGGGAATCTGGGGCGGGCTGTGGAGTTTGCCGGAGTGTCCCGTGGACGAGGAGCTAGCGGCCTACTGTCGCGAGGAGCTCGGTTTACTGATCGAGCCGCCCGTGGCTTGGCCGTCATTTCGACACACATTCAGCCACTACCATCTGGAGATTCAACCGGTTCATGCCCGTCTGGCCGATTCGGCGGATCGCGTCATGACAGGGCCAGAGACCATCTGGTATAACGGCGCTTCAATGCCGGGGCGCGGCGTTGCCGCGCCCGTCAACCGGCTACTGCAACACTGGCAGCGAGGAGCATGACCCATGGCGCGCACTGTGCACTGTGCCAAGCTGGGCAAGGAGCTGGAGGGGCTGGATCGAGCACCCTATCCCGGAGAACTTGGCCAGCGGATCTACGAGAACATCTCCAAGCAGGCCTGGCAGCAATGGATGAACCACCAGACCATGCTTATCAACGAATACCGCCTGACGCCGGTCGATCCCAAGGCGCGCAAATTCCTCGAAGGTGAGATGGAGAAGTTCCTGTTCGGCGAGGGCGCCGCGCCGCCCCCCGATTACCGGCCGCCCGAAGAGTAAACCCAACGCCCACGCGGTGCCCTGTGGCGCGCCTTGACGCACCCGGCGCGATCGGGTTCAATGAGCCGCTTCCGGCCGGGTAGCTCAGTCGGTAGAGCAGCGGACTGAAAATCCGCGTGTCGGCGGTTCGATTCCGTCCCCGGCCACCAATTCATGCAGATACTTAATCCTCCCGTTTCGCGGTAGCCCTCCCAGGCTCTCGCGCTGCAGGTGCACAGCCTGGTGCACAATAGCCATCGTCGCTTGCGCAATATCTTGTGGGAGCAATGGAGGAAGCCGCGGACCTGGTATTGGAAGCTGGTTGCGCTGGGCGTGGAGGCGGAGCGTGCGCGCAAGGCCACTGCCACCGCCCGTGGGGCTTGGTGGAATGCGGGGGCCTCGCACATGCACGCGGCGGTGACCAATCGGTTACTCGCCCACTGGGGGCTTCTGAGCCTTCTTGGTCAACCTCGGTCCTGGCAGCCGGTCACTTGAACCGCCGTGTACGGCTCCGTACGCACAGTAGGGTGGGCGCTGACGCCGGGGGCAACCCCGCCTCCGACCCTGAGTGACTTTAGATCCTCTACTTCGACCAGGAGTGGGTTCCAGCCGCCGGGTTCCGGTCGACGGCCATCTGGCAATGGGCGAGCGGCCGAATTTTCTGGACCGCTGATCCATAGCGTCAGCGCCTGGATAGAAACGGCAGCGATTGCGGAATCTACCTGCTTTTCCAGTCTGAACCCCAAGTGTTTGGTATAGAAGTCTACGGCACGATCAACGTCGTGCACGAAGTATCGAATTGCAGCCATATTGATTAATCCTTGAGCCCCGCCGTCGTCCAACGCTGAACTAACGAGGTATGAGCGTCCGGTTGAGTGTCTTGTGTCCACGTTGGCGCAAGGAGCTTCAGGATTGCAGCTCAGATAAAACACTTCTGAAGCTTTCCAACCCCGCTTCCAGGTTCTCGATGATGTCTTCGGCGATGTCGTCGGGCTCGGGCAGATTTTCCAGATCACCCAGGGATTTGTCGCGTAGCCAGAAGATGTCGAGGCTGGTCTTGTCGCGCTTTAAGATCTCTTCGCGGCTGCAGCGGCGCCAGCGGCCTTCGGGGTTGTCCTCGCTCCAGGTTTCCCGGCGCTTTTGGCGTTCGCCGGGCTTGTAACATTCGACGAACTCGCGCAGGTGTTCATCTCGTAGCGGTTTCTTCTTGAGGGTGTGATGGATGTTGGTTCGGTAGTCGTAGAACCAGACGGCGTCTGTCCACGGCTCGGCGCGGCCGGGGCGGCCGTCGAAGAAGAGCACGTTGGCCTTGACGCCGTGGGCGTAGAAGATGCCCGTGGGCAGGCGCAAGATGGTGTGAAGCTCGGTGGTCTCCATCAGCTTGCGGCGCACGGTCTTCCCTGCTCCGCCCTCGAACAGCACATTGTCCGGTACGACCACGGCAGCCTGGCCGTTTTCCTTGAGCAGGGTTTTGATGTGCTGGACGAAGTTGAGCTGCTTGTTCGAGGTTGTGGCCCAGAAGTCCTGGCGGTTGTATTCGAACTCCTCGCGCTCCTGCTCGCCGGCCTCGTTGGTGATGGTGAGCGTGCTTTTCTTGCCAAAGGGCGGGTTGGCCAGCACATAGTCATGCCGCTTCGGCTGTTCCGCCAGCAGCGCGTCGGTGGGTGAGATGGTCGGTTCATCGCCGATATCGCCGATGTTGTCGGGGAAGAGGTTCATCAGGCACATGCGCCGGGCGCTGGGGACAATCTCGTTGCCGTAGAAGGTGTGGTGCTTGAGCGCCTGCTTTTGCTCCCCGGTCATTTCGGCCATGTGGTGGTCTTTGATGTAGTCGTAGGTGGCCAGGAAGAAACCGCCCGTGCCACAGGCTGGGTTGCAGATGGTCTTACCCGGCTGCGGCCGGACGCATTCCACCATGGCCCGGATCAGCGGGCGGGGGGTGAAGTACTGGCCAGCGCCCGATTTCGTATCCTGGGCGTTGCGCTCCAGCAGCCCTTCGTACATATCGCCCTTGACCTCGGCATCCAGCATCACCCAGGTTTCGTCATCGATCAGGTTGACGAGGCGGGCCAGCTTCGCCGGGTCCTGGATCTTGTTCTGGGCCTTGGTGAAGATCTGGCCCAACATACCCTTTTCCTTGCCGAGCTCGCGCAGTAGCTCGATGTAATGACCTTCCAGGTCCGCGCCCTTGCGGGCCTTGAGGCTTTGCCAGTTGTACTGCTCGGGGATGCCGGCGTCCCGGTTCCAGGGCGGCCGGCTGTATTCGTCGGCCATTTTCAGGAAGATCAGGTAGGTGAGCTGCTCCAGGTAGTCGCCGTAGCCCACGCCGTCATCGCGGAGCATGTGGCAGAAGTTCCAGACCTTGGAGACGAGGTTTTCGGCATTCATGGCGTCGCGGTCCTTATCGGTTTCGTTGTCCCGCTTGCTCGATATCCATGGGCGGCAAATCGAATAGCAGGCGCACAAGCTCCCGGTTGATATAGTAGTTCTCGCGTCCGAGCCGGTGCTTGTCGAGAATGCCGCCCTTGGCCAGTTCGTCCAGATAGCGCGTTGCCGTCGCTCGGGACACGGCCAGATCCTTTTCCACAAAGGCGACCTTGGTGTACGGGTGGCGGAAGATGTTGTTGATCAGGTCCTGGCTATAGAACTTGTAGCAAGACCGTATGAAATGCTTGTGCTGCTGCAAGAGCTGGCCAATCGCCTGTACTAACGTGGTGGTGTGCCGCGCAGTCAACTCGACACCGCGTAGCAGGTACAGGAGCCAGCTTTCCCACTCGCCGGTCTCCCGAACCTTTTGCAGCTCGTCGTAGTATGCGGGTTTAGTCTGACTGATGTAACGGCTCAGGTAGAGAATGGGCGAATCCAACAATCCCTCACGGACCAGAAACAGGATGTTGACAATGCGACCGGTGCGACCATTGCCATCGTAGAACGGGTGAATCGTCTCGAACTGGTGGTGTGCGACCGCAATGCGCACCAGCGGGTCTTCCGGACCGTCCGCATGAAGATAGCGTTCCAACTCTGCCATCAGATCGGGTACCCGTTCCGGTGAGGGCGGCCGGTACACGATCTCACCCGTCGACTCGTTTCGTAAAACAGTGCCCACCGTCTTGCGAAAGCCCGCTTCGTTTCCCTCCAGCAAGGCCTGGATGCTGAGAATCGTGTTCAGTGTCAGCAATTCCGTGTCGCGCACCGCCCTGAACCCGACTTGCAGGCCGTCCGCATAGCGGGCCACTTCCTTGCTGGTCGCGTCCACAGACTCTGGCTGGAGCTGATAACGATAGAGGGCATCCTGGGTGGTGATGATGTTTTCGACCTCGGAACTGCTCTGCGCTTCCTGAAGAGACAGCGTAGAAACCAACAAGCCTTCGTTAGGGATCGTCTTTGCCACCCCCTTGAGTTCGGCCAGACTGCGATGCGCTGCCACCAGTGCGCGCAGCACCGAAGCGCTCTCCAGCGGAGCCTTTGGGGGAAAGTGATCCCGAATGTCCAGCGCCATCGCTGACTCCTGAAACCCGCTCGCAGTGACGCTCTCAAAAATTGGTATTTTTGAGAAGTTTTACCGCAATCTTCTCAAATTCCGGCAAATCTGAACAGAAGCCCCCTCGTCGGCCCCGAAAACCGGCGTTCACTCCGTACGTGCCTGATTGTCGCTGACGCCTTCCGCGATCAGGTTTATCACCAGGCGCACCATCAGATCCTTGGCCTTGGGGTCGCTCTCGGCGATCAGAAGGGTCAGGGCGGTCAGGCCCTGCTCGTTCAGAGTCAGGCGCATTCGTTCCTGGCGCAGGTAGAGCAGGAAGAGAAAGGCGCCGGAGCGCTTATTGCCGTCGGAGAAGGGGTGATTCTTGATGACGAAGTACAGCAGGTGGGCGGCGCGTTCCTCGCGGGTCTTGTACAGGGGCTCGCCGAACATGCTCTGTTCCAGATTCCCCAGAATCGAGGCCAACCCCTCGCCCCGGTCCCGCGCGAACAGCTCGCTGGCTTCGCCCCGGTAGCGCAGTTCAGCCGCCAGGGCATCCAGGGCGAGGCGCGCCTCTTCCAGCCCCAGCACGCCCCGGGCCGGGCGGGCGCCGGGCGGCGGGCCGAGTGCGCCTTCGTCGTAGTCTTGAAGGAGCCGCCAGGTGCGTGAATAACCCAGAATCAGCCCCACTACCTCCTGCCCCAAATCCGAAACCAGCTCATGCCGGGTGAGCGTCTGGCCAAGCAGCTCCACCGCGTGCTCCAGTTCGGACAGACCCTGCCGGGCCAGGCGGTGCTCGTTGAGGCTGTAGCCCTGGGTCAGGTGCTCGCGGAGGACGCGAGTGGCCCACTGGCGGAAGCGGGTGGCGCGGCGTGAGCTGACCCGATAGCCCACGGAGATCACGGCGTCCAAATCGTAGTGCTTGAGCCGTCGACGCACCTGGCGCTTGCCTTCCTGACGAACGACTAAGAACTCCTTAGCAGTTGCCGATTCCGACAGTTCTTCATCCCGATACACATTCTTCAGGTGCATCAGGATATTCTCCGGTGTGGTTCCGAACAGCTCCGCCATTTGCTTCTGGGTGGCCCAAAGGGTCTCCCCCTCCAGCCGTACTTCGACCGGATGTGTTTCATCCTCGAAAATCACAATCTCACTCATACAGCCTCCCTGCTGTCTGTTTCATAAACACTCCAGAGTCCCCGGTCCCGGTGTCCGAACGCCATATTGCTTCGACCTCTGCGGTGAGCACTCATGACCGCTCCTCTGCTGCAATGTAAGCCTGATCGGGGCGGTTCGGCTCATTCGGAAATTTGCGTTGCAACTGACCCTTAAGCACCAGCGGTGTGAAATAACGATGCTGCAAATAAGCAGGATTGCGCTCAAGGAGCGCTGCCAGCTCGCGCAAGGACCAAGGACGCTGTGCACACAGGGCCAGGATGGCGGACTCCAACCTGCCGGTATCGCGACTCCGTTGCCCCAACCCTTCGATCTGGTGGCGCAGCGACTCAGGAAGTTAGCCCAACAGCGACTCCCTAGGTAAGCTCTCGGAGTCCCTAGATAAGCCGGAGAACAGATCGCCTTCCGCTTCAGCGGGCGGAGGGCCGAGCCGTTCTCCCGGCACATAGTAGGTGGCCGGGCCGCGCGGCAACCTGCTTGACTAGCCCCAGATCGCGCAGGCGCGAGAGGCGCTGGCTGGCGGCAGGGTATCGACCCGGTTGAGGTCACGGTAATCGGAGTTGGTGATCCGTCCGGTTTCCCGAAGAAAGATCAGCGCCCGCTGCTCGTCCTCAAGCAGCCCCAGATGCCGGAACTGGCCGAGCCAGGCAATATCCGCCTCGGTCAGAAAGTGGTGGAAGGGGTAGGTGGCGGCGAACTGGTCGTTGTGACGGTCCGAATCAAAGCTAGGGGGAGAAAGCCCGGCCTCCTTCATCAGCCGACGCATGACGCGGATGCCGCTGCCCTTGGTCTCCGCCAGCCCCATTTCGTGCAGCACGGAGGCAATCACCGGGTTGCGCCACTGCGAGCCCGGCTTGCCCAGATTCTCCGGTGCCTTCAGGGAGTAACCCGGGTTCTGCACCTCCAGCCGATTGCTGTAGCGCAGCAACTGGATGGGCTGCTGGCGCTGGTAGTTGCGGTGCATCACCGCGTTCACCACCGCCTCGCGCACCACCTTGTCCGGCAGCACCGTCTTCTCACCGCGCCGGATTTCTCCTTCCGGGAGTTGGAAAGCTCGCGGAAGGTCGTCCAGCACCGCCGCCGTGGCGCGCTGGATCAACCGGGGCAGGCTATCAAGGATAAAGGATAAGGATAGGAATTCCAACCGCTTCCTCGGCAGGATCGCCCCGCCGAGTTGACGCGATCAACCCGCGAAAGGGCCCAATACAATAATACAATAAAGGGGACAGAATTATTTTCTTCGCCGACCCGCGGGGTGATCGTCACCGCCCGAGCCGCCTCGACGGTGTACGATTTCCTTTCGCGCTTCTTCACCCCGCCGTCGGGGTCGACGAGGACCCGGTCACCGGCTCGGCACACTGCGTGCTGGCGCCGTGCTGGGCGGAGAAGTTGGGGCGGAACGATCTGACCGGTTACCAGGCGTCGGCGCGCGGCGGGGTGGTGCGGGTGCGGGCCGAGGGGCACGGCGTGCTCCTCGGCGGCCAGGAGGTCACGGTGCTGCGGGCGGAGCTGGTGTAGAGCGGCTACTCGAAGCCGCGGAAGAGAGGCGGCACCTCGATGCTCAGCGTCGGGCCACCGGGCACCGGCGTCCAGCTGACGGTCTCCGCGTGGACGATGGGCTTTGCAGGCTCTTCCAGCGGGCGGTAGACCTCGACGTGCGCGGTCTCGGGGTCGGCGATCCAGTAGAGCGGAACGCCGAAGCGGGTGTACTGCCGGAGCTTGGGGCCGCGGTCGATGCGCGCGGTCGAATCGGAGAGGATCTCCACGACCAAATCCGGTGCAGCCTCGATGCCGCGGTCGCTGATGATGCCGACACGCTCGCGCCGCACGAACACCAGGTCGGGCTCGACGTACTCGCCCTCGGCGAAGAGCACGTCGATGGGGGCGGTGAACACCCAGCCGAGGCCGTGCTCGTTGACAAAGTTGGCGAGCTGGATGTTCAGCCGCTGCGAGATCAGCTGGTGCCGGGGCCGGGGAGCGGGAGTCACGTAGAGCTCTCCTGCAATCACTTCGTACCGGTTCCCGTCGTTGGGGAGCCGGGCGAACTCGGCGTAGGTCCAACCGGTCCCGGGGAGTGATGTCGCCATGGGTCGGTTCCTCCTGCTGAATAAGCTAACACGGCACGGTGCCGCGATCTAACGAAACGGGAACGCCGTTCATCGCCTGCCCGTGCGCCCTGGGGCTGGCGACACCAACGGCATTGATGGTGGGCTCGGGCATGGGCGCCGAGCGGGGTGTGCTGATCCGCTCGGGCTCGGCCATCCAGAGCCTCAAGGACATCAAGGCCATCGTCCTCGACAAGACCGGGACCATTACCAAAGGGGAACCGGCCCTGACCGATGCGCGACCGGCGCAGGGGTTCACTGAAGAGCAGGTGCTCGCCGCGGCGGCGTCCGTGGAGGCGGGCTCCGCCCAACCGCTGGCCGAGGCCATCGTCCAGGGGGCGAAGGAGCGCGGTCTGGCTGTTGGCAGCGTCACCGGCTTCCAGTCCCACACGGCCCGCGGCGTGGAGGCGCAGCTCGACGGCGAGCGCGTGCTCGCCGGCAGCCGCCGGCTGCTCACCGAGCACGGCTTGGATGTCACCGACCTGGAGGAGCCACTCACTGCACTGGAGTCCGCAGGCAAGACCGCAATGCTGGTCGCCATCGGCGATCGCCCGGCGGGCATCGTGGCTGTGGCCGACACCATCAAGGACGACTCCGTCGCGGCCATCGAAGCGCTGCACAGGCTTGGCATCACCTGCGTCATGGTCACCGGTGACAACGAGCGCACTGCGCGCGCCGTCGCCGAACAGGTGGGCCTTGACGAAGTCCCGGCTGGCGTCCTGCCCGAAGGGAAGGTGGAGGCCATTCGCCAACTCCAGCAGCGCTACGGCCAGCACGTGGCCATGGTGGGCGACGGCATCAATGATGCGCCGGCGCTCAAGCAGGCCAACGTGGGCATCGCCATCGGCGCCGGGGCGGATGTTGCCATCGAGGCCGCGGACGTGACGCTGGTGCGCGGAGAGCTCACCAAGGTGGTCGAGGCCGTTGAGCTCTCGCGGCTAACCTTCCGCAAGATCGTGCAGAACATGTTCTGGGCCTGGGGCTACAACGTCGCCGCCATCCCCATCGCCGCCGTGGGCCTGCTGCACCCGATGATCGGCGTCATCGCCATGACGGCGAGCTCGCTCTCCGTCATCGGCAACTCGGTGCTGCTCAAGCGGGCGAGGCCCGGCGGCAAGATCGCGTGAGCGCATCACTGGGCACACTCGCCGTGACCGTGCCCTTATTGTCTCGGCACAGCGCCGGCGGCACGGGCGCCGTGCACAAGACACCGACATGCGGGTACTGCGACGTCTATCTTCGAGTACCTGGAGGCCAAGGGCTTTGAGCTCGAGGTGGTCGATCACGACAGCATGGCGCCGATCTTCGAGGAGGCGGGCATCGACCGCACCATGGCGAGTTGCCATACCACGGAAGTGGGCCCCTACACGGTGGTCGGCCACATGCCCGTTGAAGTCATCGAGCAACTGCTCGAGGAGCGCCCGATAATCCGTGGCGTCACCCTCCCCGGAGCGTGCCATCCTGGCCATCTACGCACGTCAAATTCGTTGGATCGGTCCGGGATAACGCTGCAGTACCTCATCGACCGTGAGCAGAAGAAGCCCTTCTGTCTCGGCCTGGACAACCAGTATCCGGTCGAACGGATCCTTGTGCACATCCGGCAGGTGCGTTACAGCAGCCGTATGCTGCGACGTAATAGCGAGTTCCCGGTAGCCGTTCTCGATGAGGCCGCGACATAGCAAGTGTGGATCCGCGCGGAAGTCCGACCGGCCCAGCCCGCTCTTGATGGCCACCTCCCAGATACTGGCCGCGCTGAACCAAAGCACATTCTCCGTAGACGAGATCAGTTCCCGCGCGCGCGGCGTGAGACGCCCCGGTTCTCCTGCGGCCCAAAGCAGCACGTGGGTGTCTAGTAGGAGATGCACTTCACTTCCCGAAGAGCTCGGCGATTTCCCGCTCGCCCATCCGATCGAAGTCGTCCGGAACGGAGATATGCCCCTGCATGAATCCCAGTCGACGCTCCTGACCCGGCTCCGGACTCTGGAGTGCCGCGACCCGCACGACCGGTTTACCGGCCCGAGCGATGATGAACGGCTCACCACGCTCCGCCTTCTCGATCAACTGAGAGAGCCGTGTTTTGGCCTCGTGGATGTTGTAGGTCTTCATGGCAAGATCTAGCTAAGTCTGCTTAGTTCAGTTGTGAGTCTACGCCGCCGTAGCGAGAGCCGCAAACACCCTCGCCGACGCGGATGTATCGACCCCGTGACGCCCCATCCATAGTAGAACCTGAAGCAGTCCCCATTTCGACCGGACACCCTGATCGTTGACCGCAAGGCAATCACAGATGTTTCTTACACCGCGACGCCGTAATCGCCACCGTCACGGCGTTAAGCACCGCGAATGGCAGGATCATCCAGTTCGGATGCACGGGCACGGGTATGGCCGGGTATAGACCACCCACGCCATGGCAATGGACGGCGCCATGAGTCGCTTCGCATGGTGGTACACAAAGCTGCTCTCACGGCCGCCGCCCCAGCGGCGCAGTTCCCGCGGCACGAGCCCATCGATCACAGCTACCAGGCTGAAGAGCACAAACACCGGCATGGCCAGGGTCAGCACACCCAGACCCAAGGAGTGGTTCTTTACGGGGCGTTGTGATGCTTCTGCCGCAAACCACGGCCGACCATGGCGGTATCAGGACTCTTTCTCGTGCTGTACGGGGCGCGGGTCCTGTCGGCGCCCATGGTGATTGTCGGTGTCTTGCTGCTGTATTTGGCGCGCCGATAGAAACCAGCAGGTAGGCACTCGCAGCATCATCGAGGACTTGCATCTCCCCAATAATTGAAACCTGCAAATTTCGGCGTCTTTGGCAGGTAGCCAGTCTCCATGCGGCCAATACCGAACCCCGCACCCGCGATGAGGCGAGGAATTGGCCGGTTGACATTGCACCCACCAGCCACCCTTCGCCACAGCGGGTTGATCCGGTCCTGCCACTGGCGCACGTTCTCGTCCGGCGCGCTGCCGTGCTCACAGAAGAGCAACCGGCCGCCGGGCTTAAGGACGCGGCGCATCTGTTCAAGCGCACGATGCCAGTCTGGAATCGTGCACAAGGTATAGGTGAGCACGACGGTGTCGGCGCTGTCATCCTCCAGGGGGATCTCTTCAGCCGGCAAGTCCAGCCAGCGGACCTCGAACGGAGCGCCGGCTAGACGCTTCCGGGCCTTGCGGCGCATGCCTTCGGAAGGTTCGAGCCCCCACACCAACTCCACCTTGTCGGGGTTATAGTGCGGAATATTGAGACCCGAACCCATCCCGACCTCCAGGACGCGACCCTGCGCCTCCGGCACCACCTTGGCCCGCTGCCGGTCAACCACCCGGGTGCCGCACGCCAGGTGCAGGAGAAGCGGCAGGACATGATTCTCATAGAAGGACATGAAAGGCGACCTCGTGGTGCGTGAGCAGGCTCGGGTTTACCCTTGGTGCAAGTACTTCACCAGCGCCGCAATGGCAAGAATCAGCACGACCAGAATCAACAGCCCGATGAGTAGCGGAACAATCATGAAACCACCCATCATCTCGGCCATGGTGCCACCATTCATCATCCCGCCGCCCATGCCGCCAGAGCCGGAACCGCTCTGAGCGAGCGTAAACCCGGCCCAGAGCTGCGGCCACAGCAATGACAGGCTGATCATAAGTCGTTTCATGTCAAACCCTCCCGGCGAACGCCCGCTGTACCCATGCATGAAGTGGAGTCGGTCAGACGACCGTCAACAAGCATCCGGCTTACTTCGTGCGTTCCACGATTTCTCTGAAAAACTCCACCATCGCCCGGGTGTGCCAGTCGGCCTCTCCAACGAGACGGCCTAACTCCCTGCCTTCCCGATCCAGTAACAGTGTGGTTGGCACACCAAAGGCGTCGAGCTTCCGGGCAGCTTGCCCGGTTTCGTCGATGTAGATGGTGAGATGCTGTACGTCGATGTCGGCGAAGAAATCGTCGACCACGCTGACGCCCGCCTGGTCTATGGAGAGCGTCACCACCTTGAATTCGGAACTTCCCAGTTCAGCCTGCAGCCGGTCCAGTGTGGGCATCTCCTCTCGGCACGGCGGGCACCACGTTGCCCAGACATTGAGCACCACCACCTGCCCCTCGAAATGGGCGAACGTCATCGGGTTACCGTCACCATCCGTGAACGGCACCTCCGGCAGTTCCTGAGGTTCCGCGCGGAGCTTGAAACCTTGCGGCCCGGTTTCACCGCTTGCAGCCGCCTGTGCGCTGTCAGAGGCTTCATCATCGTCCGACGAACACCCTGTGGCGAGCACCAAGGCAAGGAACAATGGCACTAATAGCCCTGCTCGGATCGACGTGAGGGAGATCGCCGATTCAGCGGCGTGAGTGCTCATCATTAACCAGGGCATTGACGTAGGACACGAGATTGACCGGTTCAAACGAGAGCCCGTGGAAACGCGCGCGCATCTGTCCCGTCTGATCAATCACATGGGTGACAACGCCGTGCATCTGCATGGCCTCTTCTTCCACCGGCACGAACTTGAGACCGTAGGCCTCGGCCACCTTCACCGTCGTGTCAGCAGAATCTTCTTCGCCTCGGAACAGAAATCGCCAATTTGACGAGTCGAGGCCGAACGACGTTCGGTATCCACGCATCAGCTCGCGCGTGGATTGCACATCCTCGGTATCGGTGGCAATGGTGATGAACTGCACCTGCTCAGCCATACCCGCCGCGTTGATCATCGATTGCAGACGGCTGATCAGGACCATGTGGGTCGGGCAGTCCTCTGTACAGCGCGTATAGATGAAGTTCAGCACCACGACCTTACCGGCGAGATCGTCCAGAGCCAGGGTCTGACCGTCGACACCGGCCAGGAGGAAATCGGGGGCTTTGTCGTCGACAAACTAGGCGTACCGCTCCCGCTCATTGAGATCCCCTTCCAGTTCATGGAGTGAATGGCCCGCTACCGGCAGCGACACCAGCACCACGGCGGCTGTCAGCGCGAAGGCGATGACGTGGTTCATTTCTGGTCCTCCGGGGGATTCTCCAGTTGGAAGAAGGTGTATGAGACACTGACCGCCCCATGACGCGGGGACATTTCAGGGGCGATAAAGGAGGCAAAGGTCAGTTCGCGCAATTCACCCGCCTCGAACTTCTGTTGCTCGAAGCAAAAGCACTGCAGCACTTCCACGTGCTGGCTCGCCAGACCCGGCACGATACTGTGCACCGCCTGCACCCACCCCGCCTGATCAGTGAAATTGCGTGCCGTGTAGGTGACCTCGGTCAGTTCGCCGGGATGCACCTCGAACTTGCTCGGGCTGGGCGCTCGGAACTCCAGCGGCATCCCCTGATAGGTGTTGGCCAGGAAGTCCACCGCACCCTGCCGCGATTCGTCGATTTGCACGGACTCGGTCTGCGACGCTGTGAGACTGTGCTCCCGCTGTTGATCCCCAGAATATCGCAGAGCACGTCATACAGTGGTGGCAACACAAAGACGGCAAAGGCGAACATGCCCGCACTCGTCAGTGAGAGTTTCCAGGCGAGTCTCTGGTTCCTAACCGCGAGGCTCATGACTGTCTCTCTCCGATTGGTCGCCCTCCTTCACTGCTGGCGACAGGAAGCTGGCGGGGCACCTTGGAGAAGCCCCGCTGCCTGCAGAACACACCTCCGGATCAAGCAGCAATTCTAATTATGGCGCTGACGCCAGTGCCTCTCGGGCGTCGGCGCGCAGCGGATAGAGGAAGATCCGCTTGGGAGCGGCATTGTGGCGACGATGGTCACGGTCCTGTCGGCCACGGCCGGTGGTGAGGCCGACATCGAGCCAGTTGGCGGCACGGTAACAGGCCCCGGAGA
>NZ_SKOG01000137.1 GCF_007120195.1 Aquisalimonas sp.
CTATGGTGGGGTCACATGGCGTTTTAATGAGCGCATGCAATTCGCCCCGGGCGTTTTTCTGAATTATGCCGACATCCGCAAGCGGGAGGACGGCGAGGTGGATGACGCGCGTGGCTTGTACAGCAAGTTGACGCTGCCACTGCAAATCACGGTGGATCAGGCCCGCGGGGGTCATATCACGCTGAACCCTACGGCCCGCTTGCACCGTATCGCCTTTGGTGGTGGCAACGTACAGGTTTATTTACCGTTCTGAGCGTTTTCCGTTTGCAACAGGAATCAGGAGTCTAGGGTCAATGGCGCGTCAACTCTACGAACTCGTCGGTGCCCGTGATCTGCGCTTCAGTCCGTTTTGCTGGCGTGCGCGGCTGGCCCTGGCGCACAAGGGGCTGGAAGCCGAACGCATACCCTGCCGCTTCACAGACAAGGACCGCATCGCCTTCAGCGGGCAGGAGAAAGTGCCGGTGCTCGTGGACGGTGACGAGATTGTAAGCGACTCCTGGGCCATCGCCTGTTACCTGGAGGACGCCTATCCCGACCGGCCGGCGTTGTTCGGGGGCGCCAACGCGCGCGGCATCGCGCGATTCGTGAACACGTGGGCGGACACCCGGCTGGCCCCGGCGCTGGTGCGACTGGTCATGCCGTCGGTTGTGGCAAACCATCTGGATCCGGCCGACCACGACTACTTCGTCAGCACGCGTGAACAGCGCCTGGGCAAGACCGTCGCCGAACTTCGCGCCGAGCGCCCCGAGCACCTGCAGGCCGCCCTGGCCGAGCTGATGCCGCTTCGCCAGCTCCTAACCCAGCAGGAGTGGGTGAATGGCGAGACGCCGGGTTATGCGGATTACAGCACCGTCGCCATGCTCCAGTGGCAGCGCCTGGTGGAGGGTGACGAATTGCTCGCCGACGAGCGGCGCATACGGGAATGGCGGGATGCGCTCGTGGAGCAGGTGCCATGAAAACGACTCGCGAATCCGCACCGAATCTGAGAGGGCGTGTCGTCATGGTCACGGGTGCCAGCGGTGGTCTTGGGCAGGCCATGGCCGCACGGCTTGCCGATGCCGGTGCGCGTCTGGTGCTCACAGCACGGGACCCACAGCGACTGGAGCGGCTTGGGGAGGCGCTGCCGGGGGAATCGTTAACGGTGCCTGCAGACGTCCGGGATCCAGCCGCTGTCTCCGGGGTCGTGGCGGCGGCATGGAACCGGTTCGGTGTAATCGACGCACTCGTGAACAACGCCGGGCTGATGGTCGGGGATATTCCGCTGGCGGAGACGAACGCCGAGCTCTGGGCGCGAATTCTGGAAACCAACCTGAGTGGCGCCTTTTACTGCGCCCAGGCGGTGCTACCGGAGATGCGCCGGCGCGGCGCCGGAACGATCATCAACATCACGTCAGGCGCGGCCGTGCGAACCGGTTTTCTGAATGTGCCCTACGGCGTGTCCAAGGCAGGGCTGGACCGACTGACCCTGGCCATCGCCGCCGAGGCGCACGCGGACGGTGTCCATTGCGTGTCTCTATCGCCGTCAGTCAGCGCTACGGAGACTGTCCGGCAGATATACCCCGAGCAGAATGTGGACAACTGGGCCGCCCCGCCCGAGGAGACCGCCAGCGCCGTGCTCGGGCTACTTACCGGGGGTGCGGCGGCCTATAGCGGCAAGGTCGTGTCCGTGCGCGAGTATCTCGCGGCGGATCGGACGTCGTGAGGCGCGCCCGGCTGTCCCCATCACTACACGACTTTAGGTCGCCCGCCGTAGGGTGGATTACGCTGGCGCTAATGGCTACGCCCTTCGATCGGACGCGGTGCCGTGTCATGGCTGATCGTCGTGTCACCGCACCACCTTTCCCGGATTCATGATACCCGTCGGATCCAGCGCCCGCTTGACGCTGCGCATGAGCTCCAGCTCCACGGGGTCCTTCAGCCGCTCCAGCTCTGCCACCTTCAGCTGCCCAACCCCATGCTCGGCGGCGATGGAGCCGCCCATGGCCGTGACCACATCGTGGACGATGCGGTTGCAGTCATCCCAGCGGGCACGGAAGGCCCCTGCGTCCATGGCCTCGGGCTGGGACAGGTTGAAGTGGATATTGCCGTCACCGATGTGGCCGAAGGGGCACACGCGAATACCCGGTAGCGCCGTCTCCACTTGGGTACTGGCCGCTTCGAGAAACGCCGGCACCTGCGAGACGGCAACGGAGACATCGTGCTTGATACTGGCCCCCTCACAACGCTGACCCTCCGGGATGCTCTCGCGCAGATGCCACAGGGCGCGGGCTTGGTCCATGGACTCCGCCACCACGGCATCCAGGATGTGCCCGTGCTCAAGTTCCCGGGAGAGCGCCTTCTCCAACGCGCCGCGCAGTCCATCCCCGGCCTGCGGCGTGGACAGCTCCACCAGCAGATACCAGGGATGCGTGGCGTCGAACGGATCACGGCACCCGGGTATGTGCGCAAGCGCCATGGCCAGGCTGGTGCGGCTCATGAGCTCGCAGGCGGTGAGCGTGTCGCCGCCGGCCTCGCGCAGCGCGGGCAGCAGTGCCACGGCGGTGGCTGGCGAATCGAGCGCCAGAAGCGCCGTCTGGATCTGGCGAGGACGCGGGAACAGGCGCAGGACTGCGGCGGTGATCACGCCCAGAGTGCCTTCGGCGCCGATGAAGAGGTCCTTGAGGTCGTAGCGGCTGTTGTCCTTGCGCAGCCCGGTGAGTCCGTGCCACACGCGCCCGTCCGCCAGCACCACCTCCAGGCCCAGGCATAGATCCCGGGCGTTGCCGTAGCGCAGCACGTTGGTGCCACCGGCATTCGTCGCCAGGTTGCCGCCGAGCATGCAGCTGCCCTCGGCGGCAAGGCTAAGCGGGAACAGGCGGTCTGCCGTGCTCGCCGCGCGTTGCAGGGTAGCCAGCACGCAGCCCGCCTCCGCAGTCAGTGTGTCGTTGGCCGAATCCACCTCGCGGACGCGGTGCATGCGCCGCAGGCTCAGCAGGATCTGGCTGCCGGAGGGGTCCGGCGCTGCGCCGCCGCAAAGCCCGGTATTCCCGCTCTGCGGCACCACGCCGATGCCGGCCTCATGGCACAGGCGCATGACTGCGGCGACTTCGTCCGTCGACCCGGGGGCCACCACGGCGGCGGCACGGCCGTGGAACACGCCGCGCCATTCCTGCAGGTAGGGTGCCTGGGCGTCGCCCTCCACCCAGCCTGCTTCACCGACCGCTGCGCGGATTCGGGCCAGGGCGTCTGCACTGCAAGGAGTCTTTGCCATGGATGCATTGTGCCATGTGGGGCTGGCGATCGAACCCCGCGCAATGCCGGTTCGCCGCGGTAGAATCCCGGTCATGAGCGAGGAACCGCGCAAGATCCTTCATGTGGACATGGATGCCTTTTACACGTCCGTGGAGCAACGCGACGATGCCGCCCTGCGCGGTCGTCCCGTGGTGGTGGGCGGCTCGCCGACTGGCCGCGGAGTCGTTGCCGCTGCCAGTTATGAAGCCCGCCAGTACGGCATCCACTCCGCCATGCCCGCCGCGCGCGCGGTACGGTTGTGCCCGGAGGCTGTTTTTATCCGCCCGCGCTTTGAGGCCTATCGGGCGATTTCCCGCCAGATCCGCGCCATCTTCCTGGATTACACGCACTTGGTGGAGCCACTGTCACTTGACGAGGCCTACCTGGATGTCACCGAAACGCTCGGGTTCGGCGGCTCAGCCACGCGGGTGGCCCAGGCCATCCGCGCGCGCATTCGGGATGAGACCGGGCTCACCGGTTCTGCGGGCGTGTCCTACAACAAGTTTCTGGCCAAGCAGGCCTCGGATCTGGACAAGCCCGACGGGCTCACCGTGATCACCCCGAAGGAGGGTGCCGCGTTCGTCAGCGCGCTGCCTGTGGGCAGGATTCACGGGGTGGGGAAGGCAACGGAGGCGCGTATGCATGACCTGGGCATCCACACTGGCGCGGACCTGAAACAGTGGGATCTGCTCGCGCTGCAGCGCGTCTTCGGCAAGCGGGCGCCGTTTTACTACGGTATCGCCCGCGGCGTGGACGAGCGCCCTGTGCAGCCCACGCGCGAGCGCAAGTCCGTGGGCGCGGAGACCACCTTTCACCGCGACGTGGCCGCCCGCGCCGACATGCTGGCGGCGCTGGAGCCCCTCGCGGGCAAGGTGGCCACGAGCCTCACCCAGAAGGGCCTGCAGGCCCGCACGCTGACCCTGAAGGTGAAATACGCCGATTTCGAGCTCATCACCCGCCGCCGCACCGGCCGGCTGCCCCTGCGCGAAGCGGTGGACATGCTACCGGTGCTGGACGCGTTGCTGCAGGAAACCGAGGTGGCGCGACGCGCCGTGCGGCTGCTGGGGGTAACCGCCTCGGGGCTGGAACCGCGGGATCTCGAGGCGGAGCGGCAGATGGCGCTGCTGTAAATGGAAAAGGCGCGCCGTCGACGCATTGCGCCTTCGGCCAATACACGCCCCGAGCCAACCGGTGGGAGTCCCCTTCCGAAGTGGCATGGATTAGCGCAGCGTAATCCACCGTCGATGACATGTCGCCGCAGGCGCACGAGTCATGTGGCGGCTGTGCGCCTTTGGCGCGGTTTGTTTGACGGTGCATTACGCTGCCGCTAATGGCACCCTACGCCCTTCGATCGGGCCCGGGACCATGGCAGGACCCCACCACGTAGGGTGGATTAGCGTAGCGTAATCCACCGTCCAATTAACCGCGCCGCAGGCGCACGAGAGCAAGTGGCCACGGTGCAGGGCCGGTGTTTGCGCGATCGCCACCCCGATACCCACCGTGCTGCCGGTCACCAGCGCACTCGAGCCGTCCAAGCCTGGCGGTAGATTACGCCTGCGGCTAATGCACCCTACGCCCTTCGATTAGCCGCGTCGCTCCGCCATCCAAGCCGCACCACCTCACATCGGCTTGAACCGCCGAATGCGATCGAGCCGGATCTCCAATGGCCGGCCCACCGTGCGCTGCGCGATCAGGTACTCCTCGTGCCGTCGCGTGCGCAGATCCACCGGCAACAACGGCTCCAGGTGCCAGCGCCCATCCGGACTCTGCCAGCCGACACGTAGGCGCACACCCTGCACGATCGCAATCTCGAGAGCGGCGTACGTTTCGCATCCGATCGGGTGATAATCACTCATCCTGTTTATATAAACCCGGATGCCACAAACGTCCATGTCGACGTTTACTCGTCATCGCGCAGCACGGTGACACCGAGGAGGTCGCCGGCGACATCCACGTCCACGACGAACTCGATGGGCTGGCAGCATACCTGGCAGTCCTCAATGTAGTGCTGTCCCCCTTCGGAATAGTCCACCACGGTGGTGAAGGGCTCGCCGCAGTATGGGCAGTCGATGGTCGTCTCGGTGATCATGGCTGCCCCGGCAGGAAGCGTTGCAGCAGGGTGTTCAGGTAATTATGGCCCGCAGCCGTTGTGCGAACCCGCTCGCCGATCTGCTCCAGCAGCCCTTCATCCAGAGCCCGTTGCAGCTGCCAGGCGATGACCGAGCGCGCCAAGCCGGTGCGCTGCTCGAAGGCGGGCAACTCGAAGCCATCGTCCAGCCGCAGTGCGTTCATCATGAACTCGATCGGGCGTTCTGTCTCCGGCACGCTTTCGTGTTCGGCGTCCGGGCGCCCCTGGCGCGACCGCTGCATGTACAACGCCGGCACTTTGACTTTGCGGTAGCGCTCGATGGCGCCTGTGGCCGCGTCTGTCAGCTTGGCGTGGCCGCCAGCGCCAATGGCGAGGTAGTCACCGAAGCGCCAGTAGTTGAGATTATGCCGGCACGGGTGCCCGGGCCGGCTCCAGGCGGAGACTTCGTAGCGCTGGAAGCCCGCGGCGCGCAAGCGGTCGCTACAGCGCTGCTGCATGGCCCAGGCGCTGTCCTCGTCCGGCAGCGCGGGCGGCCTCGCGTAGAACACCGTGTTGGGCTCGATGGTGAGCTGGTAATGGGAGATGTGCGGCGCACCCAGGTGGATCGCCTCTTGGATGTCGCGCTCGGCGCCGGTCGGCTCCTGGCCGGGGAGCGCGAACATCAGGTCAACGTTGAACGTGCTAAAGCCAGCGTCGTGGGCGGCGTCGATGGCCTTCCGGGCTTCGGTCGGACCGTGGATGCGCCCCAGTTGCTCCAGGCGCTCGGCGTCGAAGCTCTGCACGCCGATAGACAGGCGGTTGACGCCCGCCGCACGGAAGGCGGCGAAGCGGCCCTGTTCCACGGTGCCGGGATTGGCTTCCAGGGTGATCTCGGCGTCCGGAGTGAGCCGATCGGCGAGCCAGCCCAGCAGGGTACTGATGGCCTCCGGCGGAAACAGGCTGGGGGTGCCTCCGCCGATGAATACGGTCTCGATGGCGCGGCTGCCCGCCCGGGCCAGCTCACCGTCGAGGTCGGTGCGCAGGGCCGCCAGGTAGTCGTTTACCGGCAGATGGTCCGGGGCCGTATGAGAGTTGAAATCGCAATACGGGCATTTGCGCACGCACCAGGGCAGGTGGACATACAGGCCCAGCGGTGGCGGGGTCATGGCGGGCATCGGTGCGAATTCATCCTCCACGCAAGGCCCGTAGCAATGCCCCCAGCGCCTGGCCCCGGTGGCTCAGCCGGTTTTTGGTCTCCGGCGGCAGCTCGGCGGCGCTGCAGTTCTCGCCCGGCACCCAGAACACCGGGTCATAGCCGAAGCCGGCTTCGCCGCGCGGCGCCTCAAGGATGCGACCTTCCCAGACGCCCTGGCAAATCAGCGGCGCCGGATCCTCGGCGTGTCGAAGATAGACCATGACGCAACGGAATCGTGCCGTGCGCTGGGGCTCGGGAATACCCGCGAGTTCGGCCAGCAACAGGCTGTTATTGGCGGCGTCGTCGCCGTGCTCCCCGGCGTAGCGGGCGGAGTGGATACCGGGCTCGCCCTGGAGGGCGTCCACTTCCAGCCCGGAGTCGTCCGCGATGGTCGGCAGGCTGGTGTACTGACAGGCATTGCGGGCCTTGATCAGGGCATTCTCAACGAACGTCAGCCCGGTCTCTTCAGCTTCCGGCACCAGGTACTCGGACTGGGGCACAACGGTGTAACCCGTGGGCCGAAGCATCTCTGCGACCTCGGCCACCTTGCCGGCATTGTTGCTGGCAAAGACCGCACGCTGCATTATGGCCCCCCCAGCGCCTCGCGCTGATGCGTCACCAGTTCGGCGATACCTTTTTCAGCCAGTGTGGTCATGGCCTCCAGCTCATCCCGGCGGAAGGCATGGCCTTCGGCGGTTCCCTGAACCTCGATAAAGGCGGCGGCATCGTTCATGACCACGTTCATATCGGTCTCGGCTTCGCTGTCTTCGGCGTAGTCCAGATCCAGCACCGGGATGCCGCGGTAGATGCCCACGGAGACGGATGCCACCTGCCCATGCAGCGGGCTGCGCCGCAGTAGTCTGCGCTCGATGAGCGTGGTCATGGCGTCTGCCAGGGCCACGTAGCCACCGGTGATGGCCGCGGTGCGCGTGCCGCCGTCTGCTTGCAGCACATCGCAGTCGATGACCACGGTGCGCTCGCCGAGGGCCTCCATGTCGATAGCGGCCCGCAGGGAGCGTCCGATCAGGCGCTGGATCTCCACGGTCCGGCCTTGCTGGCGGCCGCGGGCCGCCTCACGCCCCATGCGCGAGCCCGTCGAGCGCGGCAGCATGCCGTACTCGGCGGTCACCCAGCCGCGGCCTTTGCCGCGAAGGAATCCGGGGACACCCTCGTCCACGGAGGCTGTGCACAGCACTTGGGTGTCACCGAACTCAACGAGCACGGAGCCCTCGGCATGCTTGGTGAACCGCCGCGTCAGTCGGATGGGGCGAAGCTGATCGGGCTCACGGCCGCTGGGGCGCATGGCAGGGACCTCCGGGGTGCAGGAAATGAGCGGCGCAAAGAGTAACACAGTGGCGAAGGAATCACCGGAATGGCTGCGCGCTTGTCGAAGGGGGATCCCTCGCCCGCTTGCGGTAACTTGGCGGGCTGCAGTTTTGCCCGCCGATGAGAATGCGTAAGATGACGACTCCATCATGCAGACATGCGACACCCAAAGGGGAGAGGCGCCATGCCGCGTAGTATGACCGCGTTCGAGCGCCGGGAAACCCAAGGCGACTGGGGTCGACTGGCCTGGGAAGTGCGCTCGGTTAACCACCGATACCTGGACATCCACCCGCGGCTACCGGAGGAGCTGCGCCAGTTGGAGCCGGCGGTGCGCGAGGAGGTCGGCAAGCGACTGGGCCGCGGCAAGGTTGAGTGTGCGCTGCGCTTCGAATCCGCGCTCGCCTCTGCCCGTGTGGAGCTCAATTGGGATTACGTGGATCAGCTGCTCACCGCGACGCGGGAGATCAATGTCCGTCTGCGCGGTGCGGCGCCTATCCCGGCGACGGACCTGTTGCGCATGCCCGGGGTGCTTAAAGACCAGGGCCGGGATCTGGAGCCCGTGCGCGAGGCGGCCCTGGCGCTGCTGAGTGAGACCCTGGATGGGTTCGTGGCCACCCGCGAGCGCGAGGGCGAGCGCCTGGTGGTGATCATCCGCCAGCGGGCGGAGCAGCTGGCAGCGCTCGCTGGCGAGATCCGCGGCAAGCTGCCGGAGATCAACCAGCGGCTGCGCACCAAGCTGGAGAACCGCCTCGCTGAGCTTGAGCAGCCCGCCGACCCGGGACGGCTGGAACAGGAGCTCATCTATATCGCCCAACGCATGGATGTGGCCGAGGAGCTGGATCGGCTCGAGGCCCACGTCCAGGAGATTCAGGGCGTGCTGCAGCGCCAGGAGCCCGTCGGGCGGCGCCTGGACTTCCTCATGCAGGAGCTCAATCGCGAGGCCAATACCCTGGGCTCGAAGTCCGCCGCGCTGGAGACCACGAACGCGTCCGTGGATATGAAGGTGCTGATCGAGCAGATGCGCGAGCAGATCCAGAATCTGGAGTGAGACTGTCGTTGATGATCGGCACCCTGTACATCATTTCGGCGCCTTCGGGTGCCGGCAAGACCAGCCTGGTCAACGCCCTAGTGGGCACCGTGCCCGGCATCGCGTTGTCCATCTCCCACACCACGCGGCCCCAGCGCGCCAACGAACTCGATGGTGAGCATTACTTCTTCGTTGACGAGGCCACCTTCTCCGCCATGACGGATGCTGGCGAGTTTCTGGAGTATGCGGAGGTCTTCGGCAACCGCTATGGGACCGCACGCGAGCCGGTCGAGCGGCAGTTGAAGGAAGGTATCGACGTAATTCTCGAGATCGATTGGCAGGGTGCCCACCAGGTGCGCGATGCCATCTCGGAGGCGGTCTCCGTGTTCGTTTTGCCGCCGTCACGCTGGGAGCTAGAGCGGCGCCTGCGTTCGCGGGGGCAAGACCCTGAAGCGGTCATCGCGCGACGCATGCGTGAGGCCGTGAACGAAATATCCCATCACGCCGAGTATCAGTACCTCGTGGTCAACGACGCGTTCGGCCATGCCTTGGACGAGCTGGTGGCTGTGGTGCGGGCGCGGCGCCTGCGCACCGAGGTCCAGTGCGAACGCCTGGCGGCCACACTCGACGATCTGCTGCGCTAGTGTCCTGTAACCGAAACTCGGTTACAGGACACTAGCCAACCGGCAGTACTCCGCGGGCGTTTGCGCCCAGCCCCGCTGGCGCCGGGCGCTCATTGGCTCGGTAATGGCACAAGAAGGTGTCCGCAGGCGTAGCACCATCATCCCTGAAGAACTCCTTGAGGTCTTGGCGGCGAACTGAACGGCGCTCGCTGGGCCAGCCCTATGCGTAACCCCAATTTCTGCGGAACCTGCGGCCATGCGGGCGCGTATCTCTATGACGTGTCGCTGTGGGGTGGCTGGCGGGCGGCACCGGGGCAGGGGACGCCTGGAGGCGTAGCAACTTGCCGGTATCCGACGCAGGCCGATGATAACGCAGGTAGCAATCCGCTTTATCCAACCACGGGGCGAACCGCGGAGAGACTACACGCGCTCTGCAAACCTACTCATGAGGGAAATGGCATGGAAAAGCTGAATGGTTTGAAGGATCTATATATTCACGAACTGAAGGATCTATACAGTGCCGAAGAGCAGATTCTCCAGGCTCTGCCTGCGATGGCGGAGGTGTCGCAGCATCTGACGCTGAAGGACGCGTTCAAAAGGCACGAACACCTAACCCGGGAGCACGTTAGCCGCCTGGAGGCGATCGCTGATGAACTCGGCGTAAATCTCAAGGGTCACACGTGCAATGGAATCGAAGGAATCATCAAAGAAGCAGAGGCGCTCATCAAGGCCAACGATCGCGACCTCCGGGACGCCGGCCTGATCGCGACGGCTCAGCGGGTAGAGCATTACGCGATTGCCAGTTATGGCACCACCCGCGCCCTCGCGCAACGAGCGGGCCACGAGCGCGCCTGTATGCTCCTGCAGCAGACACTTGATGAGGAAGAAGAGACGGGTCGTCAACTGACGAAGATTGCGGAAGAAATAGTTACCCCGAAGGCAATGAGTTAGACCCGTAAGCCCTCCCGGCGAAGCCAAGGGATTCAGCTAATATGTTGAATCCCTTGGATGGCCGATCAGCTCCCTGCGTCTACCCACCGACCCGCTGGTAGCCACCTCCAGCGTCAACAGCCCAGTGTCCTGTGACCACCTCACCACAGTCATCAGCAAGGGAGGTGTGGTCGAGGCGGAGACGTTCATGTTGCCCATGTAGGGCTGCGAAGTCTTCCATGCCCCCACACAAGGCCTTCTGCCCTGTTGCTCTGCTAGACTCAATGGAGTGGCCGGGGTTCGTGGCGCCGGCCGTCGAGCGGACTCGCGGTGCGATGCCGCGTCTTTCGCTCGGGTGAGAAGGGTGCACCGCGGCTCATCGTCTAATGGCGCGAGACGAGCAGATGAGCGTTACGAAACGAACGATCGCGCAACACCACCGACGCCTTGCCCTGCGGACGCCGCTCGGTGAGGACGTGCTCGCGCTGCGGCGCATAGAGGCGACTGAAGAGCTGGGGCGCGTCTTCCAGTATCGCCTGGATCTCCTGAGCCCCGATGACACCATCCAGCTCCAGGACTTGCTCGGCGAGAACGTCACGGTGCGGCTGGCACTCGCCGACGGCGGCGAACGGTTCTTCAACGGCCACATCAGCCGTTTCATGATGCAGGGCTACCAGGGAAATCTGGCCCACTACGAGGCGACGGTGGTCCCCTGGCTGTGGTTCCTGGGCCGAACGGCCGACTGTCGCATTTTCCAGAATCAATCGGTGCCCGAGATCGTGGCGGAGGTGTTCCGAGAGCACGGCTTCACGGATTTCGAGGATTCCCTCACGGGAACCTATCGAACCCGCGAGTACGTGGTCCAGTACCGCGAGACGGACCTGAGTTTCGTCAGCCGGCTCATGGAGCACGAAGGCATCTACTACTTCTTTCGTCACGACGAAGACAAGCACACCCTGGTCCTTGCCGATTCCCCCAACTGTCATATGCCTTGCCCGGGCTGCGAGCAGATCCCGTACTACCCGCCGGGACACCACGCGGTTGGGGAGCAGGAATACCTGTGGACGTGGCGGGCCCTGCAGGAGGTGCAGCCAGGGGCCTTTGCCATGAACGATTTCGACTTCACCGCCCCGAGCAAGAGCCTACGTTCCGTCTCCAGCCAGGTGCGCGAGCACACCATGGCCGACCTCGAGTACTACGACTATCCCGGCCACTACCAGGAACTCTCCGACGGCGAGGCTTACTCGCGCGTCAGGGTGGAGGAGCTGCAGGCCGAATACGAAGTCTTTCGCGGTGAGGGCGACACACGCGGGTTGCTTGTCGGTGGCCTCTTTGAGCTCACCGATTATCCGCGCGAGGACCAGAACCGGGAATACCTGGTGGTCGCGGCGAGCTATGAGTTCGAGTCCGACGGGTTCGAGAGCGGGGGTGCCGACAGTACAGGCCCCGGCTACCAGTGCCGGTTCTCGGCGCTCGATTCCAGGACGCCTTTCCGGCCCCGGCGCTCAACCCCGAAACCGGTGGTGCAGGGTCCGCAGACCGCGATCGTCGTTGGAAAATCTGGCGAGGAGATCTGGACGGACCAGTACGGCCGGGTGAAGGTCCAGTTCCACTGGGACCGCTACGGCAAGGCGGACGAAAACAGCTCCTGCTGGGTGCGGGTCAGCCACCCGTGGGCCGGCAAGCAATGGGGCGCCGTGGCGGTACCGAGGATCGGCCAGGAGGTGATTGTCGAGTGCCTCGAGGGCGACCCGGACCGGCCGATCATCACTGGGCGGGTGTATAACGGCGCCGCCATGCCGCCCTTCGACCTGCCCGACGCCGCCATGGTCAGCGGCGTGAAGTCCAACTCCACACCGGGCGGCGGCGGGTACAACGAAATCTCGATGGACGACACCGCCGGCGAGGAGCTGCTGCACGTCCATGCCGAGAAGGATCAGGACATCGTCGTGGGCAACGATGAGAGTCATGCCGTGGGCCACGACCGCAGCAAGAGCGTGGGCAACGACGAGCACTGCAGTGTGGGCGCAAATGAAACGATACAGATCGGCGCCGACCGCACGGAGACGGTGGGCGGTAACGAGTCCGTCACGGTTGCCCAGGACCGCGCGCACACGGTCTCCAAGCATGACACCCTCACCGTCGCGCTCACCCGCACCGCGTCCGTCGGCATCAATGACATGGTGAACGTCGGCGGCGCTCAGGAAACCAACGTTGGCGGGGCCCGCTCCGTCATCGTTGGCGGTCTCCAAAGCACAACGGTTGGCGCCAGTAAGACCGAGAAGGTGATTGGCAGCAGCGACGAGAACGTCGGTGGCAACCGCAGCAGCTCGGTGGGCGACAACGACTCCCTGCAAGTGGGGAAGCAGCTCACCATCGAGGCGGGCGAGCAGGTCGTGATCAAGACCGGCAAGGCCAGTATCACCATGAAGAAGGACGGCACCATCATCATCGAGGGCAAGGACATCACCACCAAGGGCTCCGGTGAGGTCAATACCAAGGCCAACAAGAACGTCGTGATCAAGGGCAAGAAGGTACTGCAGAACTAGCGGAGGCACAGCGCGAAGGGAGAACAACCATGGCCGAGGATATCGTGGCAGGCACTGTAAAGCCGCACGCCGATGAGGCAGGCAACCGCATCGACGGTGTTGTCATCGGCCTTCTGGTCAGCATCAACGAGGACGGTGAGCCGCTGGTGGCCTTCCCCGGCAATGCCAGCGAGACCGGGATACGCGCCCGCAGCACGGTCGCGCTTCGCCACGACGATATCGGCCTGGAGCTGGCGCTCATGTTCGAAAACGGCAACCCCGCTTGCCCGCTGGTTATGGGCCGCATGCACCAGACCGAGGGGGTGGCGCCAAGGCTGCACGGCGTGACCGCCGAGGCCGACGGGCAGCGTCTCGAGCTGCGGGCGGACCGGGAGATCGTGCTTCGCTGCGGCCGCGCCAGCATCACCCTGACCCGGGCGGGCAAGATCCTGCTGCGCGGCACCTACCTGCTGAGCCGCTCCTCGGGCGTAAACCGCATCAAAGGCGGCTCGGTGCAGATCAACTAACCCAGTGGTATTGGCCGTCCCAATGTGGCTGCTCGAGAACAAGACGCCGTTTGCCACGGACAATACTTGGGTCCGCGACGAGAATGGGGCCGAGGAGTGGATCGTGGCGATCAAGGGCTCCTTTGTCATTCAACCGGATGGCCAGCAAGTGCTCGATGAAGAGCAGGCCAAGATCGCTTATTTCCCGGAATTCCACGGCGCGCCGGAAACCTCCAGTCTGGCCCACGAGGCGGACTTGATACATAAGAAGCCACGCACCGACGTGATCGTTGATGGCTGCGCCTTCAGTCCGAATGGTCAAGCCGCCGAGGCGGTCGATGTGCGTGTGAAGGTATCCAACATTGACAAGACTTTGCGCGTCCATGGGGATCGAATCATTGAGCGTGGGGTGCTCGGCGTGCGCCTCTCGCGCTCGGTGCCATTCACCCGGCTGCCGATCCGGTACGAGCGCGCCTTTGGCGGAACCGATCAGACGGACCAAGACCCAAAACGGCATGGATGGGAGCCACGCAACCCGGTTGGCGTGGGATTCGCTATGCGGAGGAAGAATGTGATTGGGTCGCGAGCACCTAACATCGAATACCCCAACAGACCGTACCATGACTGGTGGAGAGGAACACCGGCAGGTTTCGGGCCGGTCCCTCGCCACTGGCTGCCCCGGGTAAACCTGGCGGGAACGTATGACGCGCACTGGGAGAAGACGAGGAACCCATTGCTGCCGTCGGACTTCGACGAGCGATTCTACCAGTGCGCCCCCGAAGACCAGCAAGCGAAAGGCCATTTGCAGGGCGGTGAGGTCGTGGAGCTTTACAACATGACGCCCAACGGATTCTTGACCTTCCGCCTGCCGAAAGTGGCCTTCGCAATGAGAACACGTTTCTACGACGGCACGGTGGCTGAACACCGTGCGGTGTTGCACACCGTTACTCTCCAGCCGGAGACCAGGCGCTTTCAA
>NZ_SKOG01000059.1 GCF_007120195.1 Aquisalimonas sp.
GATCACCCAGATCCCCGAGGAGGATCTGCAGCGCGTCCAGGAGGCCACCAATGAGGTGATTGTCCGGGGCGCCTGCGAGGACCCGCGGCACGCCATGGTCTACCACTCGCAGATCAGCTACTTGAAGGAGTACGCCACCTGGCGGGATTTGTCGGTGCCGTTTAACCTGAGCCGGACCATGGACAATCTGCCATCCCTCGAGGAAATCGAGGAGTGCCTCTAAGCGGCTGAGGCCGAACAGGCGGACGCGCCCGTGGCCGGGCATTGGCCACGGGCGCGCTTCTCCAACGCGCCGAATCCTGTACTCCTCGGGCACCACCGGGAAGCCCAAGTGCATCGTCCACGGCGCCGGCGGGCTGCGGCTCATCCTCGCCAAGGAGCTAATCCTCCGCGGGGACGTGTGCGCGGGCGACCGCCTGCTGTACTTCACCACCTCCGGCTGGATGATCTGGACCGCGATCGGTGCCCCGCTTGCCGGGCACTCGGGTGATGCCTAATATGCTGGGGGCGGGTCGGCAAGGTGATACATGGGGCGGATCGGAGGAGAGCTCGGCATGGGCAGCACCGTCGCGGTTATCGGCGCGGGATTGATCGGGCGCGCCTGGGCCATCGTCTTCGCGCGAGCGGGCGTGCCCGTTCGCCTCTTCGATGTGGACCAGTCGACGCTCAAGGCCGCTCGGGAGGCAATGGCAACCTCCCTGCATGATCTGGAGGCGGCGGGCCTGATCAGCGCATCGGGCGAGATCCTGGACCGTGTCACGCTGTCCAGCGACCTGCACGACGCGCTGCAAGGCGCAGACTATGTCCAGGAATGCGGCCCCGAGAATACGGATATTAAACGATCCATCTACTCGGAGATGGAGCGCCACGCCTACGGCAATGCCATCCTCGCCAGTTCCACGTCGGGTATCGTCGCATCCGAATTTACCGGTCACCTTGAACGGCCTTGGCGGTGCTTGGTGGCCCACCCCGTCAACCCGCCCTATCTTGTGCCATTGGTCGAGGTTGTCCCCGGACCGCAGACGGCCCCCGAGGTGGTCGAACGCACCATGGCGCTGATGCGCCAGATCGGGCAGAAGCCCATCCACGTGCGTCGGGAGATCGAGGGGTTCGTGCTCAATCGCTTGCAGGGGGCGTTGCTCACCGAGGCACTGCGTCTGTTCCAGGACGGGTACGTCTCGGCGGAGGACATCGACAAGACGGTCAAGGACGGCCTGGGCCTGCGATGGTCGTTCATGGGTGCGCTGGAAACCATCGACCTGAACGCCCCGGGAGGGGTCGTGGACTATGCGCGCCGCTACGGTCCCCTCTACACCACCGTCGACATGCAACGCACCGGGCCTGCGCCCTGGAACGACGAGGTACTCGCGGCCCTTGAAACGGAGCTGCGTCGTCAGCGCCCCGCGGCCGAGCTGCCTGCACGCCAGGAGTGGCGTGACCGTCGGCTAATGGCCCTGGTCGCCCATAAGCAGGCCGCCACGGACGAGCTCGGCTCCTGATTTGCTCGGTTGGTGCACGACGGTTGGTCAGCCCGCGAGTCGATGCAGCGGGGCGCGCCAGGCGCACCCCCGCCCCAGGCCACTGAGGGTGTCAGTCAGTGGGCCGTCCAGCCGCCATCGACCATCAAGGCGCTGCCCGTGACCAACGCCGCGGCGGGTGAGGCGAGAAACACCACCGGCCCCATGATGTCTTCGAGCTGGCCGATGCGCCCCAGCGGGATCTGCGCCAGGACGGTCTCTCGAAACCCCGGCTCCTGGAAGAATGGCGCTGTCATGGGCGTCTCCACGAAGGTCGGGCAGAGGCTGTTGACCCGAATGCCCTGTGCCCCGAGTTCGACAGCCATGGCCTTGGTCATCCCTTCCACGGCGGCCTTGGATGCGCAGTAGAGGCTGCGGTTGGGCGCGCCGACGTGGCCCATCTGGGAGGACATATTGATGACACTGCCGCCGCTTGGCATGCTTTCCACCACGTGCTGCGTCACGAAGTAGGTGGCCCGTACATTGAGCCCCATTACCGCGTCGTAATCGCCCTGGGTGGTCTCGGCAAGCGGCTTCGGACGATTGGTGCCGGCGTTATTGACGAGAATGTCAAAAACAGCTCCCGCCAGGGCATCCCGTATGGCATCGAGGTCATTGATATCGAGCGCCACGGCTTCGGCCTGCAGCGCCCCCTGACGGAACGCTTCGACGACCTGTGCGAGTTCCTCGGCGTTGCGCGCGACCAATGTCACGCGGGCGCCTGCCTGCGCCAGCGCGCAGGCCGCCGCAAGGCCCAATCCCTTGGTTGCCCCTGTCACCAGAGCGCTGCGCCTGTCCAGGCGCAGGCTCGGCGTCGTGGGCAGTTTCATGCGTCCACCGCCGCCGCGTAAGGTACATCCCGCTTGCCGTAGCGACGCACCCGCTCATTGGCCTGCTCGCCATGGCCGGCGAACCCCTCCAGTGCGCACAGGCGCGAGCAGTAGCCGCCGATTTCCGCTGACGCTTCGTCAGTGAGTACCTTCTGGTACGTGCACGTCTTCAGGAACTTACCAACCCACAGCCCGCCCGTGTAGCGTGCCGCTTTCATGGTGGGCAGCGTGTGGTTGGTGCCGATCACCTTGTCGCCATAGGCCACATTGGTGCGCGGCCCCAGGAACAGGGCGCCGTAGTTAGTGAGCTTCTCCAGGTAATCATCGGGGTTTCTGGTCATGACCTGCACGTGCTCGTAGGCCATCTCGTCGGCGACCTGTAGCATCTCCTCTTCGGTGTCACAGACAATCACCTCGCCGTAGTTCTCCCAGGACTGGCGCGCGGCGTCGGCCGTGGGCAGCTTCTTCAGCAGCTCGTCGATCTTCTCCAGCGTGTCTTTGGCCAGCGACTCCGAGTTGGTCAGCAGCGCGCAGGGCGAGTTGGTGCCGTGCTCCGCCTGTCCCAGCAAATCAGTGGCACACAGTAGTCCATCGACACTGTCATCGGCGATCACCAGCGACTCGGTGGGGCCCGCAAAGAGGTCGATCCCGACGCGACCGAACAGCTGCCGCTTGGCCTCGGCAACAAAGGCATTGCCGGGGCCGACCAGCATATCGACCGGAGAAATGCTGTCGGTACCAATGGCCATGGCGCCCACCGCCTGCACGCCACCCAGCACGAGAATCTCGTCGGCGCCCGCCATGTGCATGGCGGTGATAATCGCCGGGTGTGGCTTGCCCTTGTAGGGCGGAGCTGCGGCCACCACGCGCTTGACACCGGCAACCTTGGCAGTCAGGACGCTCATGTGCGCGGAGGCCACCATCGGGTAGCCGCCGCCCGGGATGTAACATCCCACCGCATTCACGGGAAGGTGCTTGTGGCCCAGTACGACACCGGGACGCGTTTCCACTTCGATGTCTTGCATGGAGGCCCGCTGGGCTTCGGCAAAGCGGCGGATCTGAGCCTGGGCAAAGCGTATATCCTCGCGATTCCGGGCAGAGACCTCGGAGACTGCCTGCTCGATCTCATCCTGGCTCAATTGAAAACTCTGCGGTGACCAGTTGTCGAATTTCTCCGACAGCTCACGGACCGCCGTATCGCCACGCGCTTCGATATCGACGAGTGTCGACTCGACGAGTTCACGAACCTTGCGGTCGGCTTCTACCCGAGCCTCCTGGGTGGCGCCGGACTTGAGATGGCGAATCATTGAGCACCTCCTGCTTGTACTGGCTCATGCGAATCGACTCGGATACGCACACGTGCTATCCGATCTTCCGGAGCGTAATGCGAGCCTTCGTTGCAAAGGATAGGACAATGTGCTAGCAAATCTAGTGGTTTCTACTCAATGAACCTAATGAACCCGCCCTCCTGGCGCGCTTCAGCGACCGGGTAGCGTTTGCCGGGGTGCAGTCAATATGTCACACGCAGCTCGAACTCACACAAAGGCTTTACTTTTGCTGGGGCATCATCCGCGACACGCAGCAGTTCCAGGGGCGTTGACCCCGCGCAGTCGAGTGCCCTGGCGAGGGCCCGGGGGGCTGATATGCTTGTAACTGCGAGGGTGAGAAAGCCGTCTGGCCCGCTGAGGTGCTTTGCCCCGAGCAGCGTGATGAGCCAATTTGAAAAATCCCCAGGAGAAGACCCCATGAAACGTATGACTCGACTGGCCATTGGTGGCCTTGCCGCCACCGGCATTGCCTTTGGTAGCCTCTCCGCAACCGCGCAGGCCGA
>NZ_SKOG01000030.1 GCF_007120195.1 Aquisalimonas sp.
AGGCTGTTGAATCAGCAGTTAAATTCAGACGCAAGGTAGCCGTATTTGGCCGCAGTATGGAGAATGCTATTAAAATCGGACTAGAGCTAGGTTATATTAACGCGCCATCGAGCACTTTTGTTGAACCTTCTCAGCTGAATAAGCTGCCAAGCGACCAAGTAACTATTTTATGTACCGGAAGTCAAGGGGAACCAATGGCGGCATTATCACGAATCGCCCATGGAACCCATCGTCAAATTCAAATTATCCCTGGAGATACAGTTGTTTTCTCCTCATCTCCAATTCCTGGTAATAATTTAAGTGTAAGCCGGATTATTGATCAGCTTTCACGTGCAGGAGCAGACGTCATTCACGGTACGTTAAGTGACATCCATACTTCTGGACACGGTGGTCAAGAAGAACAAAAGCTTATGCTAAGGTTAATGAAGCCTAAGTATTTTATGCCTATTCACGGGGAATACCGTATGTTAAAGATGCATACTAAACTTGCACAAGAGTGCGGTGTACTTGAAGAAAACTGCTTCATAATGGATAATGGTGATGTGCTGGCCCTTGATAAAAATGAGGGTAATTTAGCTGGTAAAGTACCATCCGGTTCTGTTTATGTAGACGGTAACGGAATTGGTGATATTGGAAACATCGTCCTTAGAGACAGACGGATACTTTCAGAAGAAGGGCTTGTAGTTGTAGTAGTGAGCCTGAACATGAAAGAGTTTAAGGTTGAGGCAGGACCAGATATCATTTCACGTGGTTTTGTTTATATGCGTGAATCTGGTGACTTGATTAATGAAGCTCAAAATAAACTAGCTGATCATCTCAATGGAATGATGGAAAGAAAGACAAGCCAATGGTCAGAAATTAAAAATGAAATTACAGATATGTTAGGACCATTCTTATATGAAAAAACAAAGCGTAAACCAATGATCCTGCCTATTATTATGGAAATCTAAAAAAGCTCCCGCATTTTGCGGGAGTTTTTTCTTTATTAGTCATCATCAAAAAGGGCGCGCTCCATTCGTGAAATGTCTGTATCAGCGCCTATAACAATTAACACATCTCCCTTTTTTATAGATGCATTTGCTGATGGAGACACATCTATATGCTCTCCTCTTTTAACAGCCATTATATTACATCCGTATTTTGCACGGATGTCCAATTCAATCAACGATTTGCCATGGACTGTTTCACCAGCCATAAGCTCAATAATACTGTATTCATCAGAGAGTTCCAGATAATCCAATACATTTTTCGATACAATATTGTGTGCTATCCTTATGCCCATATCCCTTTCAGGATGAACAACCTTATGAGCCCCAATTTTGTTCAATACTTTCTCATGATAATCATTCTGAGCCTTAACAGTAATATTTTTCACACCTTGTTCTACCAACATTAATGTAGTTAAAATACTTGATTGGATATTGTCTCCAATTGCAACTATTACATGGTCAAAATTACGGATTCCTAAGCTCTTTAAAGTGTTTTCATCGGTAGAGTCAGCTACAACTGCATGTGTTGCAATACTTGCATATCTGTTTACTTTATCTTCATTTGTATCTATAGCAAGAACTTCCATACCTTGTTTACGCAGTGCTTCACAAATACTACCGCCAAATCTTCCTAGCCCAATTACAGCATATTGCTTTTTCATAAGCCCTGCATCCCCCACCCGTATATCTTGTCTTTAGCTTATCATACAAACAAATCAATATTGTTGCAATTATTTTATAATTGGTTCTTCAATGGCAGCCTTATTCCTTTTAATGTGAAAAAGTGACTTTAGCAATCGCCAAAGTCACTTTTATACTTATATTTTAAAATACCTGTCTATTATTCTTTAATACCTAATACACGGTTTACTCGCTTTGTCAGCATTTTCATACCGCCGCCGCCAGCTTGAAAATGCCGTAGTTGACATTCTTCATCAAAAACATAATAACTTGGTACATGTTGATTTTCAAAAGCATCAGTTAATTTATGAGCGTTATCAACAAAAATCGGTTGAGTAATATCATGATCTTCAGCAACTTTCTTGATTTCCTCAAGATCCAAGTCCTTCTCAGAACGAGGCATATGAACAGCAATGACGTTTAGCTTGTCCTTATATTTATCACGAAATTCATTTACATTAGGCATAGCTTCCTTACATAAGCCGCAGCTTATGGACCAGAAATGAATAAGTGTAGGTTTTCCTCCAGTTAAATCTTCTTTCGTCACCTCTCCATTATACCAGGTAGTTGCACCTTCAAGTTCGGGCATTGGTGATCTTAATCTCATCCTTGTTCACCTCTATTTTTCATTATAATTTTATTGAAAATATTGTATGGAAATGGCCTAACAAATCCCTTTGCTAGGCCATTACATTGTATTAAAGTGTCTCTTGACCAGGCTTCCAGTTTGCCGGGCAAAGTCCGCCTGTTTGTAATGCTTGAAGAACACGAAGTGTCTCTTCTACATCACGGCCGATATTGTTATGGTTAACAACCGAGTACATCAATTCACCCTCAGGGCTGATGATGAATAATCCGCGAAGTGCCACACCTTCATCTTCAATCAATACACCGTATTCACGAGAAATAGAATGGTTAGTATCTGCAGCTAAAGGATACTCAAGCTGTCCAAGCCCATTATCATCACGGTTAGTGTTAATCCATGCCAAGTGAGTATGAATAGTATCAGTGGAAACACCGATTACTTCTGCATCCAAGTCTTCAAACTCATCATAACGGTCACTCATTGCTGTAATTTCTGTTGGACATACGAAAGTGAAGTCCATTGGGTAGAAAAATAAAACGGTCCACTTATCTTGTTTCATGTTGTCTTCAAGGCTTACTTTACCAAATTCTTTGTCTGCTAAAACAGCATCCATTTCAAATCTAGGAGCTTGTTTTGCTACCATACGTTTGTCTGACATATGTAAATCCCTCCAAATTTTCTTTGTTAACAATAATTATTTTATAATACTAATTATCGCTGGTCAAATAAAAAGCATATATAAAAGCTCCCCTATTAATATGACCTGTGCAAGGAGGTTTTAAACTATGTTTTTTAGCCACACTAAGTATTATATCTAAACCTTGTCCAGGAAAAAAATCATATGCTCGTTTAATAGTGTTTTCTTTTTTCGACACAGTTCTTGTGGTAAACTCAATAATCGAGTGATAACTATATTGTACGGAAGGAGTTTTAAGATGAATGAATGGATTGAAGCCATAAATTGGGCTGCCATAGGATTAATTATACTTACAGGTTTACTTCAGATCATACTTATCTTCATTGTATACTTTATCATTAGAGGAGCCGGAAGAAGGTTCATCGCAGGAAGTATTAAGCGTATGGAAACTCAGCGTAATATGTCCCCTGGTCGTGCTAGAACACTTGAAAAATTAGCAATGAATACTTTTTCATATGTCCTTATCTTTATTCTTGCAACATTTATCATAGGTATTTTCAATTATAATGTAACTGGATTAATTGCCGGAGCTGGTATTATTGGTCTGGCTATTGGATTTGGTGCACAAGGTCTTGTTAGTGATATTGTTACTGGATTCTTTTTGTTGCTCGAAAAGCAGCTTGAAGTGGATGAATACGTTACAATAGCGGGGATTGACGGAGTTGTAGAAGAAGTGGGTTTACGCACTACAAGAATAAGAGGATTTGATGGAACTGTACATTTTATTCCAAATCGTGAAATAGGCAGCCTTAGTAACCACTCCCGTTCTACTATGCGTGCTCTTGTGGATATCAGTATCGGTTACGATGAAAATATCGATGAGGCAATGGTAGTTATTCAAAAGGTATGTGAACAGTTTCAGATTGAAGACGAAACGATAATTGAAGGACCTAATGTAATTGGGGTTCAGTCTCTCGGAGACAGTGATGTAGTACTCAGGGTTATTGCCAAGACTGCTAATATGGAGCAATGGACTGTAGAGAGGAAATTGCGAAAGGCTATCAAAGAAGCTCTTGATCTGAACAACATCGAAATTCCTTTTCCACACCAAGTATATATTCAAAAGAACGAAGCAAATTAATCAAGAAGAGCGCAAGGCTCCGGCCTATCGGCGACACTCTTTACCTGCGACGAGTAACCGCAGGAGCAAGCAAATGCTTTTGACCGATAAAAAGTGCTCTTTACTTTTTATTCGGGCAACACATTTGACCTCGAGCCGATGGC
>NZ_SKOG01000070.1 GCF_007120195.1 Aquisalimonas sp.
GGCCGTCTCTATCAGACTCTCGAAGGGGACGCGCGATGTTACTATGTTACATATTGTTCGAGGCAGACGCTGGCTGGACCTGTCCACGCGGCGCACTGGAGGGGTTATGCGCGAGTCGCTCGACACGTTCCCGGTCACCGTGCTTACCGGCTCTCTCGGCAGCGGCAAGACCACGGTGCTCAACCACCTGGTCCGGCAGCCAGGGCTGCACCGAACGCTGGTGCTCATCAACGAGTTCGGCGAGATTGGGCTAGATCATGACCTGGTCACCCGCGGGAGCGAGGATGCCGTGTTCGTGGAAATGGCGAGCGGCTGCCTCTGCTGCACGATCCGGGGTGATCTTGTGCGCACGCTGCAGCAGGCGCCAGGGCGCTTCGCCCGGGACGGTCGTCCATGGTTCGACCGCGTCCTCATCGAGACGACGGGGCTCGCCGATCCGGCGCCCATTCTCCACACCCTGATGTCCGAGCCGCGGGTCGCCCGGCAGTACGAGCTTGATGGCGTGGTGACCGTTGTCGATGCCGTTAACGGCCTGGAGACGCTGGAACGCCATCCCGAGTCCGTGAAACAGGTGGCGATGGCCGATCGCCTGCTCCTGAGCAAGACCGACCTGATCGACGGGGAGATGCAGGTGGCACTGACCGCGCGCCTGGGCGCGCTCAATCCCGGCGCCGCCATCGAACTCGTCGTGCACGGCGCCGTGAGCCCGCAGCGGGTGCTGAAGCTTGGCCTCTACGATCCGCACAGCAAGTCGGTGGACGTGCAGCGCTGGCTGCAGGCAGAAGCGTTCGAGGACGCGAACGACCATCCTCATCACGACCACGACCCCCATAATCATGGCCATGACGTGAATCGCCACGGTGAGGACATCCACGCCTTCTGCGTGACTCGGGAGGAGCCGCTGCCTCTGGAGGCCCTGGAAGCGTGTCTTGACACCCTGAGCGCGACCCTGGGTGCCAATCTGCTGCGCGTGAAGGGGCTCCTGAATGTCGCCGGCTACCAGCGCCCGGTTGTGATCCACGGCGTCCAGCACTTTATGCACGCGGTGGACGTCCTCGATCACTGGCCGAGCGACGATCGCCGCACACGCATCGTGTTCATCACGCAGGGCATTGAACGCCGCAGCATCGAGGATCTGCTCAGCGCCTTTACCGGCAACGCCTCGTCGGGCGCGATGCGGCATCCGGTGGCCACCCGTGCCGGCGGCGAGGGCGCGGGATGAACTCGGCCAATACAAGTTGAGTGGCGACGGTGGTGTGTCCATCGACCACGGCAAGTACATCGTGGTCTGGAAGCAGGATGGCGGGAAGTGGAAGCTTCACCGCGACATCTGGAACAGCAGCCAGGCACCTGCATAAGCGGGAATCAACGATGACGCGCTGGCACCTGCTCCAGGATCGCTTTGCGGTCCAGCACCAACGGATCCGTGGTGAGCGGCTCCGCGGCGGAGTGCCTCCAGGCATTGCGGCGAGGTGACGCGGTTGGCGGGGTCATGCGCGTCGCTGCACTGGCGCAGCACGATGGTCGAGCCGTCATGCAGCACGACCGGCATCGCTTCACATCGTTGGAGGCGACACGGTGCGGCTCGATGGCCAGTTCCCAGAGCGCATTGCCCAGCGCGGCGGAGATCGAATCGTGCCCGCATCCCGCGCACAGCGTGGACATGCCGCCCGCGTAATCACGCGTGGTGAGTCTGAGCAAGTTGTCAGCCCATCTTTAACACACCTCTCAGAAACTATCGCCATGTCAGGGAATTACGCGCGTCGGTTGACGCCAGGGGCACTACAAACGGTTACAAACTGAAGTGCTGGCTCAGACGCTCATCTTGTTGATGCCGCCCGGGACGGGGTCGAGGTGAAGGGCCTGGTAGAGCGGAAGCTGGTCCGGCTCGGCGCGGGTCGCCTTGGGTACGTGCAGGGTACGCCCGTCAGCGCGGCTGAACACGGCGGTGATCCGGTATTGGCGCTCGAAGGTCTCGCGCGCGCGGCGTCAGCTGTGGTGATGGTCATGCTCGGCCAGCCGGTGGCGGATGAGCTGGACGAACTGATAGGCCAGCACGGTGATGAACAGGGGCCTCAGACCACGGCAACCGGTAGCCGTAGAGCCAGTCGAGGCTTCGCTCGCCGACCTTCGACAGGACCAGTCCGAGCGCCCGATCACGGAGCCACGTGGAGACTGGCCCGAGCGGCTTCAGGCCGGGTGCGCTCCGGCGGCCATGACGCACCGCCGCCTCTGCTCGCCCCCGGCGGCCCACCTCGTAGCGCTCGAAGGCCGCCTGCGGAGCGAAGCTGCGTCCCTTTGCGACGGCAGCTTCCTCGCGAAGCTTCATGGCGAGATAGAGCGCGTCCTCGAGTGCGATCGATGCGCCAACACCGGCGTGGGGGCTCATCGCGTGCACCGCATCCCCCACGAGCACAATACGTCCTCTCCACCACCGCGGCAGGGTAGGGATCTCGTGGATGGGTGTCGCCAGGAGCTCCGAGGTGTTTCGGAGGAGCGTGGGGATCGGCTCGTGCCAGTCCCCGTGCATCTCGCGAAGCTCGCGAGCGAGGGGGCCTCGCATAAGGCTGGCAAGCTCTGCTCGCCCGGGAATCTCCGAACGGGCAATACGGCTCCACCACGCCCACCGTTCACCGTCGGGGTGAGTGTTGCAATACCCGAAGCTTCCCGAGGAACCGAGCGTGATATTGATCGCTGCGCGTTCTCTTGCCTCGGACAGGACCGAGGCGCCGACGGGCAGGAACCCGCCCACGGCGACCACTCCCGTATACTCGCTTACCGGCGCACCGCCGAGGACGAAACGCCGGGTCCTGGAGTGGGTCCCGTCCGCCCCAACGACGAAGTCCCCGTGGACCCACGTGCCATCCTCAAAGCGTACTGCCACGCCGTCTCCCTCGTGAGAGACGGCCTCGAGACTTCGACCGTACTCAGTGGAGATCCCCTCCCGGTGCAGCGCCTCCAAAAGTACCCGGTGAAGCCTGGCCCGGGCCAGGGCGACGCTCGGCATCCCGTGGTCTTCGATCCTTCCGTTCCGGTAGCGAGTCAAGAGCTCGCCGTTGGCCCGCCGGAAGGCGATCTCCGGGACACGTGCCCCAAGTGCCAGGACCTGCTCCGCGAGCCCAAGCTCTTGCAGCACGTTCAGCCCGTTCGGCGTGAGCGAGAGCCCTCCTCCCTCTTCCTCGTAGGCCGACCGGGCCTCGAAGACGGTGACTTCGACCCCGATACGCTTGAGGAAGAGCGCGACGGCGGGCCCAGCGATTCCTCCACCCACAACCAGCGCCCGGGGCATCCAGTTCGCCCCAGTGTTCGCCCGAGTGGCGGTCATAGATCACCTTTCGTGTCGGATTCCGTCCGCGACTCTAGCGCGCTGAGCCGCTCAGAAAGCCGGTTCAGCTCAGCCCTCAGTTCGTCGTCTCCCTGCTGCCCCTCCTGGAGGGCGCGCCCCTTTCCGATATCCAGCACCTGCCAGAGAATGACGATGGCTACCAGGCCGGCCATCACGATCACGGAAACCCAAACGATTTCGCTCATAATCTTTCCCTCCGTTACATCCGGGCCTGGACCCGGAGCGTGTTTCGGTGTAAATTTACCTTTACGGCAAACTTACTTTATAGACGGGTATCTTGAGTGTCAAGCGTAATTAAGAACGATCTCATACAACGACTTGGGCAGGAGGTCCGCCGCGAGCAGGAGGATGTGCAGGCATTCGATGAAGCGGCAGCCGCCCATCTCGGTATCCACCTGACTGATCTCCGGGTTCTCGGCATCCTCGACCGCCTGGGCACCGCGTCGGCAAGCGTCCTGGCGCGTGAAGCCGGCCTGACTACCGGTTCCACGACCACGCTGGTGGACCGCCTCGAACGCGCCGGCTACGCTCGTCGCTCGCGCGACGACCGGGACCGACGGCGCGTCTTCATCGAGCTCACGGAACACGCCCGCCAGCGCATAGAGCCCATCTGGGGACCGCTGGCTGAAGAGGGTCTCAAGCTCATGAACGGCTATTCGGAGGAGGAACTCCGACTCATCATCGACTACCTCGAGCAAAGCCGGACACTCCTCGAGAAACACCGGAAGCGGGTCGTGGAGATGAGCGCAGGCGGAGATCGTTAGGGGCGGCCTCACGGATCCAGAGCCCCACGAGAGACCGATGCTCCGGGCTGTCGGCAGGCTGACACCGCCCGTGACTTCAACTCGGGAGTTCCCGCGGGGTCGGAACCAGGGCTTTCGTAGGAGCCGAGGACTGAGAGCGACTCAAACGAAGTACCAACCGAGCCAACGCTTAAGCGGCGCACACGGTGCTGTCACGATCACACCATAACGTTGCAATGAACACCGCCGTGAAACAGGCCACTGGCCTGTACATGTAGTCCGGCTTGCAGCCAAGTTCCTCAGCTCCGCCAATTGATACAGTTCCAAATTGAGTTTCAATTTTTGAAATGTCGCCAGCTCGAGACGTCACTGCGTCTATCAGCCTACGGAGATTGGGTCTAAAAACGACGATCCCGATAATGAAAACTACCGGCCACGAGATCAGCATTTTTAGTAGCTCGAGTACGCTGTTCACGATGTTTCTGCTGCTCTAACGCACAGCTTTGCGGCAATTTTGGAGCCGCGCAGCGGTGGAAAAATTGTCCGGTAACAGCAGCTGGTTATGCATTATTCGTAATGACTCCAGAGCCGGAGAACTTTCACCACTCGCTCCTCCTCAAGCACTTGGTACACCAAACGATGCTGGATATTGATCCTGCGTGAGTAGGCTCCTGCAAGATCACCAACGAGCTTCTCAAACGGAGGCGGCTTTCGATAGGGATCTTCTGAGATCAATACCAGCAATTCCTGCGCTTTTGGTTTTAGGCCGCTGGAGGCCAACTTCTTTGCATCTTTCTGGGCTTGCTTGGTGTAGACCAACTTCCATGTCACCAGTCCAGCTCCTCATCGCATTTATCAACAGGGGTATCCATCCCCTCACGAATAGACTCACGCATACCCGGGACAGAGAGCAGGTAAAGCGTTTCCTGAATGGCAGCCCAATCTTCTTCGGACACCAAGACAGCTTTATTCCGCTTACCTGTGATGACAATTGGTTGGTGGGACTCGGCGGCTTCATCAATCAATCGATAAAGGTTGCTGCGCGCCTCAGTGGCAGTGATTCCGGTCATGACGCACCTCTAGTGTGTTCAACTTCCCACCAGTGTACGCCTTTTCGTACGTGCGTCAAGGCGCACGTATTTGCATAATGTTAGGCATGAGCGGCGGCCGAAAAGCGCCAGCTTTTTTAGCCCGCCGTTCCATGCCCTTGTTGGGCTCAAACTACTTGATGTAGCGTTCAATCTCGATGGCGCCGTGAAACACGCCGAGTATATCGATGTTCTTGTCCGGCTTGATGAGGTAAGCGATGCGGTAGTGTCCGTAGGGTAGGAGGCGGACCTCGCGGCCTGGGAGGGCTTCATGCGGGTGGCCAATCTGCGGGAAGTCGGCTAGCACCTGCGCCTTCCGGAAGATGCCTTTGGGCTTCAGCGGTCCAGTTCAGCTCCGCCACGAGCGGATGCGCTCCTGCATCTCCTGGTTGCCAATGCTGCGGTCTGCGTCAGAGTCCTCAAGGCCGCGGTCGACCATCCGAGCAAGCGCCAGCTCTCGCATGATGTCCTCGTAGGAACGGTCCTCGGACTGTGCCTCGATGATCCGGGCCATCTGTTCTTTCGCGGTAGCCATGCCCACCTCCTCGTCACTGCTGCGGCCCAAGCGGCGCGGCCACGTCGTCGGGATGGCTTCGTGCCCCGTGGCGCCATCCAGAGGCGATCAGTGAATCGCAGCGACTGCCGAACCAAGGGTCGACTCCGATGAGCAGAGACTAACGGCCGCCGAAAAGGTGCTTATACTGCCTAGACGCCCCGACATCGAGGGGAGGAATGTCATGGACCTTGAACTGCACCAACGCACGGCGGTGGTCCTGGGCGCGAGCCGCGGTCTCGGCAAGGCGATCGCCGCCTCGCTTGCCGCGGAAGGCGCGAATGTTCTGTTGACTGCCCGCTCGGGTGACGCCCTGGAAGGCGCCGCCGCGGAACTCGACGCGCTGGGCAGCGGCCGCATCGGCTACCACGCAGCGGACCTGGCGGAGCCGGGCACGCCGGCGGCGATCCACGCCGCGGCGGAGAAACAGCTGGGTCCGGTGGACATCCTGGTCAACAATGGCGGCGGCCCTCCGCCCGGGCCGATCGCCGACACTGAGCGCGCCACCTGGGACGAGCAGTTCCGCAGCATGGTGGCGCCACTGTTCGAGCTCGCCGGACTCGTGCTGCCGGGCATGCGGGAGCGCGGCTGGGGGCGCATCCTGACGGTGGTCTCCAGCGGCGTGGTACAGCCGATCCCCAGCCTCGGCATCTCCAACGCTCTGCGTAGCAGCATCGTCGGCTGGAGCAAGAGCCTGGCCAACGAGGTTGGCGGCGACGGCGTCACCGTCAACTGCCTGGCCCCGGGGCGTATCGCCACCGACCGCACGGCGTCGCTGGACGCCAAGGCCGCGGAGCGCCAGGGGATCTCCGTTGCGGATGTGGAGCGCAACTCCCGCGCCCTGATTCCCGTGGGGCGCTACGGCGATCCGCGGGAGTTCGGCGACACCGCCGCCTTCCTGCTTTCGCCGCGCGGCAGCTATATTACGGGGAGCGTGGTCCGGGTCGACGGCGGCCTGGTCAAATCGGTCTGACCGGCGCCGAGGAGCGCGTCATGCAATTCGAGCAGCCGTACGGCTCGCGCCGCAGCCCGGTGCTCGGCGACAACGTGGTCGCCACCTCCCAGCCGCTGGCCGCCCAGGCCGGGCTGGACGCGCTGACCGCGGGCGGCAACGCCGTGGATGCGGCGCTGGCCGCGGCCATTGCGCTGACCGTCGTCGAGCCCACCGGCAACGGTCTGGGCAGCGACGCCTTCGCCATCGTCCACGACGGCGAGGGCCTGCACGGGCTCAACGCCAGCGGCCGGTCCCCGGCCGCCTGGATGCCGGAGCGGTTCTCCGGGTACGAGGCCATGCCGCTGAGTGGCTGGGAATCGGTGACCACGCCGGGCGCTGTCTCCGCCTGGGTCGCCCTGTCGGAGCGCTTCGGCGCGCTCCCCTTCCCCCGCCTGTTCGAGCGTGCCATCGCCTACGCAGAAGGGGGCTTCCCGGTCTCGCCGGTGATCGCAACGCTCTGGGCCAACGGCGCCCGGGAGATGCGCGAGCAGCCCGGTTTCGCCGACGCCCTGATGCCCGGCGGACAGCCCCCGCGGGCCGGGGAGCGTTTCACCAACCCGGACCAGGCGCGGACCCTGCAGCGGATCGCCGCGTCCCGCGGCGAGGACTTCTACCACGGTGATCTGGCCGAGCGGATTGCCGCCGCGGCGGCGAACAACGGCGCGGCGCTCAACGCCCACGACCTGGCGGCGCACCGCTGCGACTGGTGCGGTACCGTCTCCCTGCCCTACGGTGGAGTGCGGGCTCACGAGATCCCTCCCAACGGGCAGGGAATCGCGGCCCTGATCGCCCTCGGTATCCTGGAGCACACCGAGCTGCGCGAGATCGGCCCCGACAGCGTCGCCGGCCTGCACCTGCAGATCGAGGCAATGAAGTTGGCGCTTGCCGACGCCTACGCCCATGTGGCGGATCCCGACCATATGACCGTAACCAGCGCCGCCTTGCTTGACCCGGCCTACCTGGAGAGCCGCGCCGCGCTGATCGACCGCGACCGGGCGGGTGATCCGGGGCACGGCACGCCGCAGCCGGGCGGCACGGTTTATCTCAGCGCGGCCGACGCCAGCGGGCGGATGGTCTCCTTCATCCAGTCCAACTACCTGGGATTCGGCTCCGGCGTCGTGGTCCCCGGGACGGGGATCCTCATGCAGGGGCGGGCCGGCGGGTTCACCCTCGAGCCGGGTCACCCCAACCGGGTCGGTCCGGCCAAACGGCCCTTCCACACGATCATCCCGGGGTTCATCACCACGGGCGACGGCGCGCCGCTCACCAGCTACGGGGTCATGGGCGGGCCGATTCAGGCGCAGGGGCATGTCCAGATGGTGATCCGCATGGTGGACTTCGACCAGAACCCGCAGACCGCCTGTGATGCACCCCGCTGGCGGGTACTCGCCGAGCGTCGCGTGGCCGTGGAGGAGGCGTTGCCGGAGTCCGTCCGCTCTGGGCTGGCCGACCTGGGCCACGAACTCAAGGTGGAGGCCCCGGAGGCCGCCTTTGGCTTCGGCGGCGCGCAGGTTGTGCATCGCCTGGACGGGGGGTACGTAGCCGGCTCCGACCCGCGGAAGGACGGCCAGGCGGTGGTGTACTGAGCACAGCCACCACGGTCCCCGGCCAGCGGCGCGCGGTGGCCATGCGACGGGCGTTGGTTTCCCCGGGTCAAGGCGGCGGCGGTGGAGACTGCCTCCTCGCTCGGCGGCCAGATGATGCCGCCCTTGATGGGGATCGCCGCCTTCATGATGGCGGAGTTCCTGGGGGTCAGCTATTTCGAGCTGGTGGCGCGCGGCTTCGGCCCGGCGATCATCTATTTCCTGGACGTCAGCGTCGCCGTCTACCTCCTGGCCGTGCGTTTTCAGTCGTGCACGAGCTGCCAGTTGGCGCCGAGGTCGAGGACGGTGCCGGAGAGCTGCTCGCCCGTGACCGTGCCGCCGACGATCGGGATGATGCTTACGAGATCGCCGGCTACGGCACCGCCCGCACCTTCGCCGAGCGCGTCGGTAAGCCGGAGGTCGCCCGTCTGTTCCAGGGGACGCTGGACGGAGAGGGCACTGCGAATGGGAAGCTGACCCGCGTCGCCGAATCGGCGGTCAACCCGCAGGCGGCGTGAACGACTGCCGCCGCAGGTTCGGCTTCGTGTGAAGCTGATTAATCACCCACGATCGGCGGCCGGCTGGAGCGAAGTTCGGGCCGGTTGGTTTTAGACCGATGCCCGCCGCCGACCGGGCGCGAGGCAGTCCATGAAACCTAAAAGGAGCAGACGATGGACATCGTTCGCGTCATTCTCGCCATTCTGTTGCCCCCGTTGGGCGTATTCCTGCAGGTGGGCCTGGGCGTCCACTTCTGGTTGAACATTCTGCTGACGATCCTGGGCTACATCCCCGGCATCATCCACGCGCTGTACATCATTCTGCGTGACTGAGCGGCCGGACAAACCCAAATCAGGAGGCGCTGTGGTTCGCGATACATTGTGCTGACGATACTGCTGGTGGCGGGTGTGATCGTGCTCTACTTGGCGCGTCACATCCTGCTGGCGGCGCTGCTAGGTTTCGTGCTGGCGAATCTGCTCTATCACATGGGCGTGTGGACCGCCGGTCGCACTGGGGCGCATTGGGCGATCTGGACCAGCGTCTATCTGGCGATCGGTGTGGGCCTCCTTGCGATCATCGCCAGATACGGCGCACCAGTGATCACCGAACAGGGGTCGGCGTTCGGCAAGACCCTGGGCGAGGCGATGGTCATGACCCGCACCTGGCTGGAGCAGCGGCACTGGGGTCAGCGGCTGCTGGAAGCCAACGGGGACAGCGCCGACGTCGGCCAGCGGCTGATGTCCGTGACGGCAAACTTCCTCGGCAGCATCTGGAATTCGCTTGGATTCGTGCCCCGTGGCGCCACTCAGCCGCGATTGGTGAGTCGAAGCGACTGCCGGATCAGGTGTCGACACCGATGAGCAGAGACTACCGGCCGCCGAAATGGTGTTTATACTGCCTATACGCCAATCAAATGGGAGGTTCTGCCGTGAAACGATTGACTGTTTCCACCGTCGCCGGTCTGGCGGTCGCCGGGGCGGCCCTGGCCGGACAGCCGGGCAGCGCCGTCGCTCAGGACGAGGTGACCGAACTGCGCTGGGCCACCTCTTCGGTCGGGTCTGCCGGGCACCGCGCCAAGGTCAACCTCATGGCCGTGCTGAATCGCGAACTGGACGGTTACAACATCACAGTCATGCCGACGGCGGGCGCGATCGCCACGATTCGCGGCTACGCCATGGGCCAGTTCGACGGCTACTACGGCGCCAGCATCGCCTTCTGGGAGTTGTCGGAGGACAGCGGCCGCTTCCAGGGCTTCCGCGATGAGATGGAGCGCGCGCCGGTGCAGTCGTTCTGGGCCTATACGATGGAAGTCGGCCTTGCCGTGCGGGCGCGCGATCACGACAGCTACGATGGCTGGCGCGATCTGTCCGGAAGTCCGGTCTTCACCGGACCCGCCCCCTGGGATGTGCGCGCGCAGCTCGAACGCGCGATGAACACGCTGGAGGTCGGCCACGAGTACCGTGAGCTGGATCTTGGCTTGGCCGGGGCGTCGCTGGATGACGGCACGATCGACGCCTTCATCGCCTATACCGGCGCTGAGACGGCTCCCGCCCCCTGGATCACGGAGGCGGAGATGTCTGTGGAAATGGCCATCCTCAATCCCAGCGAGGAAGAAGCGGAGATCTTGCGGGAAGCCGGGATGGAACTGGTGTCCATCGACCCGGGGAACTTCCAGACCGACGTGGGTGTGGACGAAGCACACTTCGTGCCGTTCTTTTACGGCTTCCACGTTGGGCTGGATGTGCCCGCCGAGGATGTCTACCGGATGCTCACGGTTATCGAAGAACATGCCGACGAGTTGACAAGCGCGGACGCCATCTTCGCGCAGCTCGCGGATGACATGCCGGAAATCCAGCGGCGCGGTGTGGAGTCGTCCGCCGACACCGTGGAAATCCATCCGGGGCTCGCACAGTATATGCGCGACCGCGATGTCTGGGACTCGGCCTGGGACGACCGGATCGCCGAGTGATTTGGAGCGGTTCATGGCTCACACGCCATGTACCGCACACGTCCCAAGGGGTGAGCCGCCGGGGCGCCGCTTTCGGGTATAGCCACGAGTGACCAAGCGCATGAGTGATCGAGCGGCGGAAGAAACGGCGTCCGGGCCCCTCTCATTGCCCCAGCGCATCGCGACGTGGGTTTTCTACGCGGTTGCGCTGGTGTTTTTTGTTTATTTGGTCCGCTATTACCTCACCGGGGCAGGCGGGCCGTCGGAACTCGCCGTCACCATGGTTCCGGTTGCGATTGGTTTGGTGTACTTGAACGATGCGCGCAACGGTCACCTCTATCCGCGCCTCGGTCCCTGGTTCGGCTTGGCGGCGGGGCTTGCCTATCTTGCGATCTGTATCGCCGCCGCGACCTATTTGATCCGCGAGTTCGAGGCGATCCGCATCTTCCGCGTCGGCTTCTGGAACACGCAGGACCTTTTGGCGGGCGGTGTCGTGGCGTTGCTGGTGCTGGAGTACACGCGGCGCAAGTACCTGCCGGTGTTCATCGTCAATGTGCTGCTGATCCTCTACACCGTTTACGGCTACGTCATTCCGGGGATGTTCCACCATCCCGGCATTTCCTGGACCCGCGTCATAACCGCGTCGAGCCTGGAGATGAGTACCGGCGTCTTCGAACGCCTCGCGCAGTTGGGGCTGACCCTGATCGGCTCCTTCATTCTGGTGCTCAGCGTGCTGCGCGGCTTCGACTGCATCGACTCCATCCTCAAGGGGAGCAGCCGTCTTGCGGTTCGCTCGCCGAACCTGTTGCCGCAGTCGGCGGTGATCGGCTCCTTCGGCGTGGCGGCGGTGAGCGGAAGCGGCGCGGCGAATGCGGCGACGACCGGGACCGCCACGATTCCAGCGCTCATCAACGCGGGCTTTCCCCGCGTCAAGGCGGCGGCGGTGGAGACGGCCTCCTCGCTCGGCGGCCAGTTGATGCCGCCCTTGATGGGGATCGCCGCCTTCATGATGGCGGAGTTCATGGGGGTCAGCTATTTCGAGGTGGTGGCGCGCGGCTTCGGCCCGGCGATCATCTATTTCCTGGGCGTCAGCGTCGCCGTCTACCTCCTGGCCGTGCGTTTTCAGTCGCGCATGGTGGCGCCCGAGGTGGAGCCGATGCGGATGCTGGACTGGGTCAATATCGCGGCCTACCTGCTGGGCGTCGCAGGGTTGATCTATCTCATGGGCTTTGCGCGGCTGCCGGCGCTGACCTCGGCGCAGACGGTCTTCTTCTGGCTGCTGGGCGGTTTGACCGTGCTGTTCCTGGCGCAGCGCATCTGGAACCGGCGCTGGCAAATCGCGGAGCTGATAGGCCCGTTCCGCAAGCTGGTCGAGACCTTTTCGCTGACCACGGCGGAGTTGACGGTTTTGCTGGCGGCGCTTGGCATTCTCACGGCGATGTTCACCGTCACGGGGGTGCCCACCAAGGTTGGCGTTCTGATTATGACGGTGGCGGAGATTCACGTGATCCTGATGGTGCTGGTGGCCTTCGCCTTCGGCTATCTGGTGGGCATGGGGCTGCCGGTCGCGCCGACCTATATCATCGTCGCGGTGGTGATCGCGCCCTTCATGATCCGCGCCGGGATCGATCCCTGGGTGGTGCATTTCTTCGCCTTTTTCGTGGCGGTCTTCGGCGAGCTTTCGCCGCCCACCTCGGTGACGGCGGCGGTGACATCGCGGATCGCCGATGCCTCCTTCATGGGAACGATGGTTGCATCCCTCGGCCTATGCATTCCCCTGCTCTTGATGATGGCGGCGGTCTTCACCCGGCCGGAGTTGGTGGTGGAGCCCGGCATGGCGCAGGTCGTGGCGGGTGTCCTGGTGGGAATCGGCTGTCTAGGGGTGATCCTGGCCCTGCAAGGCAAGTTCCACGGCAACGTGTGGATGGATCGCGGCTTACGGGCCGGGGTGGCGGTGCTTTCGCTGGCGGCACTGCTGCATCCGGACGATACGATTGCATGGATTCTGGCCGGGCTCGTCGTGCTCGCGCTCGCCGCGGGACTGGTCCGGGCGCACCGGATACGGCAGGAACGCCTCGCGGCAGTGGCTCAGGGATCGTAAGCCGGGGGCTGCGCCGGAAGCGCCCTCGGACTCCCGCGCAGCGAAAAAAAACGCCATACCCACAGGTGGAGGTGCCCTGGGCGCGCGCGGGCAGCGGGTTTACGCTGCTGTTCGAGGCGCTGGTGATCACGTTGTGCCCTCAGATGCCGGTGAACACGGTCGCCCGCCATCTGGGCGTGGGTGACGACGGGCCCGGCATCACTTTATGCCACAACATCCTGGGTTCGAGCAGCTTGAGCATCCATGGCGACTACCCACACAAAGCGCGAAGGAGCCTGAAATCCAGGACGCACATACGCAAGATTTTGACGAACAGCAGGAGCACGCATGGGAATTTGAGTCAGCCAGACAGGTTGGAACCAAAGTGGTGTAGGCGGTTACCGGATGTAATGAGGAGTGCTTGGCGCAGCAGATTCAAAATGACTATAAGGACTTGTTTGCTGCAGACGATAAAAGCCTCAACCGTGCGCGACTGCGAGCGGATTCCAATTACGCCATGAACCGGGTCCTCCCGCCTGACCGCAACGCGATGGGGATTCAATAAGCGCTACCTGACCGATCTCTGTCAGCCAGCCGGAGCACGCTTGTGGCCGACTACACCTTCACCGCAGGCCACCGCAGGCACCCTCATCCCGGGCGAGCCACGCGCTTTCGTCGCCGGCTCGATAAGCACGGGCGAGCGGATTGCCACCAGAATCTGGCTGTTCGAGGGCGAGCACGTGCTGGCGACCGCCGACGTCGACGGCGAGATCGCGGCGCTCACGGCCCCGGCGGTGGTGCTGGGACATGCGGCCGCGGCAGTCTCACGACGCGGACACGTCTTGGGATCCAGAGCCCTCGAACTGGGGACTACTGAACCGCCCGGATCTCTACTATGCTAGCGGGTCGACGAAAACGCCCGCGCCACCCCCGGCAAACACAACCATACGAAGAGCCACTATGCCCCTTACGCTGCCGCAGCTTGAGCGCCACCTCTTCCGCGCCGCCGACATCCTGCGCGGCAAGATGGACGCCTCGGAGTTCAAGGAATACATCTTCGGCATGCTGTTCGTGAAGCGCTGCTCGGACGTGTTCGAGGCGCGCCATGAGGAGATCGTCGCGGACCAGATGGCGCGGGGCGAGAGCGAGGGGTCGGCCCGGGAGATCGCCGACATGAAGGGCTGGTTCGGCGAGACGTTCTACGTGCCGGCGCAGTCGCGCTGGGACTTCCTGCTCAACGAGGCCCACCACAACGTGGGCGATTACCTGAACAAGGCCCTGTCCGGCCTGGAGAGCCAGAACTACAGCCTGGCCGGGGTGCTGGAGCACATCGACTTCACCCGCAAGGTCGGCTCCGGGAAAATCTCGGACAACCGCCTGCGCGATCTCATTGTCCACTTCGGCCAGTACCGCCTGCGCAACGAGGACTTCGAGTTCCCCGACCTGCTCGGCGCGGCTTACGAATACCTCATCCGCGACTTCGCCGACTCCGCCGGGAAGAAGGGCGGCGAGTTCTACACGCCCCGGCCGGTGGTCCGCATGATGGTGCGCCTGGTCA
>NZ_SKOG01000109.1 GCF_007120195.1 Aquisalimonas sp.
CACCGCGGCGGCGCCGAAGCGGGCCTTGTAACGGAAGACGCCGTCGCTCAGGCACGGCCGGGTATTGCCAAAGCTCAGGTGCCTGACCTCGTTCAGCCAGGCATGCCGGATGACGAGCGCGTCCAAGGCCTCACTGGCCCCCGGGGGCGGAGGTACTTGCGCGGCGCCATACCAGCCGAGGCGCAACGTGCGTCCGCTGCCAAAGAGCATCATGCCCGCGACCGGCTGGCCCCCCTGACGCAAGTGCGCCAGGGTCTGTCCACGGCATCGATTCAGGAATGTGGATCGGGAGACCACGATGCCATCGGGGCCAAAACGCGCCCGGATGTACGGTTCGTAAAACCGGTGAAAAAACTCTTCTATATCGCTGAGATTGCGAGTTAATGCCAGCGAGTAGTCGTGTTGGCGTATCTGCCGCTCCGCCTCCCGTGCCGTGCGCCCCGGCAAGGGCCAGCGGTGAATGTCCTTCATTGCGCCAAGTTTCAGCTCCTGCCGTACCCAGGCAGGAATGCGCACGTCGGCCTTGCCGGCTGGCAACCGGCTCCACAACGGCGGGACGTCGCTGAGCTGCAGGTCCGCCGCCTGCCAGGCCCGGCGTTGTGCCCGCCCGACAAAGGTCGCCGCGCCGTCCCCGATCAGGATCTCGTCCTCGATCCAGGCGAAGAAGTACTCGCGCAGGAAGGCGGCATTGGCCCCGGTACCGAGATAGACGGCGTCCAGCGGCGCATGCGAGTCGCGTGCATAGCCTTGCAGGCGCAGGCACCGAAACCCGGTCGTCCCGACCAGCGGGGCGAGACGGGCCGGCAGCTCACGCAGTGTGTCCGTGGTCGCGCTCACCAGCCTACTCCACCTGATCGTGGAGCTCGGGGCGCCAATGCAGCGCATCCGCGAACACCTGCATGTAGAGCTTGGCGATGCGGGGCCATCGGAACATGGTCGCCCGCGCCATTGAACGCCCGGCGAGCTGCCGGCACAGCACCTCATCGTTGAGCAATCGCTCTAGCGCAACACGCAGCGCTTCAGGATCTGCCACTGGCACGACCAGCCCGGTATCACCGACCACTTCCGCGCAGCCGTCGGCATTGGCGGTAATGACCGCGCAGCCGGCGTCCATTCCTTCAAGGAGGACCATGGGGAAGTTCTCCTGAATCGATGGAAACACCAGAATGCGGGCCTGGCTGTAAAGGGTGTTGATGGTCTCCCTGTCCACGAACCCCAGGAAGCGCACGCGCGGGCGAACGGACCTCGCACGGGAGACAAGCTCCTGCATATACGGGCCGTCACCAGCAACCACGAAGTCCCAGTCCGAGTCCAGATCGCGGATGGCGTCCAGGAAGTGCTGCACGCCCTTGCGCGGAAAGAGCCTCGCGACGACCAGTACCAGCTTGCGTTTGGGGCTCTGCGGCGCGAGACCGGGGCAATAGCCGTTGGGGACGATCTGGATGGGCGCTGGCATGTGCTTGCGAGCGAGGCCCGCCAGATACTCGGACGGCGACACGATCTCGGTGGCGCCCGCCATCACCCGGCGCCAGAGCGGATAGGCGAGCCAGTGCGGGAGTCGGAACCGATCCGGATTGTAGCCCGGCACATCGGAGCCGTGCAGGGTCAGCACATAAGGGATGCCGAAGCGCCGCGACAGCATGAGTGCCACCAGGCCGGTGGGCAAGGCGAAATGGGCGTGAATCAGCTGCGGTGGGTCTCTCTTGATGAGCGCGGCCGCCGTGCGGTAGGCAGGAAGCAGCGTGCTGGTGAGTTCCCACGCCGTCGTGAAATGGGGGTGCCGGCGGCGACAGCGATGCCGGTGCACTCGCACGCCGTGGTCGACCGTCAATGCCGGCTGTTCCGGTAGCCGCGAGGTCACCACATCCACCTCGTGCCCCGCCCGAACCAGCTCCCGGGCGAGGGCCGCCGCCACAACACCCCCGCCGCCGCCAATGGGAGGGTACTCATAAGAGAGCGTCATGATGCGCATGCCTTGTCCTCCACTTCCGTGCGAACGGGTCGGAGCTTGCGCTGGCCCGCGCCGACATCACGGGTGCCCATGTGCACACGAATCGTGACGCCGGGGCCCATCAACTCCGCGAGACCGGCGTGAATCCCTTGCGCGGTCTCTTGCGCTTGCGCCGTCTCATCACCCACGTAGGCATCGACCCGCCCATCAGGGCGTTGCACAACCTGGTATCGGGTGACTTCGGGGATTGCTTCCAGCAGCAGGGTGACGCGGTAGGCCGACACCGGCCGGCCATCCGCACGGCGCAGCGAGTCGACAATGCGTCCGCGGAACCCGACAATGGGCTGTTCGGGGTGCTCCAGATCCCGCGCGACCAAATCACCGGTATCGAAGCGGACCAACGGCATACAGGTGCCAGGACGAAGGTCCGTCAGCACCAGGTGCTCCAGCCCGCCTCCTGTCTGCGCCGGCAGAAATTCCATATGCAGGTCGCGGCTCGCTGTGCGGAACTGCCGCATCCCCGGCAACCGCCATGCCACCAACCCGGCCTCGGTTGAGCCGTAGAAGTCGGCCGGATCGCTGCCGAATGTTCGTTGCAGCCGGGCGCGGTCAGCGCCGCCGAGCTGCTCCGCCGTTGCAATCACCACGGCGGGCCGGTGGCACGGGCTGGCGCTGGTGTTGAGTTCATCGGCCAGCACCAGCAGTGCATTGAGCGGGCCGTAGAGCACACGCGGTTGAAACTGCGTGTAGATCCGTGCAAGCGCCCGCTGGTCTGCGCGCACATTCATACAAAAACAGCCCGGAAGTGTCGGGTGGCGACCGGTCGGGCGCGTGGTCAGCATTAGAAACCGGTCACCGGGGCGATACCCGCACGCCAGCGCGGCGCGCAGAAACCGCAATTGCCGCCGCAGGTGGGTGATGGGGTCCACAGGCACCGCGAAGGGCGTCCCGGTGGAACCGCCGGAGCGCTCGATGCGGAGCAGCGCGCGGGGCCACCGCCAGTCCCGCCGCTCGTCCACCGAAAATGCCTCCAGGCTCTCGCGCTGCGTCACCGGCAGACGACCGAGGTCTGTCGGCTCATGAATCGCGAGTGCCTCGGCCGGAATGCCTGCTCTCCGCCAGAGGTGCTGATAGGCCAGGACGCGCGCGTGAGCGCGCGTCACCACCCGGCGCAGGCGGCGACCGAGGCTCGCCAGGTTTGGGGCTGACGCATGCGCCACTTGGTTCACGGGCGTTCCCCCTCGGCTTGAGGCCGTGTGCCGATCAATGCGTGAACGCCTGCCTGTGTACGCAGCGCAAGCTCTTCGCAACGGGCCGCAAGATCGCCATCCCATTGCATGGCCTCCTGCGCCGTGGCAACCAGTCGGGCCACGCACGTGCCTTGGCGGAACGCGTCCAGCGGAATAACCTGCGGCGGCAAACCGAGCATCCGGAAGAGGCCGTCGAACTTGCCGTTGTAGCCCAGGCCGACCAAGGGAACGCCCATGCCGGCGGCAAGAATCAACGGGTGCATGCGCGCGGAGATCATGAGTTGCAGCCGCCCGCAGAGAGCCTTGTACTGGCGCGGGTTGCGAACCACCGCGACCCGCGGCTCGGTCTCCGGCAGCCGGGCCGCCAGTTCCCGACAGACCGCCAGATCGCCTTCATGGGGTGCGGGATAGCTCGGCAGCAGCAATACCCGGGCGCCCAGTTCGTCGCTCAACAGCTTGAGGGCCCGCCGCATCTGTTCCAGCCAGCGGTGCATCTCGGCGCCGCCCTGCCCTCTGTCCAGGCCCATCGCAACGCGCAGGCGATGGGGGATCAGCCCGCCACGGGGGTGGAACCAGCGGCGCAGCGCGACCCCGATCAGCGGCGTGCCGGGGGGGATTCCAAGCTCTGCGAGCAAACGGTCTGCGTCGCGTTCAGGAGCCGGTGGCAGGAGGAAGGCCGGGTCCGGCACCACCGGTACGGGCTGCCCGACCGCGATTTCCATCCACTCGCGGGCGAACTCATCGCGCACGGACAGGCCGTCCATGGCGTGGTACGCGCGGCGGGCACAGAATCTGCTCAAACGTCGATGGAGCGGCCCGGCCCCAAGGCTGATCGCGGAGAGTTCGCTATTGGAGTGACGCAACAACAGCAGGCGCAGCGCCCAATACGGCATCTTGATGCGGCTGTCGTCATCCTGAAACAGTCCGCCGCCACCC
>NZ_SKOG01000080.1 GCF_007120195.1 Aquisalimonas sp.
CGACAGGCCTGGTTGCCGAGCGCGCAGGCGAGGTAGGTCTTGCCGGTGCCGGTGGGGCCGGTGAGCAGCAGGTTCTGCTTGTGGTGGATCCACTGGCAGGAGCCGAGCTGGGCCATCTGCGGGCGCTGCAGCCCGCGGGCGTGGCGGTAGTCGATATCCTCCAGGCAGGCGCCGGGGATGCGCAGCCGGGCGGCCTTGAGCAGCCGCGTGAGGCGGCGGTTGTCGCGGGCGAGGAGCTCGCGATCGAGTAGCAGCGCAAGGCGTTGCTCGAAGGCGAGTTCGTGCGTGGCGGGCTGGGCGAGCTGGTCTTCGAGGGCCTCGCGCATGCCGGTGAGCTTGAGCGTCTGGAGTTTCTCCAGGGTGGGTTCGTTGAGCATGATCGGTGTCTCCGGTGGTGGGGTCAGTGGTAGTAGCCGGGGCCGCGGACGTTGGCGTGCAGCGGCAGCTCCCCGGTCTCGGTGGTGGCCTCCACACCAGTGCGATCGAGGCCACTTTTGAGGATCGATTTGATGCTGCGGTAGCTCGGGGAGCCGATGTCCCTCCCGCGGGCGCAGGCAGCCTCCAGGCGGGCGCTGCCGTAGTGGCGGGCGAGGTTGAGCAGTCCGAGGCAGGCGCGGTAGCCGTGCTCGGGATGGGGGCGGTTCTCGAGCTGGGCGCGGATGACGCCGAGGGTGGCGGGGCCGATGGCCTGCGCCCAGTTGAGGAACCGCCCCGGGGTCCACTGCTGGTGCTTGCGGTGGGCGGTGGGCATGTGCTCGGCGAGCGTGCTGTGCGCGCCGGTGCCATGGCGGGCATGGGCGGCGACACGGTGGCCCTTGTGGAAGACCTCCACGGTGGTGGCGGTGATGCGCGCCTCCAGGCGCTGACCGACCAGGGTGTGGGGCACGGAGTACAGCCGGCGGTCGATGTCGACGTGGTAGTCGATGCCGGGCTTGACGTACTTCCACTCGGCGTAGACATACGCCTCGCCCGGCAGGGGCTGCATGGCCGGGCGGTCGAGGCGCTCGAACAGCTCCCGGCGGCTGTGGGGCTGGCGCTGGAGGCGGCGATCGTTGAGCTCGACGAGCAGCGCCTGGATGGCCGCGTTCAACGCAGCCAGGGAGTGGAACGTGTGGTGGCGCAACCGCGCCAAGATCCAGCGCTCGACGACCTGCACGGCCACCTCGGCCTTGGCCTTGTCCCGGGGCTTATAGGGCCGTGCGGGCAGTACCGCCATACCGTAGTGCCGCGCCATTTCGGCGTAGGTGGTGTTGACCTCGGGGGTGTAGCGCGAGGCCCGCGTGACGGCGGCCTTAAGGTTGTCGGGCACGAGCAGCATGGGACAGCCGCCAAAGTGCTGCAGCGCTCGCTGATGGGAGGCGATCCAGTCGGGCAGCGACTGGGTGCGCGTCGCCTCGGCGTAAGTGTAGCTCGAGGCACCCCACACGGCGACGAAGATCGCCGCAGGGTGGATCTCGCCGGTGCCCGGGTCGACCACCGGCACCGTGGGGCCGCAGTAGTCGATGAACAGCTTCTCCCCGGCACGGTGCTGCTGGCGCATGGAGCGCCGCTGGGCGGCGCGCCAGCACCGGTAGCGCTCACAGAACTGGCTGTAGCGAAGCGCCCGCTCCCCGTGGGCGGCGGCGTACTCCGCCCAGAGCAACTGCAGCGTTACCCCCTTGCGCTTGAGCTCCTGGTGGATAGTGGTGCAGTCCGGTTCCGCCCCGCGCCCCGGGCGGACCGGGGCGGGGAACAGCAGCCGCTCCAGCGCGGCCTCGTCCATCCCCTCGGGCAGGGGCCAGCCGACCCCTTTGGCGCGGGCGAGGTTGACGTACTTGTTCACCACCCCCTTGGAGAGATCCAAGGCGGCGGCGATGCGGGCGTGGCTGAGTCCGGCCTGGTGTTTGAGACGCAAAATCTCGCTGAGTTGTCGCATGGTAATCCTCGGTGCCGGCATGCCCTCTCCCCGGAAATGGTGAAAAGAGGGCTATATGCCTGCAGTCAAAGGGAATTACCAGCACACACCACGCCGATTCCGGCATCGTGACCAGTGATTCCGGCATCGTGACCGCGGATTCCGGCGCCAGGGCCAAAATCGGTCACGCTCCGGCCGGAATCACCGGTCACGATGCGCCGGAATCACCGGTCACGATCAATCGGAATGGGCGGTCACGATAGGCCGGAATACGCAACCAGAGCAACCTGGTCCGCTGATGGCTTTTGCCGCTGGGTGGCCTCTGTGAGCTGCCGTCGTTCATGCATGCGACAGCACGAGCTGGGTCAGGCGGCATGAGCTAAACAGTTACAAAAATTCATGAAAAAAACAGCAAATCTCATATGTTCTTCAAGCGGCACGCCCTCCTCCCGAATATCCTTGACTCCAGCCATAGGCCGAGGGGTATGAACGGTCGTTCCGTCCCCGGGCTGTAGGCAGTTTGCAACGAGCCGGAGGGAGATAAATCCATGAACATCAAGATGTCACTGATCGGAACACTGGCTATCGTCCTGCTGGCAAGCGCTTCGTTCAGCACCGCAGCGGGAAGCGAAATGAAAGAGGCTCTAAACAACGGCGCCCAGCAGCTCACTGCGGACGCAATTGCCGAGCGCGTGACCGGCAAGACGGTAACATATCGTCTTGCAGACGAGAGAGAAGTCCTGGTCCACTATGGTGCCGACAACGCCGCGTCTGGCCGGATGGTCGATGCGGACTGGTCCGACACCGGCTATTACGGCATCACGAACGGCGATCGCATTTGCATCTCGTGGAGCGAGTCGGACAAGGGACGGCTGCGCTGCTTCAGCGTTCTACTCGTCAACGTCGTCAAGAAATTCATGCCGGACGGCAGCTTTGCCATGGACGCTGTGAAATTCGAGGACGGCAATACCCTCTAAGCAGACTTTCCCTTTGCCAGGCCGTCGAAAGACGGCTTGGCGTCTGGTTGGCACCTGGCCGCCGCACTCAGGTTAGCAACGGGTTGGCGATGCCCGTGCCCAGGACTCAACCACGCTACTGCCATGGGGGATCGTGATGCGTGGTGTCATCGTCCCCGGCAACTGCCCCCTGCGCCACCCGGCAGCGGCAGGTAAGCCGGGAGCGGATAGGCTTTCTCACATGTCAGCCGAATCAAACTGTCTGGCTTCGCGCAGGGCGTAGGCGAATCGTGAGCGCTGCCGTACCGGGGCGGCTCGGATGCGGTGCGACACGCGGCCAGCTGCTGAACGCGCCGGGGAAGGTGAGGAAGGCTTGGTGAAGGTCGTCGCGGCGCTTGTAGCGGATAGGCAGCCGGCGAGGTCGCCCGGACGGATGACCGCAAGAAACTCGAACCGCTGTGCCCCTACATTGGCCGCCCGGCGGTGTCGGAAAAGCGCCTGTCACTAACGCCGAGCGGCAACGCCCGCTACCCGTTGAAGACCCCGTACCGAGACACGGCCACGCACGTGATGTTACTCCGGGCATCCTGCCCTGCGTCCTTCGGGCCAGCCTGCGGCCGTCCGAATCGGCGCTCCTGCCGCTTTGTCATGGCCTGGCTCGCCGCGCTGATGCCAAAGCCGCGCGTGAACTTGACACGCTTTTTAGGGTGTTCGCGCCGAACAGCAAGCACCGTGCGCGGGTGAAACCGGGGAAAGGAGGTCAAGGCAGTAAAGGAACAACGTCAAACGAGTCCGAGACAGAACCTCGGCCGAGCGCCGCGTGGTCATGAGCTGGGCCCAGCGCTTCAGGCGCGTCTTCAACATCGGCTCTGCCGTCGTCGCCGACAACGCCAACCGCGAGCGCGTGAGCGGGTCTTCGGTCGTCAATGCCAGCGCATGTATCGAACGGCGCTTCGGTGCGGTGGTCGTATTTGGGTTTGTCGCCGTCAACAACCTGCGGACCGCGACTATTCCAGCAATGTCCGCGTCAACGTGGTCGGCCCGCTACTACCTACTGGCGCCCGGGCGAAACCTGGTGACTGGTGCCCGCATGCGGTTCTCGGCCCGATTCAGTCCTTGACGCTGTCGGAGGAACATGTTGTTATGTTGCGGCGCAGCACAAACTAAAAGGAGCTGACCATGCAATCATCCATCTTCAATGTCTCCGGACGGGTTGCCTTGGTGACCGGGGCTTCCAGCGGGTTGGGAGTGCAGTTTGCGCGTACGCTGGCGGGTCATGGTGCGC
>NZ_SKOG01000167.1 GCF_007120195.1 Aquisalimonas sp.
GGAGCGCGTTGAATGCCTGTTCACGACCCCGACGGAATTGCGCATGCTCCAACTTGCCGGCAACGAGCCGGCCGCACGCTACGACCTCAGCACGCTCGATCGTGTCTTCAGTACCGGCGAGCCACTCGACCCGGCTCTACACCGTTGGGTCCGGGAGACTCTGGGCACGCCTCCCCGAGATGCGTGGTCGCAGTCCGAGACAGGCGTGGCCATGATCGCCCAATACGGCGACGATCCAGTGACGCCCGGGTGCATGGGGCGGCCCACCCCCGGTATCGAGATGGCACTCGTCACACGCAGTGATGATGGCGTGGCGCCCGTCGGCGACGGCGAGGTGGGCCAGATCGCCCTGCGCGCTGGCTGGCCCTCCATGTTTCGCGCCTACCTGGGCGATCCGGCTCGCTACCGGGCACGTTTCAGCGGTGACTGGTACCTCTCTGGAGACACGGCCCAACGCGATGAAGCGGGGGAGTTGCACTTTGTGGGCCGCCTGGACGACATCATCAAGACGCACGGGTACATGGTCGGTCCAGCGGAGGTGGAAGCTGTGCTCAACCGCCACCCGGCAATCGCCGAGAGCGCAGTGGCCGGCATCCCTCACGCCGTCGCGGGCACCGTGGTGGTGGCCTGGGTTGTGCTCCGGGAAGAACCCCGCGATCCGGAGCGCCTCCAGCGGAAGCTGCTGGCATTCGCCCGCGAGGCCCTTGGTACGGCGGTGCCACCGCGGCACATCCTGTTCGTATCCAGCTTGCCCAAGACGCCTTGCGGCAAGCTGCTCCGACGCCAGCTCGTCGCCACCATGGAGCCTCTGCAAGAGGATCAGTTCAACGGGGCATGAACCAGCCAACGGCGGCCGTAGCGAAGAGAGCCTATACGAACGGCTTCCCCTGTGGACGGCTCCCACCACTTTTGATCGCTGGTTCGTGAGCAATACACAGGACACTAGTGTCCTGTCCCAGGTTAATCGCCCGTGGCGAGGGGAAGGCTGATGACGAACTCTGCACCGAGCGGACCGTTAGCGGCGCTAATCGACCCCCCCAGGCTGCGATCCACCAACAGCTTCGCCAAGCGTAGACCGATACCGGTCCCGGCTGCCTTGGTGGTGAAGTAGGGTTCAAACAGGTGGGGTAACACCGCGTCCGGAATGCCGCCGGCGTTGTCGCTGACGGTGATCCGGACTTGTTGCTCCGCCCGGCAGGCCTCAATGGACACCTGACGATCGTGGGCACCGCTGGGAAATGCCTCAGCGACGTTCTGCAGCAAGCTAAGGAGCACTTGCGATAGCTCATTGCGGAAGCCGCGCACCGACAGATCGGGGGCCACAGCAAGATTCACCCGGACCCCGGCCCGAACCAGTGCCGGCTCGATGAGGTTGACGGCCATGCGTGTGGCCTCGGCGACCTGGAAGAGTCCGGGCTCGCTCTGCGGATAGAGGAAGCGGGTGAAGTCCTCCACGGTTTGGTCGAGTTGGCCGATGATCCCCTGGGCACGCCCCACCAGGTCGTCCACAGTGGCCCCCTCCAGTTCGCCGCTGTGGTAGCGGACCTGGAGCTCCTCAAGCATGATGCTGAGGCTGGTCAGTGGCTGACGCCACTGGTGCCCGATGATGCCCACCATCTCGCCCAGGGCCACGTGACGTGCCTCCTGGGCGGTATGGTGCAGCGAGTCCTCGGCATTCGAGGTGACAGGGGTGCTCGCCGAGCGCCGGTGGTGATCTGACATACTGTAGTGTATCCCGTGTGGTGCCCCGGCTCTGGCATGGACCGAGTCTCTGGCCGCCGACTGTCCCGGCCGCCTCCCTACACCTGTCCGCAAGGCGCTACCCCGGTAATCATCGGGCGCATTGACAGGCGGGTCAAGGCGACCGACCACGCCACCGACGCCGCGCCCAAGCCGCCTAACAGTCTTGAGGCTCTGCGGCCCTGCACCCTGTGGTGACACTAAATCGCCTGGCAACGACACGATCCCGGCCCTGGTGTTTCGCTGCATACAGCGCCTCGTCACTGCATAGAATGAAATCCCTGAAGCCGCTGCCATCCTTAGGCAGTGACTCCGTGGCGGCAAGACCGATACTCAGGGACACGATTTTTGACGGCGAGTGCGTGTGCGAGATGGCCATGGCCCGGATGGCGCGGTGAAGGCGCATCGCAACCGCATAGGCTTGCTTGTGGTCGGTAACCGTCAGCAGCACTGCAAACTCCTCTCCCCCTATGCGAAAAGGGATATCCCCGGAGCGTTTGCATTCAGTCTTCACTGTTTCGGCGATTTTGCGCAGGCACTGGTCACCTGCATTGTGACCATAGGTGTCGTTGTAGGATTTGAAATTATCAATGTCGATGGTCAGCAGCGCTACCGGTAGCCGCAGACGGCAGGCGCGGCGCCACTCCCGGTCGATGACGTCGTCAAAGTGCCTGCGGTTATAGAGCCCGGTCAAGTGATCAAGCATCGACAGGGTCAACAGCTCGATCAGGGCCTCAAGAATGCCGCGCAGATCCAACAGCGCCTGTCGCATGCCCGACGTCAACCGCCTTGGACGGTTGTCCAGTGCGCAAAGGCTCCCGATCTTGTGACCGCTCGGCGTACGCACCGGAGCCCCAGCGTAGAAAGCGATATTGGTCTCCCCCGTGACGAGCGGGTTGTCCTTGAAGCCCTTATGCCGGCGGGCATTAGAGACGATGAAGATATCATCTTGCAGTATCGTGTAACCGCAAAACGACCCCTCGCGGGGAGTCTCTTCGATGTCGATCCCCTGTGCCCAGCGGAAGCACTGCCGGTCGCGGTCCACAACGGAAAAGGCGCTAATCGGCACATGAAGTTGTGTCGCCACCAAGTGGGTGACCCGCTCGAACGCGCTATCAATACCGGTATCTGTCAGGAGGAGTAACTCGTCGACGGCGGACTGGCGACGGGCTTCATACGATGCTGTGTCTGGCTGAGTCGCGGATTTGCGTTTCAAGGTGCCTATCTCCTTATGGCGTCACAATTCATCCTTGAGCCTCTGTCTAACCTCCAAGCAAACAGCGTGCCACAACACTTTTTTCATATATATCCGTCACATGAAAACGTCACGCCCTCATTCCTAACACAAGCTGTAAGATTTATCGGCAGGGCTGCCGCGGTTCGCTTCCGGCCCGCTCGCAACGCCACGAGCAACGAACAAGACCAGTCGGTCGCTCGGGCAAGCAGGACGCAGACCGACGTCACAGTGACCGTGACCCGAAGCAGGCGGAGTATCCCGTTTGCCATTCTTTATATGGTCCAGCGACGCAAGTCCATGTCCGCACTGGGCAACTGAGCGCAGCGGGGGCTTGCATGAACGATAAGAAGGCAGATGCAGGCAGGGGGTTGAAAACTCACAGGGGGACCTGTGAGGTCTGGGCCGACCCGCTCGTCAGAGCAGCACGGTCAGCAGAAAATACAAACTGGCCGCCGTCAGGGCAAACCCAAGCAATACCAGCACCCCATCATCAGTGGTCAGCCCCAGCCCAAATGCGCTAATACCCGCAGCCGTGACCACATTGGCGAGAGGAATGGCCTCCAGCGGCGGCATCATGACCGCGAGCAGGGCGCAGGCACCGGCAATGACATAGTTAAACGGTCGCCGTGTCAGTCGGAGCAGGCGCGGCTTGATGAACGTGTCGACGAAACGGGCAATTGGCGCGAGAAACCTGCGCGCCTTGGTAAGTCGCTCGCGGCTGATTCGCCGACGCAGGATAAATTCTGGAACCCAGAAACACTGGTGCCCCAATAACACTTGTCCAGTGATGAGAAGCACAACAATTGCGCCAATCGTCGGCACACCGGGAACCCCGCTAAGCGGCGACAGCACCAAGAGTCCCGGGACCAGCAGGATTGGACCAAATGAACGCTGCCCGACAGACTCCAGAATCTGCCGTCCTTCCACCTCCTGCTCGTCTGCCCCCCCCTTGGTGATATCGTCAACAATATCTCCCAGGGTTCTTGCACCCTCTTTCATGCCTCACATCACTCCTTGGGGTTCATGAGCCTCTAGTGTCCTGTCCCGTAAATAAGTTGCGAAAATTGGCGTGGATCCTGACGGTTCCTGGCAAGGCGCGCCGACGAGGCGTAGCGGGGACTACGGCGAGGAGGCGCAACGCCGCCAGGGGCC
>NZ_SKOG01000254.1 GCF_007120195.1 Aquisalimonas sp.
CCCCTGGCGGCGTTGCGCCTCCTCGCCGTAGTCCCCGCTACGCCTCGTCGGCGCGCCTTGCCAGGAACCGTCAGGATCCACGCCAATTTTCGCAACGTATTTACGGGACAGGACACTAGAGGAACTGCTTGAGCTCTTCCGAGGACATGTTGCCCCCGGTGACCACGGCGACGATATCGCCCGCGTTGGGGAGTTCATCCGCGGCAGTGCCATCGAGTAGCGCACCTGCCGCTACGGCTGCGCCGGGCTCGGCATGCACTTTGACGGTGCCCAGCAGATGGCGCATGCCGGCGTGGATACTTGACTCTGGCACGGTGATGATGCTGTCAACGTACTCCCGTGACAATCGGTACGTGTATTCGCCGGCGATGGCTGCACCGAGGCTCCATGCGCAGGTCTGTACGTGCTCCAGGCGCGTCGGGCCATTGTGCAGCCATGCGTGCTTAAGGGTGGCGGCTCCCTCCGGCTCCACACCGATAATCCGCACTTTCGGACGCAGATGGCGCGCGGCAATGGCGAGCCCAGAGATCAGCCCACCGCCGCCGACCGGGCAGAGGATGGCGTTCACATGCGGACACTGCTCGACGATCTCCAGTCCGACGGTACCCTGGCCGGCGATGATCCGGGGGTCATCAAATGGGTGAACCAGGGTGAGCCTCCGCTCTTCCACCAGGCGGTGCATGCGCGCCCAGGCGTCATTGATGTCGCCCTCGAGAATGACTTCGGCGCCGAAGTTGCGGGTGGCCTCCACCTTGACCGAGCTGGCATTGGCCGGCATGGCCACCGTGAGACGCACGCCGGCTGCCTGGGCCGCCCATGCGAGCGCGACGGCATGGTTACCCGCAGACACGGCGCCAAGTCCCGCGCGCAGCTCACTGGTGGATGCCGTGCGCAGCCAGTTGAGCGCGCCGCGTGGCTTGAATGCGCCCGTACGTTGGAAGAGTTCACCCTTGAGGTAGACTGGCCGCCCAAACTGCTCGGAGAGGGCATAGTCGGCCAGGCACGGGGTCGGGTGAATTGTGTCGCGAATCCGTTCCCTTGCTGCGAGCACATCGACGTAACTGACCATGGGCTTGGCCCTCTTGATATCGCTCGACGGGCGGTTAATGTTTGTCATGGTGACATGAAAGCCGGCCCCGGGGCAGCCGTGGATCGAGTGGTGTATGGCGCGATTGAAAGTGGATCTTCATGATGTCTTCAACCGCGGGCGGCTGATTGATGCCGCACTGAACGACGCGATCGAGGACGCGGTGAATAAACGCCTGCCGATGGTCGAGATCATCCATGGACGCGGCAGAGGGCAGTTGAAAAAACGGGTGCTGAAATTCCTGGAACAGCCCCACATCCGCAATCGATACCACCGCGTGGAGAAGGACACCAAGAACCCGGGGCGTCTATTCGTGCACTTTCACCATTGACCTGGCCGCCAGCGCGGTTCACATTGACCTAGACAGGGCTGTATGCTCACCCCAGAATGTTGGTCCCAACAAGGCCACCGGAATTTTACTGTGGCCGAAGCGTTTGGAGAAGGCGATGAGCACGAGCCCGTCAACCGATACCCGAACCGGTTCCCGTCGCGATCAGCTGCTTGAGACCGCGACGGACCTCTTCTACCGTCACGGCTGCCACACCACTGGTATCGACAAGGTGCTCGCCGAGGCCGGCGTTGCCAAGATGACGCTGTACAAGCATTTCGGCTCCAAGGACAATCTGGTGCTAGCGGCCTGTGAGCGCTTCCACGAACGCGTGCGTCACGAGTTCGAGGAAGTGGTCAGTGGCGGAGGGCTGACGGCACGGGAGCGTCTGGAGGCAATCTTCGATTTCATGGATGAGTGGGCCCAGCGGGAAGAGTTCTGGGGCTGCCCGTCGATCAACCTGGCCGTGCAGTATCCCAAGCATGATCATCCAATCCACCAGGCAGCCGCCGAACACAAGCGTTTCCGTATCGAATACGTCGCCGACCTGGCCGAAAAGGCACACCTCAAGGAGCCGCGCGAGCTGGCCCGGCAACTTGTTCTGCTCATCGAGGGCGCCACGGTCCTGGTCCAGGTCACCGGCGACCAGTCGCTCGTGGCGACTGCCCGGAATGCGGCACGGGCACTGATCGCGCGCGCGGCCGGCGAGTCATGACGCACCCGATCTGCTGACGCGCACGCGGCGGCGGTGGGGTATCGTCCAGCGGAGTGGCGTTGTCATCCATCTTTGAAGGTTCAGACGATGCTGATTAGCAGCATCACGAACAGGATGACGAAAATCAGCGGCAGGATCAGGCCTCGCCAGTCCTTGGGTTGATCCGCCTGCTCCTTGTCCCGCTTCATGCTCTCCCGGATCCCTGGTAGGAACCACATGGTCACCAGAACGGCGAATATGCCCGCCAGCACCATTTCCCAAGCGGCCATGTCAGTAATCGACTCCTTATGGCTGATGCGCAGCGCAGCGTGGCGCGGTTCTGACCGAGTTCTTCCCGCTCCCCACGGCCCGGAGTTGATGATGCCCGTCCCACCGGCTTGCGCACAAGTGCCCGACTCCCGGTCGCTTCCCCTGGGTTGCCGGCGCCGACGGCTCCAATGTCAAGCTGCCGACTAGTAGACCCGGCAATACCCGGTGGCTGGTGGCCGGAGGCATGGACGCCGAGGCGCCGGATGGAGGCCGGAGCAGCTTGACGCCACTACGAAGCTGGACCATTACTTTAATCTATAGAGGCGAAGCGTCGATGAGGTGTGTTTCGTGCATCGCCGAGGTGCCCGGCCGTCTGCGAGGGCTGCCGTGGAGTTGATCCTGTGGGATATCCCCCGCAGTGCTTTGCCCATCGCCGCCCGGCGGTGGGCGGTAACCGCCCGGCGATGGGCGGCGATGGAGAATAGGCGTGCACAAGACAATCTACGTTGGCAATTTGCCCTTTTCCTCGACCGAGGAGGATATCCGTAGTCTGTTCGAGTCCCACGGCGAAGTGCGTTCCGTGAAACTGATTACCGACCGGGATTCAGGTCGACCCCGGGGCTTTTGTTTCGTGGAAATGGAGGCGGCTGCGGCGCAAGCGGCGATCGCGGCACTCAACGGTTACGAGCTGGAGGGGCGCGCATTGCGTATCAATGAAGCGCGGCAGCGGACCGGGCACCGGATTCGGCGTCCGTTCTAAAGTGCCATGCGCCGCGTGGATACTTTTAAGGGGTCGGGGGCTTGCTGCCGGTAAGGGGCGAGGGCGGATGGGCCCCGCCGGCTCGCCCTGAACCTCACGAGCCTTCCCATGGTCTACCCGATGATGGACTCGATCCAATGACCTCAGTGACGCTGGCGGCAGCAGTGTCGCCGTCCCTGCCCGGCCTGCCCGCGGGTCGGGAATTGCTGAGCGGATCGAGACCGGCTTGGGGTCGAGGGCGGGCGCGCGGACACCCCGGCGCGGCTTCTTTGCGCAGTTGGATGTGTGCGGTTTCTCGCGGTTTCGCGGCTCGGTTTACGCACGTCCGCGACCCTTGACTTGGCGTGTCGTTGGGAACAGCGTTTGCGTTCAGGCAGGTCGTGCACCGTTTCCCCGGAGAGTCAGGCAGTGTGGCAGCGGATCCTCGGTCTTTGTTTTGCGGTTTCCTTTCTCGCCGGTTGTGCCGTCAATCCTGTTACCGGCGAACGGGAATTCAGCCTGGTCGGCGAGGAGTGGGAACTCCAGGTCGGTGAGGAGCATTACACGCCCTTGCGCCAGATGGAGGGTGGCGACTATGCCCTCGAGCCGGAACTGGTGGAATACGTGCAGGGGGTGGGGCAACGTCTGGCGGAGGAAGCGGATCGTGATTTGCCCTATGAGTTCACCGTTCTTAACAGTTCCGTGCCCAATGCCTGGGCCCTGCCGGGCGGCAAGATCGCCATCAACCGCGGCCTGTTGACGGAAATGGACTCCGAAGCCGAGCTCGCCTCCGTACTTGGCCATGAGATCGTGCACGCCGCGGCGCGGCACGGCGCCCAGAGACAGTCGCAGCAGGTGCTGCTCCAGGGTGCCGTGCTGGCCAGCGGTGTGGCGGTTGGTATCGCGACGGATCGCCAGGAATACGCCGCGGTGGCACTGCTTGCCGGCGGCCTGGGGGCGCAGCTCATCAGCCAGAAGTATTCCCGGGATGCCGAGCGGGA
>NZ_SKOG01000212.1 GCF_007120195.1 Aquisalimonas sp.
AGCGCAGCCGGGGCTGCGGCAGCACCGGGTTCCGGTAATGGCGTACTGCCCGCTCGGCCAGGGGCGGCTGCTGCACCAGCCCGGGCTGCAGGCGTTCGCCCAGCGCCACGACATGACGCCCGCCCAGGTGGCGCTCGCGTGGCTGCTGGACTGCGGCGACGTGATCGCGATCCCCAAGACCTCCCGCAGCGACCGGATGCTCGAGAACCGCGCGGCGTTCGAGATTTGGCTCACTGACGCGCAGCGCGCCGAGCTGGACGCGCTGTTTCCGCCGCCGACTGCGGGGCGGCCGCTGGCCATCGTCTAGCTGCCAGGCCCCGGAAGAATGCATCTCTGTGCCAAGCTATCGGCTGAGCTTGGCGCGCGAGGCGATTACCGGAACAAATCGCGCAGCCGGCGGAGATAGCGCAGCACGCGGGGGGTGGGCCGGGTGAACTCCGCGATCGCCGTCTCCTTCGCCCCTTCACTGAAGAGCAGCCGGTCGATGTCGATTACGCGGGAGTGCACCGTCTCGGTCTCGAAGTCGATCTCCGTGACCACCTGCAGCCCCTTCGCCGCCTGCTCGTAGGCCGCGATGAAGCCCTGGCGGTCGGTAATCGCCTTGCGCCCCATGCGCAGCAGCTTGTCCACGAACCGGCTCAACGGGTAGCCCTCATCGGCGAGCTGCCCCGGCTTCAGCAGCCGGATCTCGTGGTAGATCGCCGAGGCGTCGAACCGACGCAGTGCCAGCTTCAGCTCTGCGCCCTCGCGGAAGCTGCGGTTGGAGGTGACTAGCTCGCGCATGGCGAGGTAAGCCTGGATCTCCATGTTGATGGTGGAGTTCTGCACGATCTCCTCGATCCGGTCGCGGGTGCCCGCGCTGCTCGTGGGCACGTCTTCACGACGCTGTTGGACCAGGCGCACCAGGACCACCTCGTCGCAGCCCTCGCGGAACAGATAGACGAAGGGCGGGTTGCAGGTGTAGTAGCCGTCCCAGTAGATTCCCTCGCCGATCTCGACGGCATTGAACGCCGTGGGATGGGCCATGGACGCGTAGACGCTGCGCAGGGACAGCGGCCGGATGACGTCATTGTGGCTCGCGATCTCGAAGTCGCGGAACTTCTGGATCATCGTCCGGTTGCTGGTGAAGTAGTGCGCGGTCGCGCGCCGCACCTCGGTCGCCGCCACGGTGACGTAGGGCGGGCGGTCCGGCAGGAGGTCTTCCTCGAGATCCTGGGGCAGGCCGTCGGTGGCGTCGCGGACCATGGCATCGATGAGCTCCATCGCCACCTGCTTCTGATGAGAATTGTCCATGAGCGCCGAAGCCAGCTGCGGATTGGCGCTCATGAGTTCGCGGCTCACGCCCACCAGCGCGGCGATGACCTCGTCGGGCACCAGCTGGAGGGCTTGGAAGCGGGCGCGCAGGTGTGATTCGAGGCGGTTGATCTGCCACAGCCGGTGGACGTGACGCGTGGGGGTACCCTCGCCGCTGTGCAACGCCTGGCCGAGAAGCATGGCGTTGAGAGCACCGCCGGAGGTGCCGCTTATGGAATGGAGGCTCTTCGGCGGCAGAAAATTGCGGCGTTTGTTCAGCAGCGCCTTGAGCACGCCCGCCGTGAATGCGGCGTAGGAGCCGCCCCCCTGCAGGGCCAGACCGATGTACTTGCCGCGCATTATGTCGCTCCGCACGCGTGTGGCGGGCGGCTCAACCGCCCGGAGATAAAGGGCCACCGGTCCCCCAGACCGCCGGCCCTTGCGCGCTCAAATGGCACGGTGCAACTTACCTGGCTGGCGCCGGTCGCCATTGCCTCAGCCTAGCGGCGGCATCGTCCGCCCGCCATGGTGCGCGGAGTAAATTCCGGCTCGCCCAAGTCCTCGATGCGGATGGTCACCGCTGTATCCTCCGTCACTGGCAGTCGGTGATCTCGACGCCGTAGGGTCGCCGTGCAACAAGATCACGTTCATGAATTGACTGCCATTGCGCCAAGCAGGCCACCGCAATGTGGAGAGGGGTGTCGAACGCCTCTCCCGGAATTCGGCTACTGACTCCGGTCACAGCGATTGATGGCCTGTTGGCTGAGGCTGGAGGCAGGGCGCCTGGGGCGCGGGTGTTCTTGGTGCCTCGGGGGACACGGCCTTCGTTCAGCGTCGGGGCGATTTCGGCTTGAAGCCCACTGGCTTCGTCGCGATCCAGCCGATGAAGCGCTGCATCTCCGGGTGGTGGCACAACGCTTCGAGTGAATTGTAGTCGCGTTCCAGTTGCTTTTCCGTAAACACACGGTGGATGTGGTAATGGCAGGGCCTGCATACCAGAATGATGCGCGTCTGCAGCTCTGCGAGGCTGTAATTCTGGCGCGTGCGGCGGTTGCGGTGCCGGGTTCGCGGAATGAGGTGATGCCGGGTCAGTCGCTCCGGCCGCCCGCAGAGCGCGCACACGGGTGTGGTGTTGCTCATGATCCGAGTAGCCGGCGCTTGGCCGCGTTGATGCGGCTGGCAAGATAATCGGAGCCACCGCGGTCCGGGTGCATGCGTTGCATCAGGCGGCGGTGGGCGGCGGTGATGGTGGCGGCGTCGGCGTCCGGGGGGACGGCGAGAATGGCGCATGCCTCCTCGCGTGTCATGGCCGCGCCGTTCGCCATGGCGGACCCCCCGGGTCGCCAGGACTGCCCGTGTCGGCGGTCCAGGAAGGCCCGCAGCAGGGCTGCGGAGGCGGGATCACGCGCCTCGCAGTACTGGTGCAGCTCGCGCAGGGCGTCGAGGTTCAGGGTGCTCAGCCGCTGCCCCTTCCACGGTGGCGCATGGATCTCGCCGTCAATGATGTCGCCGTTCCCCAGGTGAAGCGTCAGCAACCGACCCCGCAGGGTGTTGTCATCGCCGTCCGCGCCGGCGGATTGCCCGCCCAGCCAGCGCCTGACCAAGGGCCAGGCCCGGATCAGTGGCAGCAGTCGGCGGGCGAGGGGGTAGAGGCCCGCCAGGAGCGCGAACAGCCAGTGCAGCCGGCCGGTGACCAGCAACAACAGCAGGAAGCCCAGGCCGCCCCACAGCAACGCCTGACGTCCCCACGCGCGCCGCCGCTCCGGCGGCAAGAACGTGTAAACGACCACGCCGAGCAGGGCGGCGGCAATGATGAACTGGATCAAGACCACTCCGAGTGCGCCTGTGCACGGCACTTATTGTGCGGGCGGGCCCAGAGGATGCAAGTCCGCCCGGGACTGCGTAGGCTGAGTCCCCATGATGGAGACGGCGCAAACACGGCAGCATAGCGGTGATATTGACCACCGTCGCGGCACCATGCTGGCTGCGATCGGTGTGGTCGCCTTGAGCTTCGATGCCCTGCTCGTGCGCCTCGCCATGGCTGACAGCGCCGTGGTCATTGTCTGGCGCGGCCTACTCATGGCTGTGTCCCTGACACTGGTGCTGCGAGTGTGGCGCGGGCGCTGGAGCTGGGATGCCCTGCGTCAGGCCGGCGCACCCGGCTGGCTGACCAGCCTTGGTTTCGCCTCGGCGCTCATCTTGTTCGTGCTCGCGGTCATGAACACCCGCGTGGCCAACGTGGTGGTGATCCTGACCGCGGCGCCGTTGTTCGCGGCGCTGTTCTCGGGCATTTTCCTGCGCGAGTGGGTGGCGCCGCGGACGTGGGTGGCTATCGGGGTGTGTCTGGGCGGGATCGCCTTGGTCTTCGGCGGCTCCATCGGGTTCGGGGGGTGGCTGGGCGATCTCTTCGCCCTGGGCGCGGCCCTGGTTGTGGGCGGCAATTTCACGATCCTGCGCCGGTCACCGGGGGTGGATCGCCTGGCAATTGTCGCCTGCGGGGGCTTGATGGCCGCTCTGGTGGCGCTTCCTTTCGCCAGTCCCACTGCGGTGACTGCGCCCGGCGTGGCGGCGCTTGCGGTTATGGGGTTGGTGCAAATGCCCATCGCCCTGGCCTTCTTGGGCGAGGCCACCCGCTATCTGCCCTCGGCGGAGGTCGCATTGTTCTTCCTGGTGGAAGCAGTACTGGGGACGTTCTGGGTGTGGCTCTTCCTCGGGGAGGAGCCGCCGGGTGCAACCCTCCTGGGCGGTGGGCTGGTGCTGGCGACGCTGGCGGTGCATTCCTGGCTGGGGCTGCGCCTGCAGTGGCGCCGGGAGC
>NZ_SKOG01000064.1 GCF_007120195.1 Aquisalimonas sp.
CACCGTTCGCGTCATGGGGCGCGTGTGGATCGGGCAGCGTCCCCTCGCCCCGGCGATTGACCGCGGCGAGATCCGCGTGCACGGCCGGGTCGATCTCGCCCGCAGCCTCCCCAGGTGGATGATGCTGTCCGTGATCACCGAGGAGGCAACGCGGCAGCAGGCCAGGTTAGTGCCTGCGTAGCCCGGCTCATTCCGTTATATTTTACGAACGCATTGTCCGGGACTTCCCCGCTACGCTGTTCCATGGGGCTTTCCCCCTCTCCGGGGGCCGCTTTGGAGAAGCACCTGACAGGTGCGGTCATCCCGCTGTCAGCGACGCACGAACATGCGCCAGAGAATCGACATCATTCGCTCCCGGGACGGCGTCAGGCTTGCTTGTGCACAGTCCGGCACTGGCCCGCCCCTGGTGCGCGCGGCAACCTGGATGACTCATACCGAATATGACTGGCACGGCCCGGTCTGGCAGCACTGGCTTCGCTTTCTCTCCAGCCGCCATCGGTTGATCCGTTACGACCAGCGCGGCTCCGGGCTCTCGGATCGACAGCCCGAGGATGTCAGTTTCGAGGACTGCACCACCGACCTGGAGAGCGTAGTCGACGCACTTGGGCTGCAACGGTTTGCACTGTTCGGAATGTCCCACGGAGCGGCGGTGGCAGCCGAGTATGCCGCACGGCATCCGCAGCGCGTCGAGCGGCTGCTGCTGTACGGCGGGTTCGCCGCCGGCTGGCATTACGGTCAGGAGGCCGACCGCCGGATCTGGACCGCCCTTCACGACTTGGCGGCGCTGGGTTGGGACGTTGGCCATCCCGCCTTCCGTGACATTTTCGGACGCCTTTTCGCACCCGAGAGCAGCGCTACACAGCGCGAGTGGTTCGCCGACGTGGCCCGGCGGACGACCTCAGGAGTGAATGCGGCGGCGACCATCCGGATGCTTGGCGCCCTGAACGTCCTCTCGCGGCTCGAGTACGTACGCTGCCCGACGCTCGTCATCCACGCGGAACGGGATGCAGTCGTGCCCCTCAAAGCGGCGCGCGCGCTGGCGAGTGGCATTCCCGGCGCCGAACTCGCAACCCTTGACAGTTGCAACCACATCCTTCTGGAAGAGCCCTTCTTCCCCAGGAAGAATGCAACCACTGCCTCATGCGGCGCTGCCGCTCTCTGCGCAGCATGGTAATGGAAACCACCCACGGAGGAGGATCCGCCATGAACACACTGAAACTGGCACTCGCCCTGAGCCTGTTCCCGATGCTGACCACCGGCCAGTTACACGCCAAAGAGATGAGCACCGTCACGGGAGCAAACGGTGTGGACCTTGCCGTCTACGAGTCGGGCAACCCGGAAGGGCCCGCCATCCTCTTCATTCACGGCTTCACCGTTAACTCCCTGGCCTGGGAACCACAGTACTCAGTATAGCTCGCGGAGCATTTCCGGCTTGTCGCCGTGGACCTACGCGGACACGGTGGGTCTGATAAGCCCCTGGAGCCCGAACAGTATGCGGCACCAGAGCTCTGGACTACGGACATCGACGCGGTCATTCACGCCATGGAGCTGGAGAATCCAGCGCTGGTCGGCTGGTCCATGGCTGGCTCGATCATTGCCGATTACGTGCACCGGTACGGTGACGAGGACATCGGCGCCCTGGCATTCGTCGGCGCCTTCACGAGCCGCGAGACAGCCGAAGGGCAAGGCGTGATTCACGACGAGGCGCTCACTCAGTTTCGCGGCATGGCCTCGCACGACCCCCGGACCAACATCACATCGACCCGCACCTTCGTCGACATGCTAACGGCCGATGACCTGGACCGTGAGCGGTTCGCGACCATATTCGGCAGCTCCATGATGGTGCCACCCGAAGTGCGCGGGGCCATTCTCGGCCGCGAGCGACAGGACAGCTACGCCGCACTGGCCGACGTTCAGACCCCCGCGCTCGTCGTGCATGGAACCGAAGACCAGATCGTGCGGCTGGAAGCCTCCGAGTACACCGCCTAGATACTCCCAAGTGCCGAGCTGCGAGTCTACGAAGGGATCGGCCACACACCGCAACTGGAAGCCGCCGACCAATTCAACCAAGACCTGAGGGCGTTCCTGCAGCGAACGTTCGCGACCACTTCAAATTAGTCCTGTAGCCCGGCAAGCCGGCCCGGGACCAACCAAACGGCCCCGCGCGATCCTGCGGGGCCGTTGTCTCGTCCTGCAAACACGGCCATGGATCGGTTCAGAATCTGAACCAGACAGATCACCCTCCCAACGTTTAGGCTGCTGAGGGTAGGCGGGTCACCGTGACAAGTCACGCCGCACGAGGCCCGCCGTCAGCTCGCAGAGGCCTCGTAGCGGACCCTAGAACGGGTTCCCCAAATGCCCCGAACCTGGGGATGTGTGCATGGATGAAAGACGGCAAAGGCGGGCATGCATCATCGGCGCCGGTGTCGCCGGACTGGTGACCGCGAAGGTGGTCAAAAACGACGGATTCCACGTCAGCATCTTCGAGAAGAACGCCACCGTTGGCGGTGTCTGGGCGCCGACACGTGCATATCCCGGACTTCGAACCAACAACCCGCGTGAGACCTACGCCTTCTCCGACTTCCCCTACCCCGAGACAACCGGCGACTTTCCGACCGCTTCGCAAGTGATGGACGACCTCGCATCCTACGCGGAGCATTTCCGGCTGACGCCGCATCTCCACCTCGACACAGAGATCCTCTCGGTCTCCCGCACGGCTGCCAAGAGTAATGCACCACATGCGGGCTTCGAGGTCCGATCCCGGCGTGTGTACGCTTCAGCGGACGAGACAAGACAACATTTCGATTTCGTCGTGATTTGCAATGGCGTTTTCTCGGTGCCGCGACTACCGCAGATCGATGGCATCCAGCGCTTCGCCGGGCCGGTGCTGCACTCAAGCCAGATACGCAAGCCCGACGTGCTTCGGGGGCAACGTGTCGTCGTTGTCGGCGCGGGGAAATCGGCGCTCGACTGTGCGAGCTTCGCAGCAAAGGAGGGCACATCATCCACCCTGGTGTTCCGGTCGCCGCACTGGATGCTGCCGCGATACATCGGCCGCGTCCGCGTCGACCGGTTTGCCTTCCTCCGAGTCTCTGTAGCGCCGTACTACCCGCCGTATCATGCGGTGGGCCGGACGGAGCGGGCCTTGCGCGCTGTAGCGGCACCTCTGCTGTGGCTCGGGCGCAAGGCAGCAAGCCGGCTTGTCGTTCGCCTCAGCGGCATGCCCGCCGTGATGGTGCCGGACTACCCACACGTTGCGGGCGCATAGGCAGCATAAACCACCTTTTCGGTGGCTCGCAGCGGGTACTCTTGCCTGATCGGCGTCGGCACCTGCCGTGGGCAGGCCGCTCCGGCTCGCCCATCAGCATGCAGACCGGCATCACGGCCCCGAAGTCGCCCCAGCGACAGCCTCGCCGGCGCACTTCTTGCCCTGCCGCCGCTTTTCCGGACAAGCGACGCCGTTGCCGCGCCGCTGGCGGCACAGCCCAAACGACGTCAGCGTGGGCTCACCCCGTATCGTCGAACTGCCCCCGCGCCAGCCGGCGAAGGCAACATGATCGCATTTTTGCGAAGTCGTCTTGCGGCTCACGGTATCAGACTAAGTGGCTTGCGAAGGGCAGCACGACGAAGCTCGGATGACAGCAGCGCATCGCCTTCGAGGCCCAGCTGGAGCTAGCCGCAAACCTCGGCCTGCCCGTGTTCCTGCACGGGCGCGACGCCCACCACGACTTCGCCCAGATCGATCCTGCGACGCTGGCGCGATCGGGTGCCGGCCGCCGTGGTGCTCGGCGAATACGCGGCCACGCTCCGTGACGAGAGTCCCGAAGGCCTCGCCGCCCACACCACCGCCACGGCCCGCACCTTCTACTACCTCCCCGAAACCACTGAGGCCTGACGCCATCCAACCGAGGGCAAAAGGCAAGGTCCGACCCCATGCCCTTGGTCATGCCCTCGTGGCCTAGGTTGACTCTGAGGCCCGTTCATGCGCGGCCTTGAGCGGTCTGTTCTACTCGTCGTGGTCCTACTCGTCGTGGTCCGCCGGATGCCTGAGAACGATCTCTGTCCGGATGTCGTCTCCACCATAGACCGTGACGACGAACTCGCCGGCGGGGATTTGTTCCGCGCGGGAGAATTCTTCGTTCTTGGGCGTATCCTCCGAGCTGGCCTCGATCGGTTCTTGCTGGCCATCCCAGTCGATCGAGTAGCCGAGTACCTTGTTCGGATCGCCATCGTCGAGTTCAAAGACCAGTACCTGGTTGAAGGAGGACAACTCGAAACGCCACTCCCCTTCTCCCGAGACCATCTCGTCGGCGATCACGTGGGTCTCACCCTCGGTGATATCGAAAGCGTCGCCGGCTGCGGGGGCCTCGTCGTCGCTCGCGGTGACTCCTCCGAGCCAGATGAAGATCAGGACCGCGGGGCCAAGCGTTCGCAACACTCGATACGTCATGGTTTCACTCCTCCCGTTCGCAAAGACATCTGCGGATAGGGCACGTCTCGCCATGGGTACCCACATCAACGCTCGAATTCAAGTTGCCAATCGGGCCGCGTCCAGCTGCCCGAACGGCCGATGCTCCAACCTCCGGACAAGAAAAGCGAGTCAACCTGCCGCCAGCAATTCGGTTCCCGCCCCCAATTCGCGTCGGCTTTACAAGCGCGCCCTTGACGAAAACCCGTTCCGTTACTGGACTCCAGAGGAGGTCGCTTTCGCCGCATGGTGGCGAGTTCGATTGATGCGACCCCTCTCCACCCGCGTGCAGTGAAATCATTTCATGGTTTTAACCCCAGACTTTGTCCGCGCGGCGGCCTGCGCTTTGCCCCTTGACCTTGCCCTAGTCCGCCTGCAACAGTCCAAACGGAGACGAGGCCGCCAGCTCGGCGGACGACGAGCGGGGCGAGGGCAACCCCCAAGCGTCGACTGCGACGTTTCCCGGTGCCGAGTTCCATCTCCACCGGGTCGAATGCCGCGAGCAGTTCGAACACGAGCCGTCGAAATCGTGGGCATCGCCGAGGATCCTCGCCCCGCCGCAGGCCTGGCAGGTGTCATCGGGTACATCCCTGTACCCGACCGTCTCGCGGCAGTCCGCGGCTGTGCAAATCGGCACGCCAGCCGATTTGTCGATCTCGATGCCGACCAAATCGCCTGGAGCGATTTGGAACCGCCGCGGGCTGGCCCGAAGGGCGGAGGGCAGGACGCCCGGGGTAACATGACGTGCGGCGTGCCGTCTCGCTACGGCGTCTTCAGCTGGTAACGCACGTTGCCGTTCGGATGCTCGACGTTCACCCCGTCGAGGAACAGCATGTGGAAGTCAACGATGAGGTTGAGCGCGCTGCCGAAGCGCTGGATCAGGGTGACCGCGCCGGTCTGGGCCGTGTTACGTGAGAACCCCGCCTTCTTGATCAGGTGCGTGGCGATGCAGCGATAAACGATGCCTCGCACCCGGTCCATCACGGCAGGGCGGCTGGCGAACAGGAAACGCAACGGGTACGGGACGCTCGGCACCCACTGCCGAACCGGCTGTTCGGGAAATACCTCATCGACCAGCAGCGCCGCACTCTCGGCCATGCGCCGGGCGCCGGTGCTGGGTCAAAAGCCGCGCTTCTCGGAGCTGAAAGCAACTGCTCGGCATGGCAACTGTCGCAGCGCACCCGTAGAAAACCGTGGTCGAGACGCCCGCACTTGAGGTAGTCCTCGAACTCTCGTTCAACATACCCGGGGAGATACGTGCCCTGCGCCGCCAGATGCGCCTTGAACGCCAGGTAATACTCCTCGACAAGTTGAGAAAGTAGGGCCCGCTCCGGGCGGTGGCGCACATATGGCGGCGCGCCGCCACCCAAACTGGCTTCCCTGCCAGCCGGCGAAGGCAACATGATCGCATCCTTGCGAAGTCGTCCTGCGGCTCAGGGTATCAGGCTGAGTGGCTTGCGAAGGGCAGCACGACGAAGCTCGCCATATGACTGTCTCCCTGGCCCGGCGCCTGGGACCGGAGCTGCGTATCAACACAGTCCGCCCGGGTTTCGTTGAGACCGGACGGTTCAAGGCGGGCCTGAAAACCACGAGAAGCAGCGTGACGGGTACGCCACCGCCAGCACCTTGCACCCTCTCGGGATGTGATCCAGCACCAGGGCGTAGCCGAGACAGTAACCTCGCTGCTCACCGGGGCGGGCAAGACCACTGGCGAGACTATCCTGGTGGATGCCCGCATCCGCCAGGGCCCGGCGGGACGGTGATACCACTGGACCAATCCGACAGAGCCAGGCGCAGCCCCCGATAGCCACAGCTACAATCAACCCAGACGATAAAAAATGGATACGCCATGTACTACGACGCCATTACGCGGCACGGATTCACGGGCCGGATCATGCTACGGACCCTGACTGTCACTGGCGCCTCGTTGATGCTCGTCGCCTGCGCCGGACCGCCATATGGGGACTATGGGGCGGCGTCGGACCAGGAGCGGCACGAGCTCACCGGCACCATCGTGTCCATCGATCCCCAGGAGCGGGCCTGGTACGTGGATCATAAGGAGATACCGGGCTACATGGACGCCATGGTCATGGCATTCCCGGTACCTGAAAAGTACTGGACCGACGATTTGGCCGTAGACCAGAACATAGGTGCCATCATGGTGGCGGACGACGAGGGCTACTGGCTGGAGGACGTGGAGATCCTGGCGGACTGACCAGTCTCCGGGTCGTAGCTGACCCAGCCATCCTTCTGCGCCCTAGCCCGCGCCGCCCCGGGGAACGGACTGCTACCGGTTCACGGCTGCTGCCAGAACCCCTAGCAGGACACTAGATCAAGCACTTGTAGGGCTTGATCTGCGGCCGGACATCCCTGTCCGGCTCTAGCAGGCGTATTTGCTGGCAGATAATGAGGTGTTAATCTGCTCGGGCAGACGCCTAGGGGGGAAAGGTGGACGGCTATGGGGGACAACACCGCGGTGACTAAGCGGGCACGGGCACTCGTCGTCGGAATTCTGTTGGCCGCGTTGGTTGCAATCGCGATCGGCCCGGCCGCGTCGCAGGGGCCGCCCGAAGACGGCGAGCACGAACGGACGGTCACGGTCATGACGCGCAACCTATACCTCGGCGCGAGCCTGTCGCCCCTGTTCGAGGCCGAGACGCCAAATGAGCTCCTGAAAGCCGTCGACGAGGTCTGGAGGCAGGTGCTCGCCACCAACTTCCCCGAGCGCGCCGGCGCGCTCGCCGACGAAATCGCGGACCATCGGCCCGATCTCGTTGGCCTGCAGGAGGTGACCTTGTGGCGGTCCGGACCGATCACCACCACCGAGCAGTATGTCGAGGAGGTCGAGTTCGACTTCCTCGACATATTGCTCGATGCGCTCGCCGACCGCGGGCTCGCCTACGATCCAGTCGCGTCAGTCAACCTGTTGGATGAGCAGCTGGACAACCCGTTGACCGGCCGCGCGCTGCGCATGACCGACCGGGGGGTAGTCCTGGCTCGCGCCGACGTCCGCACCGCCGACCTGAAGCTCGCGAACCCGCAGTCGGGTACGTTCACCACGAGCCTCGAGCTGCCGCTCGTCGACGAGACGATCAGCGTGCCCCGCGGCTGGACGTCGGTGGACGCCAAGGTCCGGGGGAAGCAGTTCCGCTTTCTGAACACGCATCTGGAGGCCTTCGAACCCGAGGTCCGCTTCCCGCAGGCCACCGAGCTCCTCGCCGGGCCCGCCGACACCGACCTGCCGGTCGTGCTCGTCGGCGACGTCAACTCCCCCGGCCCACCGGGGCACACGCCCGGCAAGACGTATGAGCTGCTCACCGATGCGGGCTTCGTCGACGCGTGGACGCTCGACCAGCCGGGTGCGGACGGCTTCACGTGCTGCCACGACCCGGATTTGATGAACGACGAGCCGACCCTCGGGCTCCGGATCGACGTGGCGCTATTCCGCGGGCCGTTCGACGTCGCCGGCACCGCCATTGTCGGCGCCGACCCGGCTGAGCGGACGGCGTCTGGCCTGTGGCCCAGCGACCACGCCGGTGCCATCACGACGCTCTTCATCCCGCCCGACCGGCCCTCGGGACGAGCTGCCCCCGGCCGGTGACCCCTGTTACGGGCATGAACGACGTCGAGCGCTCGCGCATAGGCAGCATAAACCACCTTTTCGGCGGCTCGCAGCGGGTACTCTTGCCTGATCGGCGTCGGTACCTGCCGTCGGCAGGCCGCTCCGGCTCGCCCATCAGCGTGCAGAGCGGCATCACGGCCCCGAAGTCACCCCGGCGACAGCCTCGCCGGCGCACTGCTCCCCCTCCCGCCGCTTTTGTGGACAAGCGACGTCGTTGCCGAGCCGCTGACGGCACAGCCCAAACGACGTCAGCGTGGGCTCACCCCGTCTCGTCGAACAGCCCCCGCTGCGGCGGCGCTCGGCACGGCGGCGGCCTTCGGCTGTGCGAATCGGCACTCCTGCCGATCTGTCGATCTCGATGCCGACCAAATCGCCTGGAGCTATTTGGAACAGCCGCAGGCGGGCCCGAAGGGCGGAGGGCAGGATGCCCGGAGTAATCCGGCGACCTTAACGACCCCGTCATCGAACGGCTCGCCACAGGACGGCAGCCTCTCGAAGCGTGAACACCTTGCGGCCCTGTGCCGCCCGACGGCGATACGGTCGGTGATCGACGAACCCAGGAGCTGCTCCGCCTAACGCCGGTGCGGCCGACGACGAAGGAACAAATCCGTGCCCTGCGCGAGCGGGAGAGCGTGAGCCAGGCCGTCTTCGCCCGGCACCTGAATGTTGCGACGGATCTGGTCAGCCAGTGGGAACGAGGCGATAAGAAGCCGGTGCGCGCATCGCTGAAGCTGCTGACGCTGGTGCACTAAAAGGGTCTCGACGCGATTGCGTGACGGCCGCCCGCTCCGGCTCTTGTTGGGGGTTTACACGGTGATGCTGCGCGACGCCTAGGCCACGACCGTGACGATGCAGTGCAGCGCCTGCTGGGTGGATCGGTTCAATGCCTTCGACTGATGGTGCGGGGCGTGAGGCGGAATGTTCAGCAGCTTTGTCGGGATCCCTGGCTGGTGTTTATCCGCTGCTGAACCGACTCCAGATTCCACCCGCCTCGTGGTCCCACTCAACTCCAACTCGATCACGCCCGTTGGCTTTCGCCTGGTAGAGAGACGCATCGGCGGCTTTCAACAGGGTCTTGCTTGATAACCGAGCCTGATCGTCGAACTGATCGCTGCCCGCAATCCCAAAGCTCGCAGTGACCCGCACCTGTTCCTTGCCATACTTTAGCTCAAGGGCCGCGACCGCCAGACGCATGCGTTCCGCGATGACCCACGCGTCGGTGGACGCCGTGTGCCGCAGAATGATTGCGAACTCTTCGCCGCCATAGCGGCAAACCACGTCGCTTTCCCGCGAGATGTCGTTGAAGACCCCCGCAATACGCTGTATGACGGCGTCGCCGAAGGGGTGACTGTAGGTATCGTTGATGGGCTTGAAGTGATCGATATCCGCCATCAGCAGGGAAATGAGACGGCCACCGCGCTTCAGCAGCGAGATCTCGATTGCCAGCTGATCATTGAAATAGCCCCGATTCCACAGGCCGGTCAGGGCGTCGATCTGCGCCTTGGTCACCAAGAGGTCGTGGTAGCGCTTGGTGCGCAGGGCCGAACGCACCCGGGCCTTGAGCTCCACGGCGTCAAAGGGCTTGGTGACGTAATCCACGGCACCGAGGTCGAAGGCCTGAACCTTGGTGGACAAATCAATGGTGCCGGTGAGGAAAATCACCGGTATTTGTACTAACGCGGCGTCTTCCTTGAGCTGACGGCATAGCGTCATGCCGTCGGTCCCCGGCATATCCAAGTCCAGCAAGACCAGATCGGGCAGCTCCTGGCGGGCCATCTCCAAGCCTTCCGTGGCGTCATAGGCGTGCAAAAAGCTCAGCCTTTCGGAACTGAGCCGGGCGCCGACAAGCTGGTGGATGTCCGCCGAGTCGTCGATAACGAGGACCGATTGCGCCGTTGCCTTGATCATAGTCTGCCCTTCTCCACTAGCCGCTGCGTACCCGGTCACAGAGGCTGGCGAGGCGATTGACGGCGTCATTCACGTCACCGGCCTGAGTCGCCTCGCGTGCCGCCGCTTCAAGCGACTCCGCCTCCCGGCTTATGGGCATGAACCCGTAACCGCCGGCCGCACCTTTGAGCTGGTGCGCAAGACGCTTGAGGTGGTCGAATTCGCCGTCCGCGGCGACTGAACGCATAGCGCGGATTTGCGCGGGTAGGCGTTCCACGAAACCAGCCACCACATCCGCCATATCCGGGTCGTCGGCGTAGCTGCTTTGGAGAGGGCTCGTGCTGTCATCCAGCCCGCTTTCGGAAGCCAGCGCAACGGTTGGGGCCGGCGCCGGAGGGTCGCGCAGCAGGTAAGACTCGACTGCGGCAAGAAGCTCCTGCCGGGCGATGGGTTTGCTGAGGTAATCATTGCAGCCCGCCGCCATGCAGCGTTCGCGCTCGCCAGCCATGGCATGGGCGGTCAGCGCGACAATCGGCCCCGAATATCGCTTGCTGCGAAGCTTGGCCGTGGCGCCGTAGCCGTCCAGCTTCGGCATCTGCATATCCATGAGAATGAGATCGAAGGGCGCGCTGTTGTTGAGAGCCTCCAGCGCGTGCGCGACAGCGTCCTCGCCATTTTCGGCAATTGCGACCTCCAACCCCCGACGGCGAAGGATGGTCGATAACAGCAGCTGATTGTCGACACCGTCCTCGGCCAGGAGAATCCGCCCGTTGAGCCTCCGCGAGGCTTCCGTGGCTTGACCATCGGCCTCCAGCTGATCGGCTGTCACGGACGGCGCGTCGACCATCTCGGCATGCGCGTCGATCGGCTGATAAAGGGTAAACGTGAACGTGCTGCCTTCTCCCGGGGCGCTGCGAACGTGGATCTCTCCACCCAGCACCTCGGCCAGCGACCGGCAGATGGCGAGTCCCAGGCCGCTCCCCCCGTACTGCCGGGTGGTGGACGGATTTGCCTGGTGGAAGGGCTGGAACAGCTCATCGATCTCGGCGTCGCTCAGGCCGATGCCGGTGTCGGTAACGGCAAGCTCAAGCCGGGATGAATCCGTACCTGGGTCAAGGCAGCGCGCGCTCAGCACCACCCCACCCTGCCCCGTGAACTTGATGGCATTACTGAGCAGGTTGAGCAGGATCTGGCGCACCCGCATGGGGTCGCTGTGGATAAGCGCCGGAATAGGCGTCTCGTAGATCAGATCGAACTTCAGGCCCTTGTCGTAGGCGCGCACCTGCATCGCCGAGGCGACCTCGTGCAGTACCTGATGCAACGAGCATTCAACGTACTCGACCTCGAGCTTGTTGGCGTTGATCTTGGATAAATCGAGCACATCGCCGATCAGCGCCAAAAGATGCTCCCCGTTGCGCCGCACCGACTGTATATAGTTGAGCCGGTCGCTTTCAGTGAGCTCCGGCTCCAGCAGCAGGTCGGCGAAACCCAGCACGGCGGACAGCGGCGTGCGGATTTCATGGCTCATGTTGGCCAGGAATTCACTCTTGGCGCGGCTCTTAGCCTCCGCACTCTCACGCGCGTTCCGCTCCTGTTCCGCGCGCTTTATGCCGGTGATGTCGTGAAACACCACAACGGCGCCCACCTGAGTTCCATCCCGGCCCCACAAGGGTCTGGCGCTCACCGAGATATAGCCTTCGGCGGGGCGCGCCGGGGTTCGAATCACCAGCTCTTTGTCATCGATCGACGCCCCCTGCAATGACCGACTGAGCGGCAACTCCGCCGCCGGGCAGGGCGTCACGCCATCGGCAAGGAACAGACCGAACTCCTCGCTCCAGGCCTCGGGGCCCGCGTCTGTCGGCCCCCGCCCCAGCAGATCCCTGGCGGCTTGATTGAAGACGAGGAACCGCCCGTCCATATCGGCCACGACCACGCCCTCGACCATGGCCTCCAGGACAGTGCGCAGTATCGCCTGCTCCCGCAGCGCCTTGAATGTTTCTCCCGCCGGTCTTCCACTGGGAACCAGCGCCTGAAGCTGGGATTCGAGCGCCGTGAGATCGGCGTCCAAGCCCTCAATGGGATCACCGTCGCCGATCGCCCCGCCCGACCCCTCGGGCAGCCAGTTCCGTATACGACGCCGTATGGCGGCGATTCTTGGGTCCGATTGCATCGCGTTTTCCTCAAGCGCAAGCCGCCATGCGCGTTCCGCCGTCCGACAACGGCAAACGCCACCCTGCCTCGTTCATGACGACCCCGTCGCTGCCTGCAGCCGGCGGCCTTTCGGCAGCCTTAAGCGCGTTATCCAGCCCGAATACCCTGCCGAGGTGGCCTACTGGCTGGCAAAGGCGATGCTGCCACGCAGCATCTGAACCTCGTCCACCGACTCCCGACGCCACCCGGGCACAGGTGCACAGTGCCGGTCGGATCCAGCTCAATCTGTGCTCCGTGTCACCAATTGCCGCGACGGCTTATCCCGGCTCCCGCGTCGCACGCATCTGCTCGCGCTGCCTCTTCCTTCTGCCCGACTACGCTGGATCTTTCCGGAAACTGCAGTACTGGAACGCCTGGATCGCGCCAGTGGGTGTCCAGCGTTCTTCGGGCGGTGCCTACTGCGTCCAAAGCGGTAAATCCAACCGCTACCTTTGTTCTTTCAGCCAATGTTTGACAGTCTTCCGGCTTCGCCGTGAAACCATCTGCTGAGTGTTGACGTCCGACGGTTTCAGTCGGACGCCTTGCTCGCCATCCAATAACCGGAATACGCGGGAAGCGGCGATCGGATCATCCTCAGGCCCGTAAATCGCGATCGCTACAATCTCGATGGATGTGACGCTGATCGCATCGAAGTCCAGGCAGTTCTCGTCCTCGGCCATTGGCAACCGACGATACCGACCAATTGTTTTTATGACGTCACGGAACGTGCCTATATCCATGTAGTTGCCTGATTTCACGGGGCCTTGCAAGGTGCCCTGGCCCAGGCCAACGGGCCCCTCTTCACTGACCGGGGGCTTAAAATCGGTAATCGGCGCTGTGAACCGGCCCCGCTCCGTCTCCACGGTGCCGAAAATGTTCTCGATATGGATGGCCTCCTGGCTCATGTTGCTGAGCAGGCAGCGGGAGTCGAGTTCTGTCCCAAGGCCTTGGTTGATCACCAGCTTGGGCCGGCGCTGGCGGCGAAAATTGCTGAGCAGGAGCTGGGCGTAGAAAATCCACACAAACACGGTTGCAAGGCCTATAGCCACGTCGAAGACGTCTGCGTATTCCTCTAGCCACTCCAGCATGAATCAGGCCTTGTTACCGTTGTGAAAAAACCGGTGCGCGGAGATCCCCGCCATTTGGTCACTACGCCGAGCGTGTAATCGGCTGCGCTGTGCGCGAACGCGACTTCGCTGGCACAGGGTCGTGAGGCCGGATAGACATACGATTCCGCGACTTCGGTCAACTTCGAGTCGGCGCTTTTTCCCTTATCCGGGGTGGCCTGGAGTTGTTCGCCAGTCTGGTTTTGCCCGAGCTGCTGAGCCAGGGTCGGCGCCGTACAATAACCCGCGATCTCGTAAAGCTCGATCTGTTGAGCGGCTGCGATCAAACCAGCATCCCGCAACGAGTCGTCGCCTTTGGCCCCGATCATCTCTTCGCCTTTGCTGATCAGGCTCTTCATTGCCTCGCCGGTCTCGCGTTCAGGCTGCTTGCCGAGGCCCATGAAGATCCCGTCAAGCCACTCGATCTGTTTTTCCGAATCTTTCAGGTGGTCATCGAAAAGGCTACAAAGTTTGTCCGAGTTTGCTGCATCAATCGTTTTCTGGAGTGCTTTAGTAAGGCGTTTCTCGGCGTCGTAAAAGTCTTGCAACTGATGCATGAAAAGATCATCCATGGATTCGAAATTCTCTGATCCCATGATTCCCATAATGTAGCGTCCCGCTGATTACTTAAAGACTTTCCAGCGCTTCAACTATTGCTTCCTAAGAGAACTTGAGCATCCGTCATGAAGATGGGTGGCGAGCTCTCTGCTCGAAGGCCCGACCGCGGCGATGCCTCACCTGAACGGCCGCTACAAGACTTACGCCGAGGCCCGGGAATCGTTCCAAGTAAGAAAGCATGTGTATACCGGGAGCCCCCAATTTCCGCACGTCGGCACCCACTTTTTGAACAGGCGGCGGTCATCGTGGGCAGGGAGTTTGGGGCCGACCAGCAAGCGGCGGCAACAAACAACGCTGGTGATCATAAGTGCTGGGGCCTGCGCCGGCCCTGTGACGGGCATCTCGTCTCCTGTGTTGGGTATCGCTTCGCTCAACCTAACCTACGATCTTGTATCGCAGGTTAGAGTATCCGTTTGAATCCCGCGCCCCCGGGTCCGGGCGGCGGCCGTTGAGGCAAGGCCTGCCGCCCACAAGCGACTCATCGCGTACTTAACTCTTCAGGAGTGATTTCGAGTCCCGGGTACCTGACACGAAAACGCCGTTCGGCCTCGCGCAACAGCATGCTGCCCTCGGCCACCTCGCTGTTGCCCTGCTCGATCTGCGCCGCCCCCTTGCGCAGATTCTCCTGGGCCGCCTGGACCATCTTTTCTCCATTCGTGATCTTTCGGTTGCCCGAATCGACCAGTTTCTGGCCACTGTCCCAATCGCCTGCGATCTCGGACTGGAGATCCGCCCGTGCGCGATCGTCGGAGGCATGACCACGCATACGGTCAGCGGCCGTCGGGGAATGGGTTGCGCAGCCGGCAAGCGTCGCCAGGGCGACAGCAACTACCAGACCACGGGGAATACTGAAGTGACTCATGATTGCTTTGCTCCATTCGATACATCAATCGATAATGCTGTAAGCCGGATGGACCAACGCACGAACCATTCGCCACAGGACATTCGGGTGGGGGGCTGCCGTACCGACGCTCGACGTACAGGCCTGATCGGTTCCGGGCTTGCTGCGGGAACATCGGACACGCACTGGCAGATCGGATGCGGACCACCCGCGTCGCGCGCTGGTGATCCGGCGCCAACAACCCTGTATGGAAGTATAGCACTTCCAGCGTAAACTACCGGGTATTTCGTAACCGCATCGCGTGCTATAGAAGGTCAGCCCCCGACGGTCGAGGTACAGGCAGGTCCTGGGAACGCCCGACGCCCGCACCCATGGATCCCGCAACCGCGATGCCGGGATGACCGCTTTCGGGTCGGTAAATCTATTGTCTGGTCGGAATCGGGCAGGTTGAAGTCTCGGCCTCAAGGCCGCGAACAGCGGTTTAGTTCAACGCCTCGGTGCAGGCGCGCGGGGCACAAGCAGTGGTGTGCAACCGAAGGTTATGTGCAATCATTGCCTTCCACCGGAATATCAAAATGCAGCACATCTTCTCGGGTCCCAAGCTTGGTATAAAGGGCAATGGCCGCTTCGTCTTCAACCCCGGTATCGGCTTGCACGAAGATGACGTAGGCTCCACGCGAAGCCGCGATGTGCTTGAGTTCTTGTATCAACGCAGTCGCGATTCCTTGGCGCCTGTGCTCTTCCCTGACAGCCAAATCATAGATATAGATCTCACTGCGCGGCTGCTCAAACTTCTTCAATTCATAAGCAGCGATGCCCCCGACGACCGCACTGCCCTTCAATGCGACAAGTGCGATGAAATAGTCACCGCCGAGCAATCGCCGCATATATCCCGCATCAGGCCGGTTACTGACGTAGGTCTCGACCTCGTCGAACACCTCACCGAAGGTCAGCAACAGCGCATCCATCAGCACCAAGTCATCTGGAGTGAGCTGTCGAATTGTGCAGTCAACTTGCGTCGACACCGTTTCCTCCTGGGCCACAGAACAGGGTTTCTGCTCGCCGGTGCTCGCCCTAGCGTAGCCTTCCCCGTCTGTGTAGGGGATGCCACAAGTGCGTCGCCGAACCCGATGCAAGCTCAGCTACACCGTCCCCATGACCCCGTGTCGTCCACCTACCATCCATTCATAATGACCCGCACTTGGACGCGGATCGAGCAAAAGGCCGCGCCGCCTCAGCGGCTGACGCCGCTGGCTCGCCGTTGCGCCCGTGCAACCAATATGTGACTATCGCTACGCGTCGCATTTGTGCGAACCGTTAGATACCATTGATCCGGAAATCGCCCCCATTCGACGAACCCGTTTGCGCACGATGGAGGCATTCCTGTGATGATGGCGCGCGCGGAGCACATCCCCGCGCCGGCGCAATTGATTCGCCGACGAGGCCGCCGCTCATGCGCGACATGATGGGGTATTATGAAGGCCAGACCCTGTTGCTGACCGGCGCAACGGGTTTCCTCGGCAAGGTGCTGCTCGAAACGATCCTCAGGAACTTGCCTGAGGTGAAGAAGATCTACGTTCTCCTGCGGCCGCGCGGTAACGGCTCGGCCCAGAACGGGTCGTCTTGGGAAGCGCTGCAAGCGCGCATTCTCAACACATCGGCCTTCGAGCGGCTACGCGAGCGCCACGGTCGCGGCTTCGATGCCTTCGCCAAGCAACGCCTCGAGCCAGTCGCCGGCGATCTGTCCCGGCCCGCGCTCGGACTGGAGCCGGCGGTCTACGCGAGGATCCGCGGCGAGGTCGATGTAGTGATCAACAGCGGTGCGCTCGCGGTCTTCGACGCGCCCCTCGATGAGGCGCTGCAATCCAACGCACTGGCACCGCTACGCGCGCTGGAACTGGCTCAGGGAGCCCCGCGCGCACCGCTTTTCGTACACGTCTCCACCTGCTACGTGAACAATGCCGCGGGGCCGGCATTCGAAACGCCGCTAGACCCGCGCACCGCCTCGGCGTCGGCGCCGAGCGGCAACGCGCCGCTCGACGCGGAGCGCGAGGTCGAAGCACTGCTGGAGCAGAGCGAGCAACTGCGCAACGGCTCGCACAGTCTGGAAACAGCTCGCAAACGTCTCGTCGACCACGGTCTACGCCGCGCGCGGGCCTGGGGCTGGAACGACACCTACACGTTCACCAAGGCCCTAGGCGAGCAACTCCTTGAGCGCCATCGCGGCAACGTGCCGACGTTGATCCTGCGGCCCTCCATCATCGAGAGCGCGCTGCGCACACCGGCCCCCGGTTGGATTGACGGCTTTCGGATGATGGATCCGGTCATTGTTGGTATGGGCCGCGGCTTGATCACGGAGTTTCCCGGCAACCCTGATACCGTCTTGGACGTGGTCCCGGTCGACGCCGTGGCCAATGCGCTATTGATGGCCGTCCCGTCGGTGCACAGCCAGAGCGGGCGCGAGATCTTTCATGTGGCCACCGGGATGGAACGCCCGCTGCTGGTCAAGGACTGCCACACGCTGCTGGCAGACTACTTCGAGCGCTACCCGTTGCGGCGCAACGGTGAAAAACGGCGCTTGCCCGACTTCGCCTTCCCCGATCTCGACGACTACTTGCTGCGTTTGGACTATCGCTATCTCTACCCTCTGGCTGCGTTGGAGCCAATGCTCACGCCCCTTGCGCGTACCACCTGGGGCCGGCGCAAGGGCATCGAGGTCAAGGCCCGGCGGAGCCGGCTGCAGCGGCTGCGACACATCGCCGCCACCTATGGCCGCTACGCGGCCGGACGCACACGCTTCGTCAACTTCAATACCAAGGCCCTGTGGGACGGGCTTTCGGAACGCGAACGCGAACTCTTTCCCTTCTGCTTGGAAGGCCTCGACTGGCGGCGTTACCTGCACGAGGTGCACCTGCCAGGTATCGAAAACTATCTGCTACATATGCACCGCACCCAGCCCAAGCCCTTGGACGCGCACGTGCCCCGGCGCGTGACTGCCCGAGAGCGCGCCGGCGGGGACGCGGGCAAGAACGGCGCGCGGTGGGGCAAGGCATCTCAGCTCATCGCGCTAACGCGCAAGGACCCGAGCATAAGCCTGCACGGCTGGCGAGCCCCTGGCTACCTGCGCGCGCTCAAGCGCACCAACTTCGCAATGATGCGCATGGTTGCCAAGCACTACCTGAGATTGCAGTGCAGCGGCTGGCAGCACGTGCCGCAGAAGGGCCCGTTCATCGTGGCCGCCAACCATAGCAGTCACATCGACACGGGCGTGTTGCTCTGCGCGCTCGGCTCCCGCGCCCACAAGGTTCACCCGATCGCCGCCGCCGACTATTGGTTCCGCAACCGAATGCTCAGCTGGGTATTGCATGCGAGCCTCGAAGCGATCCCCTTCGATCGCTGGTCTCGGAACATCCCCAAATCCATCTCGCTCCCCGTCGAGGTGCTGCGCCAGGGTCACTCGCTGATCTTCTACCCCGAGGGCTCGCGTAGCCCCGACGGCGAGATGCAGCCGTTCAAGAACACCGTCGGGTTGCTGGTACTGGCCTCGGGGGCACCGATCTTGCCGGCGTATGTATCGGGCACCCATCAGGCCCTGCCCAAGGGCAAGGCCTTGATGCGACCTCATCCCGTGCGGGTGCATTTCGGGCCGGTGACGCCCGTCGAGCCGTATCTGCAGCGGTTGGAAACCGAGACGGTCTCTAGCGTCACCCGCGGTCTGGCGCAGGACGCGCGGGCCAAGGTGGCAAAGCTCAAAGAATATGACGATGATGAAACCATGCGGGTCTACCGCACTGATAATCCCAGGGCTCCCTGAACCGTCAACACGCAAGGAGCCGCTTTGGCCATCACTCTGACGACTGTGGTCCTGCTCGCAGTGGCCGCTGGTTGGGCAATCGTGCCCTGAGACCGACGGGGACGCACCTTGGAAACCTCCTACGACCCGGCGCCGGGCGAGCGCTTCGAGCATTTGTGGGGTTATCGGGACACGCGCTTCGAGTTCTGTGGCGAGACCACGGTGCGCGTGACCGGCGACCGCTACCCGCTCTCGGGCGCGCCGCTGCCCCACTTCATCCCATTCGCCGAAAAGATCCTCGGCGTGGCGCTGCGCCCGCAGGAGCTGGGCAGCACCAAGGCCCCTCCGACGTTGCCCCTGCCCGAGCGCCACAGCGGGTTTCTCGAAGACCTGGAGCGGCATTTCGACGCCGGGCAAATGAGCGCCGAGGACCACCAGCGCCTGTCCCACAGTCACGGCCAGCTCAGCGTCGACGAGGTCTATCGCATCGTCTCCGGCCGCGCTCCCGAGCGGGTCGTCGATCTTGTCGTCTACCCGGAGAGTGAGGCGCAACTCCTGGAGCTCGTGCGCCTGGCCGACGACCACGGCGTTGTGCTTATCCCCTATGGCGGCGGTACCAACGTCTCCGGGGCTTTGCTCTGCCCGGGGGGGGAGCGGCGCATGGTCGTGTCGGTGAACATGAGCCGCCTGAATCGTATTCTCGAGCTGGACCGGGCGAACAATCGGGCTGTGGTCCAGGCCGGGATCACTGGCAAGGAGCTGGAACAACAATTGGCCGAGGCGGGGCTGACCTGCGGCCATATCCCCGACAGCGTGGAGCTTTCCACCCTCGGCGGCTGGATCGCCACCTATGCCAGCGGCATGAAGCGCAATCGCTACGGGAACATCGAAGACATCGTGCTCGATGCCACACTGATCAGCCCACGCGGCGAGCTGCGGACAGTGCCAGTGAACCCCCGGGCCTCTCTCGGGATCGATCCGCGCCGGTTGCTCTTCGGTAGCGAGGGGTGCCTGGGTGTGATCACCCGCGCGGTCATCCAGGTCCATCCCCTGCCAGCGGTGCGCCGCTATGCTTCGTTCGTGTTCGCCGACCTGTCCGCCGGGCTCGCCTTCCTGCGCGCAGTGCAAGGCAGCGCGGTGCGCCCGGCGAGCATACGCTTGGCCAGCAATATCGAGTTTCGCCTCGGCCAGGCGCTCAAGCGCGAGGAAAGCCGCAGTCAGGCCCTTCTGTCCCGGCTCAAGAGCTTCTACCTGCTGCGGGTCAAGGGCTTCGACCCGCAGCAGCTGGTCGCCGGCACGCTGGTGCTCGAGGGAAGCCCTCAGGAGGTGCGCCACCAATGGCGCGTGCTGGCGCGACTGCTGCGCGACATGGGTGGGGTCTCCGCTGGCGCCGAGGCAGGCCGGCGAGGCTACCAGCTGACCTTCGCCATCGCCTACATCCGCGATTTCCTCAGCCGCTTCGACATTCTTGGCGAGACCTTCGAGACCTCGGCGCTCTGGGATCGTGTGCCGGCGATCACCGACGCGGTGGAGCGAGAGTTGCACGAGCAATGCCGCGCCCACGGTGTCCCCGGACGGCCGTATCTGTCGTTTCGCGTCTCCCAGAGCTATCACACCGGGGCCTGCATCTACTTCACCATGGGTTTCTCGGGGCGTGGCCTGGAGCGCGCCGATGAGATCTACCAACGCATCGAGCATCGCCTGCGGGAGGTCATTCTCGAGCAGGGGGGCTCGCTGTCGCATCATCACGGCATCGGCAAGGTACGCCAAGCATTCGTGCCGCGCGTGCACTCGCCGGAGGCGATCGGCGCCCTGCGGGCGGTCAAACAGCGCTTGGATCCCAACAACGTCTTCGGCGCCGGAAACAACTGCTTCGGGGGCGATTCGTGAGCCGAGCGCCGCAGGCCGAGGCGTTCGCGAACCGGGCGGTGGTGGTCACCGGCGCCTCCTCCGGGCTGGGCGCCTCTTTGGCCGCCGCGCTTGCCGGCGCCGGCGCCAACCTCGCGCTCTCGGGGCGCTGCGAGCAGCGCCTGGAGGCGGTGGCGGCGCGCTGCCGGGAGGCCGGTGGCGAAGCGCTCGTGGTGCCCGGTGACCTCTCGATCCCGGCGTGCGGGGCCGAGCTGGTCTCCACGGCCGTCGCCCGCTTCGGCCGCCTGGACATGCTGCTCGCCTGCGCTGGCATGAGCATGTGGAGCCGCTTCGACGAGCTGCACGACCCGGATGCGCTGCGGCGACTTATGGATGCCAACTACTGGGCGCTGGTACAGCCGAGCTACCATGCCCTGCCCCATCTCAAGAAGAGCGCCGGCATCCTGGTCGCCGTCTCCTCGATCCAGGGCAAGGTGGGCGTCCCGTACCACACCGGCTACGCTGCCTCCAAGCACGCCGTGCAAGGGTTCTGCGATTCGCTGCGCAGCGAGCTGCGCGCTAGCGGCGTAGACGTGCTCACGGTGTTGGTCCATTGGATCCGCGGCACACGGCTGCGCGAGCGCGCCCTGGGCCCGAACGGCCGCGCCCAAGGCGAGCGCGCCGCCCGCCATGGCGCTTCCGCGCTGTCTCTCGAGGTCGCCACGCGGGAGATCCTGCAAGCGGCGGCTCGGCGCAAGCCCCGGCTCTACCTCCCCGCCAAACTGCGCCTGCTGGCGCTGCTGGCAGAACTCTCGCCGCGGCTCGCCGAACGGCTGATCACGCGACACGTCGAGCGCGAGAACGCACGAACGAGCTGAACCGACGCCCTGGAGGCCTGGATACCGGCGAGCGTGACAGGGTCCCGACTCGAACGGGAAGTCCTTGACGAATATTCGCCGCGCCCCCTTGGCAGCCGGCGAACCGCCAAGGGGCAGAGCGCGAGGTGGGCCTTCGTCATGAACCGCCCTGGGCGGACCCGCATGCCCGGTGGTGTCAGGTCGACCACCTTGTATCGCTTTGGCAGGGACCGATGTTGTGTCCGTTGTCTTCGGTTGTTGGCGAATGGCTTAGGAATTCCACGTATATCAATGCCCCAAGACTATCGAATAGCGTGACGATTTTCGCGACCGGGAGCGAGCACCGATGGACCAGCGGTTGGGCGTGAGCTTGTTCGTATTGCGGCTGAGTGTCTTCGTGGTAATGGTCATGTGGAGTATTGACAAGCTGCTCGATCCCGAGGGCTCGGCAAGGATCTTCGAGTCCTTCTACCACATCGGGGGGCTGGAAGCAGGGGCCATGTACGCCATCGGGCTGGCCCAGATCGCCATCGAGATCGCATTCGTGCTCGGAGTCGCCCGGTTCTGGACGTACGGCTTCGTGCTAGTCACCCACGGGATATCGACACTGTCCTCGTGGCAGCAATACCTAAGCCCCTTCGACCACATGATGTTCCTGGCGGCAATACCCATGCTGGCCGCCTGCGTGACGCTGTTCCTCTTGCGTGATCGGGACAACCTCTTCTCGCTTGGACGCTGAAGCGGCCCACATCTTGGCCGCGTTGCTCGCGCGTTGCGAGACCGGTTTTGACCGCGCTCTGCTTTGCTTGCAGCGATCCTTATAGATACTATACAGGGGTATACTACATAACAGCACGAGAGGGGCCGTGGCGCACACAATCAAGGACAAGAAGAAGCTTCTCACGCGCATTCGCCGGGTGCGCGGCCAAACAGAAGCGCTGGAACGAGCCCTTGAGCGCGAGGACGAGTGCACCGCCATCCTCCAGCAGATCGCGGCGATCCGCGGGGCCGTCAATGGGCTGATGGGCAAGGTCTTGGAGGAGCATGTGCGCGAGCACCTCGGCACCGACGATGCGCCCGCGGCACAGCGCAAAGAGGATGTCGAGCAGGTTGTAGCCGCGCTTCACTCCTATCTCAAGTGACACAGCGGGTGTGCAAAGGACGGACGGCTCGATGACAGCGGGACTGATCATTGCGGTCGCCGGCATCGGTTTGCTGCATGGCGTCTTGCCGGACCACGGCTGGCCCATCGCGGCGACGTACGCGCTGCGCCAAAGACGTCGTTACGTCGCGGGCATCGTCGCGGGGCTGATTATCGGTATTGGCCACCTGTTGAGCAGTATCGCCCTCGTCGTCATTTTTGTTTGGATGAGTGACACGTTTGGCTGGGCCGACACCGACTGGCTGAAGATTGGCGCGGGCGTTCTGCTCATCGGGCTCGGCATTCGGGAGTACCGGCACGGTCATCATCCCCATCACCACGACAACGGCCACAGTTCCGGCCACGGCCACAGTGTTCACCCTGTGCACGGTGCCGCGTCGCCAACGACGGGACATTGGATGGGTTGGATCACGTGGATTCGCTCGCGTTGCCAGTTCGGGCCCGCGAGCGAGCGTGGGCTGCCGCAGCTTGCCGCGGTGGCCGTGCTGCTCGGCATCGCCCATGAGGAACCGGTACAGATCCTCGCCATCTGCGCGGGCACCGCTTACTGCCTCGAGCTTATGCTGGTTTATTCTGCGGCGGTGATCGTGGCTATCCTGGTGCCCACACTGCTGCTGATCGCCGGTTACGAGCGCCACCGCGCGACCGTCGAACGGTTTACGCCCCACCTGTCGAAGGTGACTGCCGCACTGCTGATCGGGATTGGAACGCTGTTCATCACCGGGATTCTCTGACCATGGCGCGGCCCCTGCCGACAGCGGCAACGACGATCGCAAGCGGACCCCCACCCTCATGCGAATAGGAGCAACGCAATGACACATCAGGCCACACCGGCAATCGGGGGAATGCACCGTGATGGCTGCGTTCGGGTGGTCCAGTTCGTGCTGGAACGCGTGCCCGGCGGTACGCGCTGCAGCGGCTCGCTGGAAAACGGCCATGCCGAGGTGAGCCACGACTCGGCCGCGGGTGGTAGGCTTCGCAACGCGTGGCATTCTGCGCAAGGTCCACCAACTGGCAGGAACTCGGCATGGATCAAACCAAGCTCGTCGCCCGCCTACCATTCGTACGAGACCGCACGAGGGGCCTTGGTTGGCTACTCCTGGGCGCGTGATGGAGCGAAACGCCGGGCGCGGTCACCACGGGTGTCGGCGGTTTCGTCCTCGCGCTCGCCGCTGCGCTGCTTCTGGAGGATATCGCCAAGGGCGAACGCTGGGCGTTCGTCTCGCTGGTCCTGCTCATCTTCCTCTACGCCGGTGTGAACGCACTTCGCCATCACGCTGTAAACCACGCTCATCAACGGGAAGTGCGCCGGATGGTCCAGACTATCCAGGAGGTTCGGGACGAAGCCTTGCTCATGCCACCTGAACACTTCCTTGACCAGTATCAGCGCAGCCACAAGCGCATTCAGGGTTTCGCCGAGTCAAACGCGGACTTCTGGCTCGCCTCCCCGCTCGAACAGGCGACGCAACGTGAAGATATTGCGCGCTCCATACGCTCCGTCCTCGACATGATGCTCAATCTCGCCTGGATCTGGGACCGGCAGGAAACCGGCAGCGGCTCGCTCTACCGGGCCAACATCATGCGGCGGCGCCCGGCTAGCGAGCTGCACAACGAGGTCGCCGTATTGGAGCACATCGAGCAGGGACTGGGACTGTTCTCCCAGGAGATGCGCGATGACATCTTCGACTATGCGCCAGCCTTCGTGGCCCTGGACCGGGATCTCACGACAAACTCCCTCGTCTTTGAACAACCCGAGCGCGATGACCTGTAGCCCATTGCCTTTCCGGTCTTCGATCACGAAGACGCGTGCTTCATCAACGTTCAAGGGGCGGCAATGGCCGTTGCCACCATGAAGCCATCCTACGCCGACAGCACGGAGGACATTGCCCGGGATATCGATTGGCGGGGCGGCTTCGACGCAAACACCCGGGAGCATTTCCAGGCCTATTACCGGGACAACACCATGGCCCGGAGCCTGCTCTCATTGCCAATCAGCCAGTACGACCCACACGGTGAGCCCCAAGCCATCTTCGGTGTGCTCAGCATCTACGCCAATCGCCAGTCGATTCTTGGCTCCGAACAAAGGGCTTTGCGCTTCGCGATGCTCTGCGGTCCATTGCTCTCAACGCTTGCGACACTTCTGAACAACTACTGGCTGGCGGAGCAGGCCGAGCGCGAGATGCGCCACGACGCGGGAGAATCTTGCGAGCCTCGGCCGAGGACCCCATAATCAACTATGGCGAGGAGGGAGTGCAGATGAAGCGCGATATCAGCCGCAATCCGCATGCGCATCGCAGGGATCCACACAGCTTCGAGCGCATGAACGAGTATCGGCGCATGTCGGCCGAGGAGCGCGCACGTGTCATTGACGCCGGCGTGAAGTCCACCGGCGAGTATGTCAACCGAGTGCGCAAGCTGCTCCTGGCCGGGCGAATGTAGGCGTGCGGGGCAGACCAATGCCGGTGATGACGGCCACTGGCGTATTGGCACCGAGCGCCAATGTTTCGTTTACCCGGTATTTCATTGGCCATTGACCCATTGAAGAAACCCCCATTCCGGGATCTGGCGGGTACCCATCGGAGCCGGTTACCGACAGCGAGCACGGCCACCCGCGCATCCGACAGGGGGACTACATCCGCATCCTGTCAATCAAGGGCGGCATCGCGGATCACCCCGTGCACCCCATGACCCCCAGTGCTGGAAGGCGGCCGAGGACGGCAAACCCCTGCCGTACCCCATCAAGCTCAATATGGTGCCACTGCCGGCGTTCGGTCACACGTATGTGACAGCCGAGCGCGTGGACCCGGATGCCCGATGTGCTGCGTTGATCGGCAACCCGGGCATAATGGTGGGCCGGGACGCCCGGGAAGGCTGCGGCCTCCCGCGGGGCGGGGGCGATGACGGAGAACGCAATGCTCGGTGCACTACCCAACTGGCATCCGATTTTCGTGCACTTTACCGTGGCGCTGCTGACGGTCGCCGTGCTGCTGTTCATCGTCGCCCATTTCAGTCCGCCCGGCGCTTTTGGTCGCACGGTGCGCCTGGTCGCTCGGGTCAATCTGATGCTCGGCGCACTGTTTACCATCGGCACCGTGCTGACCGGCTGGTACGCCTACAACACGGTGCCGCACGACGCCGCCTCCCATGAGGTCATGACTATCCACCGTAACTGGGCACTGATCGCCGCGGCGACGTTTGCCCTGCTCGCGCTGTGGTGCGTACGGAACTGGCTATCCAACCGCCGCGAAGGCACCGCCTTCGTGCTGGCGACGCTACTGGCCGCCACGCCCCTGGTCATGGCTGGCCACTATGGTGGCACGCTGGTCTATGGCTACGGTGTTGGCGTGCAGCAGCTGCCGGATACGGAAGGCCATGCCCATAACGACCATGGCCACGGGCATGACCATGGCGATGACGATCATGGGCACAACGACGATCATCACGAGGGTCACGGCGACGGCGAGGACCACAATCACCACGAGCACTGAAGTCCCCGGCCCGGTGGCGGCTGAAGATCGTGTCGGTCGCCATTGGCTGTACGGACCGGCTGCCGTGGAGAATCGGAATGCTCGGGGCTATCCGTCAAAGCGGGCTTGGTCCGAATCAATACAGTGAACCCGTCACCCGAATCCAGTGATGCGATCAGTGGCCCGCCTCCTGGCTCTGAGCAGAGCCATGGACCAGCGCGGTACCGATCATCTGGGCACCGCTGCCACCGCGCTCGCCGCAGCGCGAGCGACTGGCAGCTACTGATGGTGCACGAGGCCTGCGGGCAGGGGGTGAAAGCCGCTTGACCTTCCAACCGCTGGAAGCCTCATGCTTCGTGGCCCAGGAAGCGGGCCTACAGGCGCCAGCAGCGCGTCAGCGTCCATGCCCGGGCTCTCGACACGACGCCGGCCGCCAACACGCGGCGCAGGGGAACCGAACATGATGATGAATGAAGGGTATTTGGCACTGCACACACTCTCGATGGCGCTTTTTGCGCTGGTGGTCATCGTGCCTTTCTGGAGGATGTGCACCAAAGCAGGATTTGCGGGCTGGTGGAGCCTGTTGGTCGTCATCCCCCTGGTCAACTTAGTGTTTCTCTATTTCTGGCGTTCTCTCAATGGCCGGTTCACCAGGAGTCGCAATCTGGCGGGGCTAATCGCTAATGCAGGAGTCGCTGACCACAGAGGCTAACGAACACGTCGTTACGCTGTGTCTCAGAGCGCCCGTGATGGGCCGTGACTACTGGGCCGGAATCATCCGCAGCACCCTGAAGCGGCCGCGCGGGATCGACGGCGTCGAGACGAACACTGCAAGTCACCGTGTGACGTTGGCTCCAGGCGGCCTCGAGGAGGAGGCGCTGTGGGCTGCTGTGGAGAGAGCCGAGTATGACGTGGCCGCGGTGCGCACTGAGGACGCGCAGGAGGACATTTCCATGAACGACCTGTTCGAGATGGGCCGGAGGATCTTCAAGGCACAACCGTTCAGCGGACTGATCGGGGCCGAGCTAACGGGGCTGGAGACAGGCAAAGCGGAAATATCTTTGACGATACGCGACGAGCTAAAGCAACAGCACGGCTACGTGCATGGCGGGGTCCTGAGTTACATGGTGGATAACTGTCTGACCTTCGCGGGAGGATCAACACTTGGGGATGCGGTCACCATGGAATACAAGGTCAACTACGTTCGTCCTGCCATCGGTGAGAAGCTGGTCGCGCGGGCTTCGGTCCTGGCAGCCGGGAAAACCCAGGCTGTCTGCAGTTGCCAATTGCTGTGCGTCACCGACCACGACGAGACTTTGGTGGCGACCGCCCTGGGCACCATCCGCCGGAGCGACTGAACACTGCCGTCGCCTCTCAAGCAGGCGCCAGGTTGGGTAGCCGGCGCATGGCGGGTGGCGCGCTCACCAGGCCCGGAGTCCCAGGCTGCGCTGGTGCCGTGATGGCCTCGGGATGCAAGCCGCACATGGCCCTGTCGACGAGATCCTGTTCAGCCACACGTGCGTCCCCGTGTATACACAGTCGCGAGCCGGCGGCGCGCCCATCGCCGACATTGGCGGAGTATGCCCGCTGCGCCCCGCTCAGGGAGGCCCCATGCAGATCGCCATCGTTGTCTACCCCGGGCTGACAGCGCTCGACGCTGTCGGGCCCTACGAGGTACTGCGCTTCACCGACCACGAGATTCGTTTCGTCGCCGCGCAGCCCGGACCGGTCGTCGCGGACAGCGGCGTGCTGGTGCTGGGTGCAACCCATGGATTCGATGAGACACCGGCACCGGATCTGGTCATCGTGCCCGGCTCGGAAGCGAATACGGCGACCGCCATGGCGGATGGAGCGCTGATTCGCTGGCTGCGGCGAGCTCACGAAACCAGCCAATGGACGGTGTCCGTGTGCTCAGGTGCGCTGATTCTGGGCGCCGCCGGCATTCTGGACGGGCACCCGGCCACCACCCACTGGGTGGCGCAGGACAAGCTGGCCGCCTTCAGCGCCCGCGCGTGCCGGAACCAGCGCGTTGTTCGCTCCGGAAAGATCGCCACGGCCGCAGGGGTGTCGGCGGGCATCGACCTGGCGCTCTGGCTGGTCGGCGAGCTCTGTGGTGCGCATCGAGCCAGGGAGATCCAGCTGCTGATCGAATACGATCCACAACCGCCGTACGATGCGGGCCACCCGGATAAAGCCCCCAGCGCCACCACCGACGCCGCCCGGGAAGAGATGCTCCGCCGGGCAAGGAACCCCCGCAACGCGCTGTCCATTCCAACGGTGGCCTGGCGCCGCATGCTCGCCTCACTCCGCCGGCGCCTTTGACCATTATCGCGCAAGCGGGTTGTACCACTGCACCTTCGGATATCACGCAAAGTCGGCGTCGGAGCTCACGACGGTCACGCCGTGTTCCACCGCCAGTGGTCCCGTTCGTTCTCGGCGAGTACCTCGGCGACGCTGTCGAGGTTCAGGATGCGCGGCTTGCCGTCCCTGGGCCCGGTAGCATAGGGCGCCTCGCGCTGCTCGGACTGCATGGCATGCAGGCCCAACCGCAGGGCGTGATTCGTCACCTTCTTGAGGCTTCGGCCCCGGCTCAGCCTCTTGAGTCTGGCGGCGACATCGTCGTCGATCGTAAGCGTGGTGCGCATCGTGGCAGGACCATTACTGCATCATGATGCTTGGATTCTCACATCAAGACACCGGCAACGCCAACTCCTTAGGACGCCCCCGCCACGGCGACGAGGGCGCGCCACCAGGTCGCGTTAGGGGATCCCCAGCGAAAGCCCGACGACGTTGCCCGCCCCTCCATCGAACGGCTCCGCGCCGGCCGGCAGCGTTTGCCCGGCGCACCCAATGGCACGGTTGACACTGACATTGTCCGAGGCACGCCATCGGCCGATCAAGAACGCGGCAGTGCGACGCAATCGGACGATTACGGAACTCTTTGAGCAGAGGGACGGGCGCCAAACTCGCGTCGCGGGCACTGGTCCCCGCGGCCGTTGTCTTTGGTGCCCGACCCTGTGAGCGCGCTACATCTGCCGGAACAGGTGCGCGAATGCACGGCTGACCGTCAGGTGCTCCGGGCGACCCTTGAGGGTGATGCTCAGCCGTCCGCCGAACTCCCGGTACACGGACGCGATCTGGCTGACGTTGACGATGGTGCCGCGGTGGATCTGCCAGAACTTCTGCGGGTCGAGCTGCGTGGCGAGCGTCTTTATGGGGGTGCGGATGAAGAGTTCAGTACCGGCGGTGAATACGCTGGTGTACTTGTCACTGGCGCTGAAATAGACCACCTCGTTGACGCCAATCAGCTGAACGCGCTCACCGACACCCGCACGAATCCACTGCAGATACCGGGGCTCGCCGGCGGCCTGGACGCGCTCCAGCAGCTCGGTGAGTGCAGCGGGCTCCCGGTCCGTGGCGGGTGGCCGGCGCAGACGCTCGACCGTGCGTGCGAGCCGCTCCGGCGTGATCGGCTTCAGGAGATAGTCCACCGCCTCCTGCTCGAACGCCTCGATGGCGTACTGGTCGAAGGCGGTCACGAACACCACCCGGCAACCGCTGTCGAGCCGTTTGACGACCTCGAGCCCCGAGAGGCCCGGCATGCGGATGTCGAGAAATGCCACCTCCGGCCGCAGCTCCTGCAGCAGGGCCAGGGCCTCCGGGCCGTTGCAGGCCACGCCGACAATCTTCAGCTCCGGCCAGGCCCGCGCCAGCTCGCGCTCCAGGTGGGCGGCGAGCTCGGCCTCGTCATCGGCAATCACTGCCCGCATCGTCATGACTCCTCCAACGGCAGTTCGAGGCGCGCAAGCACGCCGCCGGTCGGGGCGTCCTCGATGCTGAGGCTCGCGGCGCCGCCGTAGACGGCTGCGAGGCGTTCGCGCAGGTTGGCCAGGCCAACGCCGGTTCCTGCCGCGACGGCACCCAGGCCCTGCCCCGTATCATGGACCTCCAGGCCCAGCATACCGCGTTCGGCACGGGCACAAACCCGCACCATCCCGCCTTCGACCTTCGGCTCGACACCGTGCTTGATCGCATTCTCCACCAGGGGCTGCAGCAGCATGGGTGGCAGAACGACGCTCGCCAGTGCATCCGGCACGTCGAACGCGTACCGCAGACGTTCACCCATGCGGATGCGGTACATCTCCAAGTAGCTCTCCAGCAGCTTGAGCTCATCGCCGAGCGTGGTGCGCTGCTGGCGGGCGTGCAGCAGCGAGTAGCGCAGGTAGGCGATCAGATAGCCCAGCATGCGCTTGCCGCGCTCCGGATCGGTATCAATCAGGCTTTGGACGTGCGCAAGCGAGTTGAAGAGCATGTGCGGCTCGATCTGCGCCCGCAGCAGGCGCAGCTCCGTGGCCGCTCGGTCCCGCTCCGCCTCCAGCCCGCGCAATTCCTGCTCCTGCAGGCTGGCACGGGTGCGCAGCAAGCGCTCGCGGCTCATGAAGTAATAGCTGGCGATACCTCCGAACAGCAGCGCGATCAGCACCGACTGCCAGAAAATGGTGGCCGGTTCCCGCGCCCGCTCCACCACAGCACCGGTCGCAACGACCGCGATCAACACGCCGATCACTGCCCCGGCGGCGACCGCGAGCGACAGGCCGGCCACCAGGCGGGCGCCCGAGAGCCGTCTGGACGGCACGAACTCAAGCATCGTGAAGATGCTAAGCCCGATGCACTGGGAGAAGACCATGTTGACGGCAAAGGTGCCGCCGAAGCCGATGGTGGTGAGAAAGACGGCGATCAGGCTGTTGAAGGCGAGCGTCCACAGCGCTCGCCAGTGGACGCGCATCCCACCCCATGCCAGTGGGCCGCGTGAGAGCTCGTTGAAGCGTTTCTCCATCACCCATTACCCCGGGTCAGACCGGTTTCAGCACCATAAGAGACAAGGCGGCGAGCGGCAACACAATGGCGAGGATGCCAAAGCCCATCCACAGCGCCGCCAGCTGCCGGTAGCGCACCGGGATCTCGCCGCCACCGGCGAATGCGCGTGCCATGCGTGCCTGCACGAACTGAATCGGAATCAGCACGCCCACCCAGACGATGCCGGTGGCCAGGAACAGCGACTGCCCCCAATCCAGCCACCGGGTATCGAAACTCCACGGTCCACCGAACACCATGGCGTACCCGGTACCTCCGAGCAGCAGCACGCCGAGCGCCGTGAACACGAAATCGGTCAGCGTCACTTGCCGCTGCGCGAAGGCGACAACGCGCGGGTCCCGGGTGCAGTCCGCCATTACCTTCCACCAAGCGGTGACGATGATGTTGCCAAGAAAGATCACCGCGCCGAGCACGTGCAGGACTTTGAGAACCCCATAGGTATCCATGCTCACGCCCCCTTCCAATTGCCGTGAAAGCCAAGCGGTACCGGGTACGGCAGTCGCGCCTGGACCACCGGCCCGTCGGCGAGCGCTCCGGCGGCAAAGACCGAGAGCACCGAGACCTGCCGGTCGAGGTCGAGCGCGGTGCCGATCAGCCAGCCGTTGCCCTCGCAGCCGGGCACGCTGACGAAGACGTGCTTCTCGGTGATGACGTTGGCACCGAAGTCGAAGAGCGCCGCCTCCCCGGTCTCGATATCGCGACGCAGCACGGCGTTGGACAGTGGGTGTGCAGAAGAGGCGGTGCGGGCGGTCGACCGGAACTCCAGGTGCCAGTCCGGGGCGGATTGCGCGTCCACCGCGGGCGCGCTGGTCATGGACGCGGGCAGCACCAGGCCGGACCCGCCCACGCCTATCAAGCGAAGAAAACCCGTGCGATTCATGGCTGAGCTCCATTGAGCTGAATCGTGATCCGTGTGGCGTCGCCGTCCACGGCGAAGGCGGCATCGTTGAAGTCCGGCGGCCCCATGCCGCCCGTGGCATCGCGGCTGAAGCCGTAGGGCTCCTGCGGCACGCCGAGCAGATTGGTATCCAGCTCGGCCACCTGGGCACTTACGAAGGCCAGACCCAGCACCGCCGTCGCGGCAGTTCGTGCGTTATTACCGATCATGTCGTCCTCCCGGGCGTTGACGTGTGTGTCATCGCCCACGAGTGTTGCGCGCACGCTCGCGATGGGCATTGGCTGTGCGATGGATTGCAGAGGGTTGCGATGGACAGTGAATGCGGGCGATGAATGGCAGGCGCTTTCAGCCGCGGTGGGGATCCCCGCCGCCCGGCCAGGGATCCCCGAACAGGTCAGGTGTTGTGACCTCCTCTCCGAACCTCGCAGTACGGGACGATGAACCGCTCGATCAGCGCGTCACTGCCTTCGAGCATGGCGTCGAACAGGGCGCGGGTATTGGCCTCGACTTCGCCGCCATCCCAGTCGCCCGGCGCAGAAAAGGCGTCACCCGTGGGGTAGGCGTTACCCGCGGCGGTGACGAATGAACCGATCGGGTGACTGGCGGGGCGCGGTTCGACGATGTCACCGGTTGGGTAGTCGATCTTCTCGACGATGAGGCCGTCAACGAGCTGATACTCCAATGCCCCGAGCAACAACTTGTCCATGGCCTCGCCCAGGGCGATCCGCAGCTCGGGCGCCTCATTCGCCAGCCACGCTGGACCACCCTGTTCACGGGCAAGGGCGAACCCGCCGGTCAGATCGTTCACGAAACGCCACTGGGCGGCGGTGTCGACTGCATCTTCAGCCGCACGCGCGCCGTTTTCGTCGAAGGTAACCGCAGCGGGCAAGCCCCAGGGCCTGACCAGCTCCAGTACGGCATCCAGCATCATTGCCTGGCGCTCGAAGAGCTCCTGGCTCAGGGCGCGATCATCATCGTTACCGAATCGGGCAAGCGCCTCGTACAGGCCCTTGTGCCCACGCAGGAGCGCGCCCAGGTCCACCAGACTGTAGTTTGCCGGTTTATCGCCGAACACGTACGCCTGGCGGTTTTCGTCCCAGGCGTCGTCCAGCGCGCCGGCGAACGAGCGCGCGTGATTCACCAGGCCCTCCGGATTAATGCCGAGGAGGTCGCTCAGCCGATCCTGCGAAATCGAGCCCATGTCATCGCCGCCCTCGTCCTTCTGCCAGCGAACCCAGGCGTAGACTGGTGCATGGAACGCCGCGAGGCCGTGGCTCATCCGTTCCCGCCCGTCCGGACCAATGAACTCCCCGCCGTCATCCAGACTGCCGAGCAATCCCTGCGTGAGCACGGCAAGTGCTCCCGCGCCCTGGAAATGGATCGCCTGGTCGAGACCCAGGGCCTCGAAACGGCCACCCCGGTGATGCATATGATAGAGATAGACGGCGTGGGAGAGATCGCGCATCCGCGGATCACCGATCGGTTCCGGACCCGCCTGCGTGTCCAACGCCCACTGGGGCCGCGGAGCGGCACCCTCGGTGTCGGCCGCCCCCATGAGTGTGCCTAGCAACTCGAGCCACGTCTCCGCCTGCAGTCTGCGTGGCTCCTCCGCCAGATCAGGCCGATACGCCGGATGCGCCAGCTCGGACTCTCGCGCCATTGCTGCGGTGAGCGACAGTCCGTGCATTGCGCTGAGCAAATCCTCGACACGCGCCTGGTCGTCCGGAAAGACCGCTTGACCATGGTCGTCGAGTTCCCCAGCCACCAGCACCATGCAGCCTTCGTCTTCAGGGCCCATGGCATCGTCTGCACCAGTCGCTGCCATGGGTGCGCAGGCGAACAAGAGCAGGCACGCAATGCGCGCTTGCTGGCACAAGGCCTGGGCCGGTAAAAGACCCACCCCGCCCTTCAAACCATGGCCCCGCGAGCGGTTCTTGCCTTCTGTTATGACTCGTCTTTCCAACATGGCGTATTACTGACCTCCCCAGCAGTGGCTCTTGTGGTGTTGCTGTCTTCATGGAGTTGCGCACCCGCGTCTTGCCGGAATGCAAGGGCAACGCGTTCTGCGTCCATACACGCTTGGAGCGTGGTCAGCACCACGTCGGCTTCGTGCCGCTTACGGCACAGCAGCCTGAAGTGTAAGTGTCCTGTAACCGAAATGCGTTGTCTTTTGCTTGCCGGCGCGCCTTCGAGGCCAGGCGCCGGGCCGAAGGCGTAGCGTAGCGGACTCTACGGCGAGGACCGGCAACTCCGGCCTTGACGCCTGTCGGTCAAGTTCATCACTGCAGGCCAGATCGGGACAGCGCGCGCACGGAGTTCGCTGCAGCGACAGGGGTTACCTTGACGTGGAAGAACCCTGTGGCCTGTCTTTATTTTTATCGCTTGTTGCGCATGATGAAGGTGTAGACCCACGTGAAAGCGGGATCGCCATTGGTTGCGGTGCCGGCCGAACAACGGGAGATTGCCATGGCGCTCGACTACCAACTCCTCGATGTGTTTACGGACACTCCCCTGGCAGGGAACCCGTTGGCCGTCTTTCCCGACGCAGGACTCCTGGATGCGAAGGCAATGCAGAGAATCGCAGGGGAGCTCAACCTGTCCGAGACCGTCTTCGTCACCGAGGCGCACGCGCACGCTGGACGTTTCACAATCCGCATCATGACGCCGAAAGTCGAACTCCCCTTCGCAGGGCACCCCACGATCGGTGCCGCGGTCGCGTTGGCGGATCTCCGGCAGTCGCAAGGGATTGCGTCGAGCAAACCCATCGAGCTGATCGAACCCATTGGCACCATCTCCGTTTACGTCGATCGCCTGGGCGACGGGATTGGCCGAGGCCGCTTCGCAGCGCCACGTGTACCTGCCGAAATCGCGGTCGATGTGTCACGTGATGAGGCGGCCGCCATGCTCGGCGTCGAGCCGGAAGCCGTCGCGCCTGAGGGCCTGCGAGCCTGGTCAGCAGGGGTGCCGTTTCTCTGCGTCCCCATCACCTCCCACGAGGCGCTTGCGGCGGTCGCACTGAATCAATCGCTGTGGGAGGCGCGCTGTGCCAACGGCCCGGCCCCGCACGTCTACGCCTATGTCCTCGACCCGGAAGTTCCGGAGTCCACGGCAGCGCGCATGTTCGCTCCCGCAATGGGGGTTGCTGAAGACCCTGCCACGGGAGCGGCTGCCATCGCGTTCGCAGGTGAACTCGCGGTACGCACCGGGGTGACGGCGGGGCATGTCCGAACCGCCATTCATCAAGGTCAGGCGATCGGGAGACCGAGCGTTCTCCACGTCGCAGCGGACGTCGCCGAAGGAGCGGTAACGGCGGTCTGGCTTAGTGGTTGCGCCGTTCGGGTTGGCAACGGTTCCCTGACCATTCCAAGCTGAGTGCCGAGTCTCCCGTGCCGGCATTGTTGGGGCAGCGCCAGACCCGGGCGCACCCCGTATTGTTGGACCGCCCGGCTCATCTCCTCGCGCGGAGCAGTCACCCTGGAACAATGGCTGATTCGTGGCGCGGGACATGCCTGGTCGGGGTGGGAGTCCCAGCGGGTCTTATACTGATCCTAAAGGGCCTAATGCCAAACGGGAAATGCTGCGCTTTTTCCTTGAACATCCTCAACGCCCAGCCGGGGAGTGAAACTGACCCCCAGTGTTCACAACGCCGGCAGCCCCTTCAGGGAGGTTCCCCCGGTGTCTGGCGGATTCGGGTGACCATTGATCGCCGTCCCCGACCTCGTCGCCGCCAAGCTCGCACCCTGAGGCCATGCGCGCGCGGCATGTTCACCGCAACCGAACTGGCGAAGGCACTGGGCAAGAGCCCTACGGCGGCACACCGCCTGATGGATCCTGACTACAGCTCCAAGCGGGAGAACATCGAAGGGGCTCTGGCCATTCTCGGCCACCGGCTTGTCATCGAGACGGCAGACATCACCAACGCTGAAAACACGGGCGCCGAGCCACCCGGTGGATGCGCGCCGCCGCTCGACACTTATCCATACTACGCACATGCGGCCGACAGCCTCATCACCCGCCGTCAGCCGCCCAGAACACGGTTCCGCCAGTAGAAAATCAGCGGGAGGATGACGATGGTCGGTGCAAGCCACAGCACGAACGCCGGGTCCATGCGGAAGTTCGTGACGGTAAATGCCGTCACCGCCGCAATGGTCGCACCCATCATCATACCCAGGTGGTTGGCGATCCGATCCTTGCCCGTATACTCCCCGCTTCGAAATACCTGAAGATCCGCCCCCGCCAGCCAGAGGCCGAGCCCGCCGAAGACCAGCAGTGTAATCCCGTTCAGATCACCGCCGAGCAGCATGATGCCGCCCAGAGCCACCATGCCCGTCGCAGCCAGAAGCATGGCCCCGGCGGAGAGAAGGTCCTTCACCGCAATGGCTCCCTTGCGGCGTTTGGCATACCGGCAACCGGACCAGGCGAGATACACGCTGAAAATGGCGATCAGGAACAGAAAAAGGCTTCCCACCATCACCGACATCGGCAGTGACGTGACGAAAATGCCGATCATTCCCCAGAAGAACAGCTGACCACACACGACGTGCCGGGAGTGCGGCATGCGTAGCCATTGCGTGGTGACGGCGCCTATCGCAGCCAGGAGTGCTGCGAAGCCGAACAGAATATGAACAACCAGCAGCGTATTGAATACAAGATCATCGCCAAGCATGGTTCCCCCTAACCGCTGCTAGTGCTCGATCATCCTGCCATGCTGATGATCGCTGATCCCCGGCTCAGCGCCGGAGCGCCGTTGCAGCGGGGGAGCAGGTGACTTATAACAATGGCACCAAACCAACGCAACGACTGCGGGGGCAGGTATGCGCATCCGCTTTTACAGTGCCCAGAAGTACGATCGGCAGTTCTTCGACCGCGCCAACGCACACTATGGTTTCACGCTGGAGTTCACCGAATCGGCCCTGAATGCGGACACTGCGCGGCTCGCCAGCGAAGCGGACGCCGTGTGCGCATTCGTCAACGACAGTCTGGACGCCGCCTGCCTTGAGCAGCTCAGCAACCAGGGCGTGAGGTACGTGGCCATGCGCTGCGCGGGCTTCAACAACGTGGACCTAAACGCCGCCAAACGGCTGCGGCTGCAGGTCGTACGGGTGACCGCCTACTCACCGGAGGCGGTGGCCGAGCACACCATGGCGCTCATCCTCACGCTCAACCGCAATACCCACCGCGCCTACAACCGGGTGCGTGAGGGCAACTTCAACCTCCAGGGGCTGCTCGGCTTCAACCTGCACGGCCGCACCGTGGGGCTGATCGGCACGGGGCGCATCGGTGTGGCCACCGCCAAGGTGCTCTCCGGCTTCGGCGTGCGCCTGATCGGCCATGACATGTTCGAGAACCCCGCCTTCAAAGACCTGGGCGGCGAGTACGTAGATCTGGACACACTCTACGCCTCTGCCGATCTCATCAGCCTGCACTGCCCGCTCACCAGCGAGAATCACCACCTCATAAATCGCAACTCCCTGGAAAAGATGAAGGACGGCGTGATGCTGGTGAACACCAGCCGCGGCGGGCTCGTCGACACCAGCGCGGTGATCGAGGCGCTGAAATCCGGCAAGGTGGGCCACCTGGCCCTGGATGTCTACGAGC
>NZ_SKOG01000077.1 GCF_007120195.1 Aquisalimonas sp.
TCCGAAGTGACGGCATCACCGCCGAGGCCGAGCCCGCCGGCGAACGTGATCGCGTTGTCGGCCAGGTAGCAAAGGACGCCTCCATGCACGAATCCCTGATGCTGCTTCAGGTGCTCGTCGACGGCCACGCTGATCTCGGCGGAACAGGTGCCCGCGTTTTCCAGTTGGGCACCGAGGTACCGACTGAACGCCTGGGCGTTGAAGACCCGTTCGGCGAATGCTCGTTGTTCATCCATCGCAGGATCTCCCGCGCGTCAGGTGACCTGTCTTTGCGGAGGTCCCAGTCCGCTGACTGCGGATCCACTCATGGGTCGGTTCACGTGTCGGCGTTTAGAGGGCTGTCCAAGCAATGAATCAGATTTCACTGCTTGCGGCAACCGTTAGGCGTTCAGCGAGTGGAACGACTCGGCGACCCACAACGCGTGTTGCTCGCCCGGGAAATTGGCACTTCGACTGCGTGGCTGGAGTAGCGCCTTCCCGTCCCCCTGTGAAGCTCAGGCCGGGAAGGTGGGTCGTCGCCACAAGGCGAAGGGGACTCCAGTTCGTCGATCCGCGTTTTCTTGACAAGCCTCTGCCATCACAAGTCTCTGCCATCCGGTCAATAGTGTCCCGTGTCCTGGGACGAGGGACAGGCGTTGGGGGTGGTATGAACAGTCAAGATGTCGGCCTGCTGCTGAAGCTGGTTGCTTTGCAGAACCGGGAGAGAGGCTCTCCAGGGTTGGGTCGGAAACGCGGCAATGTCCCTCCCGGACAACGCACGAGACTGGCAGGTCGAAGAAGAAAGCACGCTGGCCGAGAACGACGTGTCACTCTTGCACGGCGACGCCTTGATGGCGCGTTACGGCGTCAGGGCCCTGGCGGACGAGACGGGCATCAGCAAGAGCCAGGTCAGCCTGGCTCTGCGGCGCTGCCTGGAGGTCGGGCTGGTACGCAAGGACCGCCAGACCGGTGTGCCACGAGCCAATGCCAAAGCGCTGTTCGAGTTCATTGTGCATGGGCTGCGCCATGTCTTTCCCGCCAGGCCCGGCGAGGTGACCCGGGGCATTGCCACTACGTTTGCCGCCCCCGTGCTGGAAGGGCGGCTGTTCAGCTCCGGAGACCTGCCCATGGTCTGGCCGGACGCCAGGTGAGACACCAAGGGGCAGTCGGTGGCACCGCTGTTCAAGAGTGCGCCCGAGGCGGCACGCCGCGACGGGGCGCGCCCAGCGCAGGACCGCGATATTTGCTCGTGTACTCCTACACCTGATTCGCGATCTCGGTAGGCATCGTCATACTCAGTCCTCCGCCCTTCTGTTCGCGCTTGAGGCATCAACGCACATTCGCAGCATTCTTCTCAATGCCGAAGGCAGTGTGGTTTGATCAGACTACCCATCATCGGCGATAGAACGGCACCAGCGTCGCGGGCCAAAGCCGGAAGGACGTTCAGTGCGGCCCAAGCGCCCGGAGCTAACCGCCGTTCGGGGTTCGTTCGGGCGAATGTCTGGACAGCAGCCTGGCATGTGTTCAATCCTGTCTTAAGGATAGCGCCAGGAGAGACGTAATGCGGTTTGCAACATCGACGGCCTGTCTTGTGGTGGTGCTCAGCTGGTCAGCCGTCCGTGCCGGTGACGAGGCACCGCAACGCGAAATCGATTTGCTGCGCGAGATGGCCGGGTGCTTCGATGTCACATATCGCTACGTTGAGGACGGTGAGCACGACAGTTTCGGCCCCGATTACCAGTTGGACGATCCCATCACCGAATGGGTGAGCTTCGCGCGACGGGAAGACGGGGCGGTCATTCAGGTGCACGTCAGTGTGACGGAGGACGATCGGCTCGTGCCCCACTTCCATGAAATATGGGACTATCGCCCCGACGACGGACAGTGGCGCCACGAGGTTTGGGAATGGACACCCGACCATCCGGAGCGCGAATTCCGATATAGTTGTCATGGTAGCTGGGAACAAAACAAGTGGTCGTGCGCTGCCGGACGGGCGGAGAAACCGTTCCGGGACAGTGGTGCACCGTTTGGTTTTGATCGGGACGACTACGATTGGTTGGACCGGACCAACATTGTCCAGGTGACGCCGCGCGGCTGGGTCCACAATCAGCACAACAGGAAGATGACGGACGACGCCGAACTCGTCGCATATGAACTCGGTTGGATCACGTATGAACCCGTCGACACCGAGCAGTGCCGTGATGCGCCCGACGAATACCCGATAGAACCGCGTTAACCACGGCGATCGGCCCGATGCGCCGCCGTCTCGGCTTTCGCCACAGGCCGGCAGGGCTGCCATCTATAGCGACGATTCGTCGTGAGCGTCGGCTCTGCGCTCGACAGGGGGCACTCAGCCGTCCCCGGCGAGGGTCCGGTCAGGGTCGGTTAACGTCTTCTGACGGCAAAGGGGAGCCCTGGTCAACTCCGGCCTTTGATTCAGACACTCTTTTCTGTGTGGCTCACGGAGCTTGGGTCCGCAGCGGAGCAGTCAAGAGGACACCACATGGTATCCCGCCACGGTCAATCGCTCAGCGAGTGCTGCGATATGAGCGGGGCCCACTTCGCAGCAGCCGCCTACGATGGTCGCACCCTGCTCCACCCACCGAAGCGCATGCTCGGCGTAAGCGGCGGGGCCAAGATCCGTGCGCGACTCCAGCACATCCACCGTACCCCCCGGCTGCAGTGGGGCCACGGACGTGAAGGCGTTGGCGTATCCGCCGAACGGCACACCGAGTCCGGCGAGCTCGCCCATGGCTGTCGTTACCGCCTCAGGAACTGCGCAATTGACCAGCACCCGATCGGCGCCAGCGGTCACGACCTCTCGGGCCGCCTCGGCCAGCGGCTCGCCGGACCGCAGGCGCGCACCATCGCCGTCATCCACCGTGAAGGCCGTCCACACCGGCAGCTTGCTTTTCGCCGCAGCTTCGGTCGCTGCACGCGCTTCGCGGGCAAGGGACATAGTCTCGCAGAGGAAAAGATCGACTCCCCCGGCCTGGGCCTCCACCATTCGGCCATAGTTACGCAGGCAGGTGGCTTCGTCCGGTGCGAGGTCGGGGCGATAACTTGCTACCAACGGCGGCAGGCAGCCGGCGATGCGCACATCCTGGCCGCTGTCGTCGCACGCCTTGCGGGCGGCGCTCAGCGCCGCTGCATGAAGTGACTCGAATAACTTGGGCTCGCCATCGCGTGCCAGGCGCTGCGGTGTCGCGCTGTAGGTGTTGACCGTGATGATCCGGGCGCCGGCATCGATGAAATCGCGATGGGCGGCGACCACCAGATGGGGTTCGTCCAGCATGACTTGAGCGGACCACAGCGGCGAGGCGGGGCGACTGCTGCGCCGCCTGAGCTCCTGGCCCATTCCCCCGTCCAGCAGTACGACGTGGTGTCTTTCAGAGGTCATTATGCCGCTCTCCTTCTTTTGGCTCGCGAATAAGATGTCAGCCGCACCGGTCGGTGGGGCTGTGTCGGATCAGTGCTGGGGTGGACTCTTGTTGGGCCCGTTCGCCCTTCATGGGCGCTGCCGTGGCGGTAGCCGTCGGAACCGATGGTCCGGCCGCGTCTTCGGCAACCGCATCAGCGGATACACGGGGGTAAAGGAACGATACGGCCGCAACCAGTAACGCCAGCACGGCGAACACCGCGAATGCCTCCAGGTAGCCAGTACGGGCGATGGTCCATCCGACCAGTGGGGAGCCCACGGCCTGGCCGACCGTGATCGCCAGGAAGGGGACCACCGGCCCCATTGACGGACGCTCGCGCAGCAACCGGATGCCGGTGACCAGGTACAACCCGGTCAGGGTCATGAAGGCCCAGCCGAACACTGCGGCCGATACCAGTGCAATCCACAACTGGCCCGGAGCGATGGCCACGAGCGCCGTTGCGCCGCCCAGGGCCACCAGCGCCAGTGCCTGGGTGGCGGGTGCCCCCAGTCGGTCACCGAGATCGCTCGCCCAGGCGCCCGCGAGACCGGCAATGCCGACGACGAGCCAGAGGGACGCCGTGAGCCTTTCTGGAAGACCGCCGATCTCGACGACGAGGTCGGGCGCGAAAATCCAGTAGGCGGAGCCCGCCAGGCCCATCGCGAAACAGAACA
>NZ_SKOG01000124.1 GCF_007120195.1 Aquisalimonas sp.
CCTGACGCTGTTCGAGAAAACACCGTTAGAACAGGCGCTTGCCTTAAGCGATTACATAACCAGCGATCCCGAAACCACTAACCAATTGAATTTGTTCGAAAACTTAACGGGACACTAGTGACCTCCTCGCTGATCTTGATACAGTCGTCGTCGCGCCACTGATTCGTATGAGCGAGTTCCCCCGCCCCCTTAGCGGCGTCAACCCGGTGGTCCAGTTCGCCGGCGAGAGTCTGGTGGTATCAACGCAGGAACTGGCCGGCGTGTCACGCCGCCATCTCGGTGGCGTCGCCGGCACACTTGAGGCCGAGCACGATGCCTTGATCCACGCTCTCGATCTGCTGTTCACCGGGGTCTGATTCAGCATACATGCAAGGCCGGAGCCCTGCGCCACACTGACCTTACCGGCCTCCTGTTATCGACGATGACTCCAGAATCTCCACGCCCGCACTCACGGCCGTCTGCCCGCCAAGTGCTTCTTAGTCTAGTCGTGAGGACGAACGGACAGATGCACTGATTTAGCGAGAGGGGACCCTCGGCTGAGCTGGCGCAAAAGCTCTTCGATCGCTCCCCATTCCCTCTCAATCGCCTCCTTCGAAACCGAAGGGGAATCCTTGCCTCCAGCAATATCGCCTGGGAATATCGCCTCCAGGCGACTTCTATACCAGTCAACCAGAGCCGCGCCGCCAAGCCTCTCAAGGGAAGGCGCATTGAAGTAGATTACCGGCGAACCAACGGTCACCGTGGCAGCCTGCTTCGGGGCTTCCTGGGCCGCGGGGTCTCGCACGTAGATACCGACAGCTGAGGTCTTTCGGGCATTTGAAGAGACCAATGGGCCTTCAGGGTTCAGTTGGCGGGCCAGTTCCAGCAACCTAAGGGCCACAGGATCACCTTCCCGTCCGAACTCCTCAATGGTCTCGTCGTCGGTCCACTGCTTGCCTGACCGGCCGCTCTCTCCGAGCGTGCGCACCTGTTCCTGAATCGTCTCCGCATCCATTGACTGAACACGAACTTCCGGCTTCATTCCCTCATCCGGGAGCGTGACGTGGATTGCGGTGCGGCCTTCGTGGGCCGGATTCGCTCGTTCGGCGTGGTGCTCTACGACATGGACCGCGTCCAGGAGACCGCGCTCGCCGAAGACGCGGACCTGGTCGAGGCGCAGCGCCAGCTCATTCTCGATCCCACCGACGAGGCCAACGTCGCCCAGGCGCGGGCCGACGGACTACCGGACGAGTGGATCGACGCCGCACAGCGCTCGCCGGCCTATCGGCTATTCAAGCAGTGGGAGCTGGCGTTGCCGCTGCACCCGGAGTTCCGGACCTTGCCGATGCTGTTCTACATCCCCCCTCCGCGTCCCTCGACTCCCAGCCGGTGTCGGATCTTGCTTTAAACATGATATTTGTATACATTTATTAGCAAGCGCCACCACACAGGATGCCATGAACACGACGACAGTGGACCCGCCTAGTCTGCGGACGCGCAACAAGCCGCTGGCCCCCGGCGGCTGGCCTTCGCTCAAGCCGGATTCCGGTCTCGGGGTGTCGGTGTACGGTCCTGGGGTGTTACCCCAACGGGACGCACCGCAACGTACGCCGCGCGACAAGGCAATGGCAGGGTAAATTTTCATTGCTTTTAACATGTATCTCGTATACATTGATTATCAGCGCCATCAACCGCGGGAGGTCACATGACCTTTGTTGTCACCGACAACTGCATCAAGTGCAAATACACCGATTGCGTCGAGGTCTGCCCCGTGGACTGCTTCCATGAGGGCCCGAACTTCCTGGCCATCGATCCGGACGAGTGCATCGATTGCACACTGTGCGAACCCGAGTGCCCGGCCGAGGCGATCTACTCGGAAGATGATCTACCGCAGGAGTACGACCACTTCCTCGACCTCAACGCCGAACTGGCCGCCCGGTGGCCGGTGATCACGGAACGCAAGGAGGCGCCGGGGGATGCCGAGGAATGGGACGGCGTCCCGGACAAGCTCCCCCTGCTCGAGCGGTGAGTCACCGCTTCAACGACGAGGTAAACCATGCAACAGAAAACCATTGATCAGGATCTGACAGGCCGGACGCTGGCCGAGCTTGCCGCCGGAATCCCCGGGGCGAGCCGTGTGTTCCGGGAGCATCGCCTGGACTTCTGCTGCGGCGGCGACAAAACCCTCCGGGATGCCGCCACCGCTCGCGGCCTCGACCCCGAGCTCCTGCAGGACGCGTTACGTCAGGAAACCTCCGAGGAGGGAACCGCCGAGGAGATGACCGCAGCCGAGCTGGTGGATCACATCGAGACGCGTTACCACGCGGCACACCGCCAGGAAATCCCGGAACTGATCCGGCTCGCCCGCAAGGTCGAGACCGTGCACCGGGAGCATCCGAATGTCCCAGCAGGCCTGACCACAGCGCTGGAGGACGGGTATGCGCGGCTTGATGCCCACATGAGCGACGAGGAGGCCGTCTTGTTCCCGCAGATTCGCGCGCGCACGGATGCACTATTGGACGAGACATTGAGTCGGTTGCGCGAAGATCATGCCGAGCACGGCGAGCTGCTCGGCCGGCTTGAAGCCCTGACCAACAACTTCACGCCACCGGAAGGTGCATGCCGGACCTGGCAGGCGCTGTACACCGGCACTGAAAAGTTCGTGGCCGACGTCATGGAACACGTGCACCTGGAAAACAACGTCCTTTTCCGACGGGTCAGCGCCTGATTCACCCCGCCCCTGCCCTCGCCCCCGGAGGCGAGGGCAGCCGCCGGGACGCACAATCATGAACTGCACACTTACCTGCCCGAAGGGCCTGAACCCTGCGAAAGCCATTGCGCAAATCAAGAACCTGATGATCGAACGCCGCATCTCAACCACACGCCGGGCCTGTCAACACTCACTGCCCCCGGGATTGCCAGGGTCGGGAGCCGGGACCGGCATCTCTCCACGCACGCGATCTCCGGCAGGCGAAAGCGCGCGAGTGGTCCCGTTAAACCGGTTGCGCTTGGGGAGCGCGAACGTCAGGAGGCGAGAGCAAGCTTGAGCAGACGCCGGGATGTCTGCTGGTCTGCCGCCAAGTCCGCAAGCGTCACCTTATTGAGTTCTGCCAGGAAAGCGTGCCGCGCATTCTCGAGGCTGCGCTTCAGTGCGCAGGCACCGCGCAGCGGACAGGGCTGGCGTTCGCAATCAACGATGGCCATTGATTCCTCAAGCAGCTCAACTACGTCACCCACGCGAATCGTCTCTGCCGGGCGCCCGAGCTGCATCCCTCCCGCGCGCCCCTTGACCGTGTTGAGGTATCCCTGACGCGCGAGCCGGTGGACGACCTTGCGCAAATGCTCTACTGATATCCCGTACACGCGCGCGATCTCCCGCATGGTCACAAGACGATCAGGATTACTGGCGGCATACATCAGGACCCGCAGACCGTAATCGGTGTGCTGCGTCAGCTCCATGCTCGCTCTCCCAGCGATTACCAAAGCCACCAGCACACCGGCTTCGCCAGCGTGCCATTCATAACTTCATGATACATCTATAAGCACCAATGGACCACTGCGCGTCGATGTCTGTACGAGTCCGGCGAGTGCCTTCGCGCCAAGGCACTGCACCATGCTTAAATGATAGCCCCTTCAGCATCTGCCGAGACGCACCACCTAGGGCTCGTAAACTCTGGATTCTTTAATGTTTCTAGAATACACTTTTAAGTTGTCATACACTGCAATCACGAGGTAAGACTGATGAGGGTTAACGGTTACGCAGATGCCTACAATCTTGCAGTTGCCGAGGACGAGCTGCGCGACAGCGCCGCCACTGCGTCCCTTGTCTGTCGGCACCAGCCCGCGTCGGTGCAACGGCGATGCGCGGCCGATCTCGTCGACACCTACGTTTGTGTCTGCGCACAGACAGCGCCGGGAATCCTCGAAGCGCTGCAGAAAGAAGTTATCCGGGCGCTGCCCCGTGGCCATACACCGGCGAAGTCCTCCAGATTCACTACCGACTGGAACACGACCAATCCGCAAGACGCATCCGCTGCAACGGAGGTAGCCCATGGAACGTAACGCATCATGCTTCGCCATTCTTCTTGCGCTCAACTTCGTGGTTTCGGTCGTCGCGCTCCTGGCACTTGTCTGGTCCATTGCCTGCGAATCCATGGCCTGCAGGGCACGAGCGAGGTTGCGGGGGGATCACTATGACCACGTCATGCCGGCCTTCGGCGATGAGCTCTCGAGCGCCGGGGTGGCTGCCGTGACCACCTATGTTCGCTCGCAATGGGGTAATGATACCGGTGAGGTCGATGCGGAGCTGGTCGAGCGCCACCCGGACAGGAGTAGATTTCTGGCACCGTATACGCGCTACACGGCGGCAGTCAGAGAGGGCCTGCCATGAGACGCGCCATCATTGATTTTCACACAGACGAGGAGGACCACTGGGTAGCGGACCTTGAATGCGGCCACACCCAGCACGTACGGCATCGTCCCCGTGGATCCAGCGGCAATGGGTCACCCACGCCCGAGGGCAGGGCCTCCATGCTGGGCTACAGGTTATGGTACAAGCGCTGTGAAGACGGCGAGCCACCCTCTCGCACCCCAGAACCCCCCACCCAGTTGTGAACGACGAAGAGGAAACGATGTGCCAGAAGGAGTCTGGCCATGGTGCCGTGGCACGTCGTCAATCTCGGGGACGCTATCATGGCCGATGAGGCTCTGGTCGACGTGAGACAGCGATTCGATCGTCTCTATCACCAACGCGGCCGCCCCTCTAACATGGCGCTTTACGTGCGGCACGTACCAGAAGGTCGATTGCACTGCTGGGTGACCGAGGAGCTACACAAGCTGATGGCCCCCGATCGCCCGGTATCCACCGAGTGGATCACCAAGATGGTGGCAGCCGCAAGAATCGTTTGTCAGGTGAGGCCCATTCGAGCCGCCCCGGGGCGAATGCGTGCCTGGGCGCGGATCAATGCGCGAACGGCGTCTCACCGCACACGATCGGCCCATCCGGCTTCCCGCTGCATGGTGGCGGTGCCGCCGTTCGCCATGGCGCGCAGCCCCTGGGGATCCTCAAGGGAGATCTCCTTGCCGGCGGCGGTGATCCAGCCGTTATCGATGAAGCGGCGGAACAGCCGACTCATGGTCTCTGGAGCAAGGCCCAGATAGTTGCTGATGTCATGGCGCGACATGGGCAGGCGGCACCGCGTCGCGGAAAGCCCACGCCTGGAGAAGCGATCGGAGAGGCTGATCAGCAGGATCGCAAGACGCTGCTCCGCGGTGCGCCGGGCGAGGGCGTGCAGCATCTCCTGTTCGCTGAAGATCTCCTTGCTCATGAGGCGCAGGAGCTGACGCTGCAGCCCCGGGATCTGCTCGGCGAGGTCTTCGAGTTCCTTGAAGGGGATCTCGCAGACGCTGGTCGTCTCCATCGCACAGGCGGTGGAGGAATGAGTGCCGAAGCTGATGGCATCAAGGCCCACCAGTTCGCCGGGCAGGTAGAACGCGGTAATGTGTTCCTCACCGTCCTCGGAAACATACATGCTCTTCACCGCACCGGTACGCACAGCGTAGATGGCTTCAAAGCGCGCTCCGGCACGGTAGAGCACCTCACCCCGCGAAAGTGGTCGACGGCGCTGCACAATGTTGTCCAGCACGTCCACGTCCAGGCTCTCCAGCGCGACCGGCAGACAGAGGTCGCTGAGGCTGCAGGTGCGGCATGTCGCCCGAATCAGCCGGAGGCGAACCGCGTCCGCTTTCCATTCCGCCATCTCGCGCTACTCCTTGCAGCCCTGATTATTGTTACAGACAAGTGAAGGTTAGTATGGATGAGATCGGGCGATTAACCATTGAGTATAATAGCGACTGCGTACTGGTCCGAGTGTTCCATAGTGGTGTCGGGTCATGTCAGCGCGCACGGCTCCCTCCAGATCACTGAGCGTGCTACGGCGCCGCTCAACGCGCATCAGGCGGCTGGCGCTCAACTCGCGGAGAATGCGCGAGGGGGCCTCCGGCGTCACGAACAGCAGCCATGCAACCACGCGTTTGGGCGCGGGCAGTTGTACTTCTTCGCCGGCCCAGCCACAACGCCCGGCGCAGGTGAAGCACCGCGGCGTGCTCTGTGTGTCCGCCCCGGGCTGACGCCGCGATGGGTTCCAGCGTCTCGTCAGCGAAGTTGCCCTCGCCCACGCCGGCATGGCGCCCGGCCTGGAGGTCTCGCGGCTTGCGGCGCACAATGAGCGAGGTCATGGAATCCACAGGCCGGATGGCCGCCAGTTCTGCCCCAGCGGTCAGCCCACGGGACGCAAGCAGCTGACCCTCGCGGGGTAACGGTGGCGCGAGCACTCGCAGAGGACTTGCGTACGTTACCGTCCAGACAAGGCCTGGGTTTATCTACACGCTCTCGCGGAAGGCGCTGCGCCTCACGGTCGCCCCTATACTGCCGCGCCCCGACGCTGCACAGGGACGGGAAACGCAATCAGCTTAAATGACAGGACACTAGAGCGTGAGAACGATCGAACAATGGTTCGAATCATTGATTTTCGCCAGTCGTTGGTTGTTGGCACCATTTTTCTTGGGCCTTATTATCAGTATTGTCGTCCTTTTTATCAAGTTCGCCACGGAACTGGGCGCCCTCGTATGGAGTGTTGTGACCCCGTCAGAGCATGACACCGTTATTTCTATTCTGACACTTGTTGATACATCACTCATCGCGATTCTTCTCCTGATAATCGTCTTTGGTGCCTACGAGAGTTTTGTTTCTAAAATCGATGTCGGTGAGCATGAAGACCGTCCCGTATGGATGGGCACAGTCGGCTTCGCCGATCTGAAAATCAAACTTCTTGGAGCAATTATTGCCATCTCGGCAGTGGAGTTGCTAAAGGCATTTCTCGTTATAGATCAGTACAGTAATGAGCAGTTGGCCTGGAAAATAGGGATTCATCTGGCACTGCTGTTATCGTTGGTTTTCTTTGCTCTTGCCGATTGGATTGGGCAAAAAGGAAAGAACAAAAGTGCGGACGACGATTAAAACCACCCGGCGTCCATCGCCGTAACCGTGAGGAGGTGTCACGACCTTGTCCAAACACCGAACTGTTGCGGTCTCCCGGCGCCGGGTGTTGGTTATCGCGAACTCGTCCGCCGGTCGTGTACGCGACTCCCTGGACGAAGCCTTGAAAGTGTTAAAGGAGCAGGGCTGCGATTATACGATCGAAACGCCGGAAAATGCCGACATCCTGATTGAGACTGTCAGCAACGGCAGACAAAACTACGATGCCGTAGTGATTGCCGGTGGCGATGGCACCTTGAATGCTGCATTGCCGGCGCTGATGGGTGAGGGTGCTCCCATCGGCATTTTGCCCTTTGGCACGGCCAACGACCTGGCGCGAACCCTCGAGTTGCCACTGGAGCCAACCGATGCGGCCCGTGTTGTTGCCAGCGGTCGGGTGCGGCGTATTGATGTCGGCTGTCTTAATCAGCGGTATTTTTTCAATGTGGCCCATGTCGGCGTTGGCGCGCGGGCGAAACGCAGTGTGACGGAGGAGAGTAAACGCCGCTGGCGGGGGCTGAGTTATCCCATGGCCCTGGTACAGACGCTCAAGACATATCGACCTTTCCGGGTTCGAATTGACGTGGATGGCCACTCGCGACGGTTGTGGGCTGTGCACGTAGCCGTGGGAAGTGGCTGCTACTTCGGGGGCGGCGTGCCGGTGAGCGCGGAGGCGCACATTGCGGATGGAAAGCTGGATGTCTATTGCATTCGCGCGGTTGGCCCTTGGCGCCTGCTGCGTGCCGTGGGCGCCATCTGGCGTGGTGGGCCGGGGCCAGATACGCTCTGGCGTGCCAGCGGGCATACCATCGAGCTCATAACGAGACGGCCGCATCACATCACGGCGGATGGAGAGGCATTTGGTAAGACGCCCGCCTCATTCCATGTTGAAGCGGGGGTAGTGCCTGTCATCGTCCCTGAACAACGCACCGAGGGAAAAGCCCATGTTCCGTAATAAGGAGACTGTTGCGCTGAACGATATACTCGTGCAGTGCGAATCAAATGCCAAGCATTTGCATTACACCGTAGACCTGCTGGAACGCGAGGAGGATCGCGCCCTGCTCAAACAGCTTGCCGACGAACGTGTCGATTTCGCCGAACAGCTTCGGCGTCGGATAATGCAGGGTGGTGAGCTTGCGGATACCGCAGACACTGAACTGGACACGCTGCAGGAACTTGGCGAGACACTGGCCTCGAACCTCGCCGCATGGGGACGGCAGGAATTGCTGCAGGCCCGCATCGAGGATGAAGAGAAGCTTATTGCCACGGTAGATGAGGCATTGACGTTCGCCATGCCACCCGACTACGGACCACTACTCGAGCACATCAGGGGACAGGCGAAAACAGGCGTCGCAGGCCTTCGCGGACGTCGTTGCGCAGATAGAGCACCCAATCGACGATGAGCACGGGGTTGGATGACACCGCCGCCGGATGTTTTTCTGTCATGGGAACCAAAGCGCTCCTGCCAACCCTGCAGGATTACTTTCAAGACACACCTGCGCCGGTGGTTTGCGCGCAATTGTTCGGGAGCCATGCCAGAAGCGATCAGGGCTCCGACAGTGATGTAGACGTCGCGGTAGTGTTGCAGGAAGCGTGCGGGAGCAGCCTGCTGGGGCCGATCACCGTACTGCGAGGGGGACTGGAGCGGCTGCTCGGGCGGGAGGTCGACGCGATCGATCTGCGCAAAGCGCCCGTGGATCTGATCCACCGCGTCCTGCGCGACGGACACTTACTTATGGACCGCGAGCCAAGCACCCGTGCCCTTTTCAAAGTGCATGCCCGCAACGCGTATTTCGACCTCCTGCCGCATCTCCGTCGTTACCGCCGGGGAGCACTCGCGTGACAGATATCGAACTCATGGAAAAGAGGCTCGTCTTCAGCGCCCTCATGGTGGCCGTCTTCAAGCCCTGACCATCGGGTCAAAAAGCTGTCTGGGCAGCTCCGTGATCGTGGAGGGAGCGATAGGCCGGGACAGCAGGAACCCCTGCACGAGTGCACACCCGGCGTGTCGCAAGAATTCCAGCTGGTCGCGGTTTTCCACCCCTTCAGCCACGGTTTTCAGGCCAAGCGTCGTGGCCATGGCAATGATGGTTCGCGTCAGCGTTTTATCATGGGATTCACCCGGGAGGCCATCGATGAAGGAGCGGTCGATCTTCAGACCGCTAATGGGCATGCGGCGCAGATAATCCAGTGAGGAATAACCGGTGCCGAAATCATCGATGAAAATCTTCACGCCAGCTTCATGCAGTCGCTTCATGTTCGCCGTCACGTGGCGACTGTGACTGACCAGAGAAAACTCGGTGACTTCGATGCAAAGCAGGCTCGAACTGATGCCGGCAGAGGCAAGTTTGTCGATAATGCCCTGTGCAAATGCTGCGTCCTGGAGCTCTATCGCGCTCACATTGACCGCTACCGGGACATCGCATTGGCCGTTGCGATGCCACTCGGCCAACTGGCGGCAGGCCTCTGTAACAACCCATTGACCGATTGGCAGAATCAACCCAGTCTCCTCGGCGATCGGGATGAACTGCGCCGGCGAGACATCACCAAGCTCGTCGTCATGCCAGCGGACCAGGGCTTCCAGGCTAGTCATGCGGCCATCGCTAAGCCGGGTGATGGGCTGGTAGAAGAGCTGGAAATCCTGCTTGTCTGTGGCGCGGCGCAAGCGGGATTCAACCGCCACGCGATGGGAAATATCCACCGAATCAGCCTGGCTGACGAAGCGGACTCCCCTTCGGGGCTCGCAATCGGGGGCATGGATGGCGGCCGCGGCCCGCTCGATGAGGCGGGACGGTGTCACCCCGTGTTCCGGGAATACAGATCCGCCAACCTGGATGTGCAGGTAATGCTCGCGCCCCTCCACGGTGAAGGGACGATCCAGACCGATACGGATTCGTTCAGTGACTGTATCCACATGGTTCTCGCCTGGACCGGGGCCGGGCAGCACCAGAACGCACTCGTCAGCCTGGAGGCGGGCCGCCGTTCCGCCCGCGGGACAGCATTCCCTGAGACGGTCGGCGAGCTGCTCCAGTATCCGGTCGCCCACATTGCTGCCATAACTCTGATTGATCATGCGCAGTCCCTTGATGTTGAACACCAGCACGACGATGTTGCGTCCGTCACGCTGGCTCAAGTCGATCAGGTTTTGCAGGCGATCTATCAGCAGGCGTCGGTTGGGCAAGTGAGTCAGCGGGTCAAAGTAGGCGGAAAACTCCATCGAAGCCCGAAGGAGGCTCAAATCATGGATATGATGCAACTCATTCTCGACGAGATCCCCAAACTCACGAAGCCAGTTACACTCCCGATTGCTGAACTGCCGGGGCTTGTGATCGAGCACACAGAGCGTTCCGATCGGGTAGCCCTTCGGCCCGTGTACCACCGCGCCGGCATAAAAGCGGACATAGGGCTCACCGGAAACCAGGGGATTGTCGGCAAATCGGAAATCCTGAGTGGCATCCGGAATGACGAAAACCCTGTCCTGATGGTTCAGGGCATGGGCGCAGAAAGACTCATCACGATGGATTTCATGCCTGTCGACGCCACAGGATGACTTGAACCACTGACGGTCGCGATCCACCAGCGAGACGAGCACGATCGGGAATTCGAAAAGCTCGGCGATCAGGTGGGTATATCGGTCAAAACGCAGTTCCGAAGCGGTATCCAGGACCCGCAGAGAATAAAGGTCTGCCAGGCGCTCCTCCTCGTTTTCGGGAATTTCGGCTGGCTGGAACTTGTGCTTTCTTTCCTCCATGACGGACCGCCCCGTACCCCGACCCGCGTGTTCATAGTTAGGTTAGCTTACGCCCGCAAGGGCTGCTGTGGCCAACCTCCGCGCTGTGATTGCTCTGCCCCTGAATTAAACGCGTGACGACGGCACCTCCGGGAGCCCTGGCGAATTCGGGATTGCTCGCTACCATTGATATAGGTGTCAACGGTGACACCCCGACGAGGGACGAGTGGCCGTGGACCGAAGCCGAGCGTATCCGGACGCGTTTAGGCAACGGGAACAAGCGCGTCTCAATGCCCGGCGAGATGCGGCGGGCGTGGCCGGCAGGCGCACAGGCACCGTGGGCTTCGGCTTATCCGGGGGTGGCGTCCGTAGCGCCACCTTTGCCTTGGGATTTTTCCAGGGCCTGGCCCGCTATCGCCAGATTCGATACATCGATTACCTGTCCACGGTCTCCGGTGGCGGCTATTTCGGCGCTTTCCTCGGGCGCTTGCATACCCGCGAATGCCTGGACACTGTCGACGACGTGGAATACGTGCTCGGTGGCGAGGCGGGCCCCGAGTCCCAGCCATACCAGACGAGCCATTCCTCCCCCGCCCGCGACCGACTGCTGGGCTATCGGGCGGATGTCCTGCGCTACCTGCGCGAAAATGCCCAGTACCTCAACCCCAACGGCTCGGGTGACACAGTGCTCGGTGGCGTGGTGCTGCTTCGCAATTTGATCAGCGTGCACGTGGCGCTGGGCTTGTTTGTATTGCTGGCGCTGTTTGTGCTGCAACTGCCTTATGTCCTGCTGGCTGCAACGGATGTGATGCGTGTTCCTCCGTTACGCATCCAGGAGCCGATACTGCTCAGCCCCTACATCGTTCCCACCGTCTGTGCCATTGCCTTGCTGATGGTTCCCACCGGTTGGGCGTACTGGCTCGTCGGCCACCAGCGCGGCGTCTCTCCCGGTGAGGCGAGACTGCACGCACTGGCACCGCTCGTGCTCGTATTCCTGGCCGGTCTTGCAATTGTGCTTTTCAAGCTCAGCGGTCGTGCACCGGCCAACCTGCTTGCCTGGACTCTGATCGCCATTGGCGTGCTCACCCTGCTTACCGCTATCTTGGTCGACCGCCACCTGCTGCGGCGACTCCTCTCCGGAAATGTTGCCGAGAATGATCCCGCCACGCAGGACACGGGCCAGATGCGTCAACGCGTCTCGTACTGGCACATGCTGGCGTTGCTCATATTCGCGGCGCTGCTGCTGATAACGATCGTGGATACTGCCGGGGCGACGCTATACTGGCGTCTGTTCGCTGACGAGGCACCACCCCTCTCTGGATTGATGGCCGGCGGAGCGACACTCCTAGGAGTTCTGGCCGCCGCGCAGCAGCTCATCACGCGCTTGGCGCCAAGAACGGGGGCACAACCCGGGATTCCAACGAGCCTCGTTGCCTGGGGCCTGGCGATGGCCCTGCTGACCCTGTACCTGCTGGTCATAGGCACCCTCGCTCATGGGATAAGCCACGGGTATGCGCTGCTGCTGCGATACAACGCCGCCGACCCCAGCGACGTCGCCGGTAGGGCGCTGTATGCAGCCTTGGTACTTGCGGCCGTGGTCCTGCTTGTGGGCCGGCTTCGCGCGTTCGTCAACCGCTCGGGTCACCATGCACTTTACATGGCACGCATAACGCGGGCTTTTCTGGGGGCGTCCAATCCACTCCGGCACCGGGGACCCAATCGTTCGTCGCTGCACGTGGTGTCGGGGGACGACGCCGCGCTGGACGCCTACCATGCGCCCCCCATCGACGCGGCTAGCGCCGCCTGGCGTGCCGCCCCCCTCCACCTGATCAATGTCACGGTGAACGAGACGATCGACGGTCGATCGAAAATTCAACGACGGGATCGCAAGGGAATCGGGCTCGCCTTTGGACCTTGCGGAATGAGCCTCGGCGTGAGGCACCACGCACTCTATCCGGATCCTCATAAGGGCGCGGGCGACGAGGCGGCCGGGTGTTGCACCATCTACCCGGACGGCGACGAGGAGTATAAAGCCTTTGCCTACCCGACCCGCTCGGGCTCCCGGGCGTGCCCCTGGGAGCCGCTTTCCGTGGGTGCGCTGGTGGCGATCTCAGGCGCGGCTTTCAGCACCGGGCTCGGATCGCGCACAAGCCTGCCCATCAGTGTACTCTGCGGCCTAGCGAACCTGCGGCTGGGCTATTGGTGGGATTCCGGCGTGAGCGCGAAACTCCGGGGGCAAACCCAGCCGCCGGTTGCTTTGTGGCGGCGCATGCTGGGTCGGGTCATTCCTATCTACAGCTTTCTGCTGGCCGAGATACTCGCCCGATTCAGGGGCACAGTCTGGCGGCACTGGTATCTCTCGGATGGCGGACACTTCGAAAATCTGGGCGGCTACGAGTTGATCCGTCGTCGCCTCACGTTGATCGTCATACTCGATGCCGAAGCCGACCCCGACTACACATTTCCCGGCCTGGCCGGCCTGATTCGAAAGGCGCGCATTGATTTTGGCGCCGACATCGAGTTCCTGGATGCCGACGAGCTCGAGGCCATGGGACTCGGCCATGTATTCGGATCGCTGGATCAGATGCGCCGGCGAAAAACCGGCGAGACCATGGTGACGGCTGATGGCCAACCTTGCTCACCCTGCCTGTCTCACAAGCACTTTGCTCTGGCCAAAGTCCGTTACGATGACGAACCGGCACAGAGCGTTGCGCCGATGCGCTGGCTCGTCTACGTCAAGCCCACCATGACCGGCAAGGAGCCGGCAGATCTTGCCGAGTATCTGGCTAACCACCCAAGCTTCCCGCACCAGCCCACCAGCGATCAGTTCTTCGACGAGGATCAGTGGGAGAGCTACCGCATGCTTGGTGAGTGCATGGCCCAGCTGCTATGTCAAAAGGGCGACAGCAGGGGCGCAGAGAACGGCTGGAGTTTCTGCGCGCAGATGCGTCAGTAGGGGCGCAATCCCTGTTGCCAGGCGGCGGAGATAGCATAGCGCACCTGCGCGGTGCCGATGAACGCGCCCACTGAGGCGGGTACCGGTGGCGGCCGCGCGAACATGCGGGTACAGACGTGGTGCTCATGGAAGGCGCGCATCGTCATGGACCGAAGTACGCTGCGTTTGACGCCCAATATCGAGGCCATCGATGAGGTCTGTGCAACCCGACTATCCGCGACACCGGGAAGCGCCGTTGTGTCTGCGCAATCGGCGGCAGCAGTGGTGAAAACAAAAATGTTGCATCGCACCATTCCCGCTGCTATAGTGCACCGCAACAAGGTTGGAGAAGGGCTCCAGACCTTGTCAGAATCCGCAACCAAATGAGGTTTTAGCCATGAGCAACCCAACGATCAATCAGGTCAACGAGCA
>NZ_SKOG01000256.1 GCF_007120195.1 Aquisalimonas sp.
ATATATCCTTCTACTTCATAAAGGATTTGCAGCTGAAAAAGAAGATGGCTCTGTCTTTGGCTGTTGTTACAGCCCCGTGGTTTATGTTGGTATCATGGCACTGGTTGTATCGTCTGATTATGCATGGAGTTTGGTGACTGAAGTTGCATGGAATCGTGGGACAAAAAACAGGCCGGGTTTTCCCGGCCTGTTTGCTTGTTGGTGACTAAAGGATAAAGGAGAAGATTACTGTCAGCCCCACCATCAGGACGTTGCCGTAACTGTGCATTATCATGGGGTAGTACATGCTGCCGGTTTTTTCGTAGCATATTCCGTAGAACAGTCCCAACACAAAGGCAAAGATTACCTGGAAGGGGATGTAGGTCACTTCGAAGGGGGCGAAGGTAAACCGCATGTGGGCCAGGCCGAATATAACGGCGGCAATTATATTGGCATAGCTGAGCTTGCCTTTGAAGAGGCCGCCGGAAACCATCAGGCCCAGCATGGTCATGGCAAAAGCCCGGAAAATCAGCTCTTCAGAGGGCCCGGACAGCAACAGCTGGAATCCCAGGTAACCGCCAATGTTGCCCCCGGTCAGGGGGAACTGGAAATGCTGGAAGGAATTGGTGAGAATGGTTGTTGCATAGGCGCCGGCAGTGTAGAGGGTGAAGAAGAGGATAAACAAGAGGACATGTTTTTTGCCGGCGGCTTTGTCGCCCCAGCTAAACCCGAACTGCAGTGGCTTGAATTGCTTAATAACAAAGATTAGGACGAGAACAATCAGTGCCTGGACTATGTGACGGACGGATATCCAGGCCCAGGATCCGTCAGGGTCGATGGCGCCGTATTCAAACAGGTTGGCAACCATGGCAGCCAGCCGGGGCACGCCCAGCAACAGCAAAGTGATGAAAACCACCCAGAGAACAGTCAACAAGCCTTTTTTCATTTCTGCCTCCCCACACAGTTTCTTGGTAAAATTATACTACAGGGCGGGTTGCCGGGAAACAACAATTTTTTCCAAATGCTCCGGTATGTTATAATGACAAAAAGGGGGTGTTGGGTTGGACAAGCGGCATATAGTAATTGGCGACAGGGTCAATTCATCCCTGGTGGTGCTTCGCGAGGGTGTTATAGTAGTAGACACTTCAGTGGATGAAGAGACGGCTTTCAAGCTTCACGCTGAGGCCATCGGTTCAGGGAAGATGCTGTACGTTATTAACACCCACGAACATGGTGACCACTTGGCGGGCAACGGCCTGTTTGAGTGCCCGATAATCAGCTCGGCGGTGGCCCGGGAGCAGATGCTGGCTGGCAACAAGCCACCTGCTCTGCCCAAGCTGGTGTTCAGCGACCGTATGGAGTTGTTCCTCAGCGAGCAGGTTGTGTTGCAGCACTTTGGCGGCCAACCGAGTCTTGCCCAGCCCGGGCGTACCGGTGATCAGGACTACACGGAAATCGCCCGTGAGAACCCGCTGAAACTCGCCGTCAAGCTCCCCAAGTACCCGGTCGCGGCCCGCGAGCGGAGGCCCGAGAGACACCCCATCGCGCGGCCGGGTCGTGTTCATCCGTCGCCTGTATCAGCGCAGCGAACCCAAAGAAGATGTCCGTCGTTCATGGAATATATAGTCGGCCCTGAAGAACTCGCAACCGACTGATGCGGTGTAGGTTCCGGAATTTCTCAGCATTAAGTGCCGCCGTTTGGCGGCTTGCACCCGCTCCCTGAGCTCGGGAAAGGCGGACTGGACCGTATTCCAGACGATATCGAGATCGATATCGAAGTATCCGTGGGCCACGCGGTTTCGCATCCCGCGCATCTGGCGCCAGGGAATTTCGGGATGGGCATCTACGAAGTCCGGATACGGCTGAACAATCTTTGCTGCCGCCTCGCCGAGAATGATCACGTTCAGGATCACGGCCTGTTGCGTGCGACGATCGTCCATAAAGTTCTGGCGCTCCATGCCTTCGACATAGGTCGTCGCTCGGTCACGCGCCTCGAGCATATGTTCGAGGTACGCGACTGGTTTGCCGACAACGCACAACGGACCACCTCCGGAGCGGCCGCTGCGTCGACCATCGAGATGTTTGGCACCCTGAACGTCCTCTCGCGTCTCCAGCATGTCCGCTGCCCGACACTGGTCATTCATGCCCAGCGCGACGCGGTGGTGCCACTCAAGGCCGGGCGCGTGCTGGCGAGCGGCATTCCCAACGCCGAACTGGCAATTCTCGATAGCTGCAACCACATCCTTCTGGAGCGCGAACCTGCCTGGATACGGTTCAAGACCCTGGTGAACGGCTTCCTTCCCGCCGCCACCGACAAAACCTGCCCACTCCCCGAAGGCGAGCGGCTAACGCGGCGACAGCAGAAGGTGCTGTCACTCCTGGGCGAGGGGCTATCCAACCGCGAGATCGCGGAACGCCTCGGCATCGGCGAGAAAACCGTTCGCAACCACGTCAGCACCCTATTTGATAAGCTTGGCGTCCATTCACGAGCACGCGCCATCGTGCTCGCACGTGACTTGGGCACCAGTTAATCCTGACGCGGGACAAACATCCCGACTCCGACCGTACTGTACCCCCCGGATGACGGGACTGCTGCCTCTTGCGCCGCCTCGTCGATTTCCGCAACGTGGCTCCTGTAGGACCACAAGCGGAGGACAACGCGCCATGAACATGAACAAGACCATCATCGTATCCGCCATCGCAACGGGCCTCCTGCTCTCCGGAGGACAGATACAAGCGAAACAGATGACCACTGTCGGCGGAGCGAACAACGTAGACCTTACGGTCTACGAGTCTGGCAACCCAGAGGGGCAAGCCATCGTCTTCATCCACGGTTTTACGGGCAACTACCTGGTCTGGGACTCGCAGTATTCCGGGGCGCTCGCCGAAGACTTTCGGCTGATCGCCGTGGACCTCCGCGGGCACGGTGCATCCGACAAGCCCCTCGACCCCGACCAGTATATAGCGGCCGAAATCTGGGCCGAGGACATCGACGCCGTTATTCGCGCCAAGGAGCTGGACGCGCCGGTGCTGGTGGGATTGTCCATGGCGGGTTCACTCATCGTGAATTACCTGGACCTGCACGGAGAGGACGATATTGGCGGCCTGGTTTTCGTCAGCGCTCCTACCAGCCAAGAAACCAGCGACGGAGAGAGCGTGTTCTTCGACGAGGTTTTTTCGTACGTTGGCGACATGACCTCGCAGGATCCCCGGGTCAACATCACAGCAACCCGCGGCTTCGTCCACTTGTGGACGGCCGATGACCTGGAGCACGAGCCGTTCACAACCGCCTTCGGCAGCGCCATGATGGTGCCACCCGCAGTGCGCGGCGCCCTTCTTCAGCGTGAGAGGCGGGACGCCGAAGATGCATTCGCCAACCTGGAGGCCCCCGCGCTGGTCGTGCATGGCACCGCGGACCAGATCGTTAAGCCGGAGGCCTCCGAGGATACCGCCGAGATAATCCCCAACGCCGAGCTGCACTTCTACGAAGGCATCGGCCATTTGCCGCAACTGGAAGCCCCAGAAGAATTCAACCAGGACCTCGAAGCCTTCGTGCGGGAGTCGGTCACAGAAGCATCGCAATAACCCGTCGCAACGCCCGTTCACACCACTTCAACGGCCCCGACCACCGCTCGGGGCCGTCGCCTCTGTGCAGTCCCGGCGATGCGCACCCGCATGCCGCTGGTACGCGTTCAGCGGAAGCCTGCCTTGCGCAGCCCGTCCACGTAATGCGCGACATCGTCGTCCAGCCGGAAGGGATCGACCGCCAGCAACCAGTCAATGCATGACATGCGTTCGGGCAGATTGCCCCGCTGCAGCTCCCTACGGTAGTGGCGGTAGACGGTGTCCCGGTACGCGGTGCAGCGCTCGGTTCGCCCGCGGTGTGCTTCGGCGGCGGCGATGAAGGCGGCTGTATTGCAGATGGCCTCGGGCGCCGGTGCCATGGTGGCGATGGCCTCGACGTAGTGGCGTGCATTGAACAGCGCCATGCCGGCGAAGGTCGCGTACCAATCGGGATGGTGCGGAGCCAGTCGCAGGGCTTTGGTGCCGTACTCGACCGCGGCTGCGTGGTCGCCGATCAGCGTCAACCCCAGCGCCGCGTGGGCGAGCACATCGGTGTCGTTGGCATTGAGCTCCAGCGCCCGCATCAGGCCGCTGCGAGCGGCTTCATAATCGCCCCCGTAGAGTTGCGTCATTGCCAGGACGCAATGGGCATGCTGGTCGTACTCATCGAGCTCGAGCGCCCGGTGGACGTGGTCGAGCACGTCCTGGCGCGGGAACACCCAGTGGTTCCAGGAAAAGCAGGCCCATTCGTTGATCTGAGCCAGGGCAAGCCCGACATAGGGTCGACCGAAATGCGGATCCCTGGCGATTGCCTGCTGAAAGTACCTGCGCGCCTCGGTCAATGTCGTGAGATCGGCGCGCCGGAGTGCCGCCCGACCCCGCAGCCACAGGTCGTAGGCTTCCAGCTCGGCGGGCGTCTTGCGCCGGGCAGCGGCGAGCCGGTCAACCTCGATTCTGCCGGCGAGTTCGGCCACCAGCCCGCGTACGATCTCGTCCTGGAGCTCGAACATGTCGTCCCGGCAGCGAATATAACGTTCCGCCCAGAGCTGGCGGCCTGTGGCCGTGTCCACGAGGCATATCGTGATGCTCAGCCTGCGCGCCGCCTCCCGCAGCGTGCCGGTCACCACACAGGTCGAGCCGAGCTCCTTGCCGATGCGCTCCGGAGGCGCGGCAGCATTACGGTAGGTCAATGCCGAGGGCGGGGCGATCACGTCCAGTTCGCGGAAACGCCCAAGCTCGATGGCGATATCCTCTGCCATCCCGTCGCCGAGGAGGCGAAGGTCGTGGTCCTGGGTGGCGGCCGCGAACGAGAGGACGGCCACCGTGGGGCGGCCCGATCGCGGGCAAGCGCAGGCGGGGTATTCCGCGGCGCGGGGTGGCGGACTCAAGGCTGGCCGCGTGCACAGTGATTGCTCGTCGTTCGCAGTGGAATCCGGCAGGGTTTCCCCGTCCAGCAGGGTGGTCTTCAGCTGTTCGGTCCCGGCGGAGGGCTCGACTCCCAGCTCCTCCGCAAGGAGTGCCCGGCAGCGGTGGTACTGCGCCAGAGCCGAGCCCGGCCGACCGAGGTAGCGATACAGCCGCATCAGCGTCTGGTGGACATGTTCCTGGAACGGATCGATGCTCAGCAGACGCAGCGCCGTCTGGACGCCGGACTCGATGGCTCCGGTGGCCGTATAGTGCTCCAGCAGCTGGTGCAGAACCGAGCAGTAGACATCCTCCAGGCGCTGCCGCTCACCGGCGATCCGCTCGTCGAAGACCTCGCCGCACTCCGGGAAGCCCTCGAGCAGCGACCCGCGATACAACGCCGCCGCGCGTTCGAGGCTGGCGGGAGTGGCGTCTTCCGCGCAGCCCCGAAAACAGGGGACATCCACGGTAACCCGGTCGGTCAGCAGCACAACCTGGTCGTCATAGGCGACCAGGCTGTCTGCCGCTGCCCCGGGGAGGCACGCACGCAGCCGGGATAGCCCCTTGCGCAGGTTGAGCCGTGCCGCCGCATCGCTCTGTTCGCCCCACAGGAGCGCGGCAAGGCTGTTCCGGGGCTGGGGGTCGTCGGCGTGCAGCGCCAGCCAGGCACACAAGGCGCGCACCTTGCGCGTCGGAAAGCGCACGAGCTCGCCTTTATTCGTTCGGCATTCGAAGCCGCCAAGCAGGCTGAGCTGCAGGTCGTTAGCCATCCGCTTCCCAGGAATCCCGACCTCTCGCCGGAACCATTTAAGCAGGCACCGGCGGCCATGTCACGGCTGTGTCACGGTGCCGGGGACGCGGCCACGTCATGGTTGCACACGCGGACCGAACCCATTGCGTCAAACAGCGAGAGGAGATCAACGATGGATACCGCAACCAGGCTTACACCCGCGGAGATCTACGATCAGCTCTTTGTGCCAACCTTGTTCGGGCGATTTCCGCATCTTGTGCTGGACGCCGCCGGGGTCGGCCGCGACCAAGCCGTGCTGGACGTTGGCTGTGGCACCGGCGCGGCGGCCGAGGCCGCCCTGGAGCGCACCGGCCGGGGTGGCCGCGTCGCCGGCGTCGACCCGAACGAAGAGATGCTCGGCGTGGCGCGCAACAAGGGCGTGCCCATCGAGTGGTACGCCGGCAGCGCCGAGGGGCTGCCACTGCCCGACGGCACTTTCGATGCGGTCATCAGCCAGTTCGCCCTCATGTTCTTCGACGATCCGCCACACGCGCTGCGGGAGATGGTTCGCGTGCTCCGGCCCGGCGGCCGGCTTGCTGTCAGCATTCCCGATGCGATCGACCACTCGCCGGGCTTCAGTGTCTTGGCCGAGCTGTTGCACCGGCGTTTCGGGCCCGACGTGGCGGAAGGCTTTCGCCAGCCCTTCCGCGGTGGTGACCCTGACTGGCTGCGGCAAGTTTGCGACGAGGCGGGTCTAACGGAGGCGCGCATCGAACGCCGTGATGAATCCGCCCGGTTTGCTAGCGCCAGCGAGTTCGTGCAGGCCGAGGGCGCGTGCCTGTGGACACTCGGCGGGGTGCTCGACGACGCCCAGCTGCAGCGGTTGGCCGCCGACGCCGAAGAGTCGCTGGCGCCATTCCGCGCTGCGGACGGCACCGTGACGGTTGTTTTGCCCTGCCTGGTCGTCACGGCCCGGAAGGCCTGAACCGGCCGGTCAGGGCACGACACGGTCGCCCAGGACTTGAAAGGATGGAGCGCGCATAGCTGACAGGGCTCTGCAACGCCAGAGCAAGAGGATGACCGCGCTCGTGGATCCCGGGGATACCGTGCATACGGCCTTCAATCCAAGTGAGGATGAAGAGACGGTCGTTATCGCGGTCTCTTTGGGAGTGCCTGATGAGGGTGAGCTCACCATTCCGGTGGATGAAGAGGACAGCGATGCCCTCGACAAGGAGTGCGGTATTGATCGCAGCAATGCCGCCGCGGGGTCTTCCGGTCACTGAGCGCGACGCACCGCAAAAAGACGGGGGCCTTTCGGCCCCCAGTTGTCTAAAACGCTTGCGGCAACGGTGGCTTACCGCTGATTGCCGTACCAGGACCGGCGGCCGTCGTCCTTGATGCTCAGGGCCCCACGCGGCCGGCGCTCGGAGCCATATTCGGTCTGAACGCTTTTTACCGTGGCTGCAAGCGCATGAGGCGGTGGGTGATTCCAGCTTCCTCGAAGAGTGGTCCTTCAGCGACAAAGCCCTGGCGGATGTAAAAGTCCAGTGCCGAAGCCTGCGCGTGCAAGCGACATTCTGCGAGGCCGCACGCCAAGGCCTCATTCACCAGCTCCGCGAGGATCGCTGTCCCGATGCCTTTTCTGCGCCATGTCGGTAGAACGGCGACGCGGCCGATCTTGCCGTCCGGCGCTAGACGGCCGGTCCCCACGGGATGGCCATTATTGTCTTCTGCGAGCACGTGGATGCAGCCCGCGTCGGCGTCATCCCACTCCAGCTCTCTTGGTACTTGCTGTTCTTGGACGAAGACCAGGTCCCGAATGCTTCGAATTGCCGGGAGGTCAGCGGGCATCTCGGCACGGCGTACCTGGTAGGCGCGATCGTTCATCGTGCGCTCTTGCGAGGGGCTTGGCGAAATTGTCAGCTACTTTGCGTTACCGGTAAACGGGCGTGGGCTGTCACAGGCGGAATTGCGCAATTCCAGGCGGTTGGTTGTAACCTGACTGCGGGCGACCGGTGAACGGCGCTGGCAGGCAGTGATCGCGATTTAACACGCATGCGGCAGAGAATGCTTTACACCCGAGAGGAACTGGACCAGGTTCGAGATGCCGTCGGCCTGGAGCAGGCGTTGGCGGGTGACCCGCGTTACTTTGCTTTCGCGCGCCAGGGTCGATTACAAAGATCTTTGGCACTACCTCGGTGGCCAGGAGGCTTGCAGAACTCGGGCTGGCATGCCCATCTTGGGATTCACGGAATATCGACCGGACGAGCAGGAGGGTAGCGTGAACACAGTCCGTTCGCATCGTTACGAGCTCAATCTGCGCTGGACCGGCAACCTGGGGACCGGCACGAGTGGCTACAGGGAGTTCTCACGCGCCCACGCGATCGATGCCGAGGGCAAACCGACGCTCTACGGCAGTGCAGATCCGGCATTCCGGGGGGATGCGAGCCAGTACAACCCGGAGGACTTGCTGGTCGCGGCGCTCTCCGCATGCCACATGCTGTGGTTTCTCCACCTCTGCGCCGAGAGGCGCATCGTTGTTGAGGCTTATGAGGACAGGCCTCAGGGCGTTATGGTCCACAACGCTTCCGGCGGTGGGCGCTTCGACTCCGTGGAACTCAAGCCTCACGTGGTATTCGCAGACCCAACGCAGGCGACCGCAGCCGAGCAACTGCACCACACGGCGCACGAGCGCTGCTTCATCGCGAACTCTGTGAACTTTCCGGTGACCGTGACACCTACCCTGCGGCCGTGAAGACAGCGATGTGACCAGGCTCCCTCACCCGTCTGCTGCGCTGCTATACTCGACCAGGAAATCGACCAGTTTGAGGGACAAGCCCATGTCCGACACGCGGGAGATTCAGAGCTACAGCGCGCGCGTGCGGTGGAGTCGGCTTCTCGACGAGGTCGGGGCCGGGACGAGCTATGTCATCAGCAAACGCAACCGGCCTGTCGCCGCGCTCGTACCCATCGAGCAGTGGCGGCAGGTCACCGCCGGTGATGACACCCCCGAGGCTCGGGAACTCGCCATGCTCGTCGAGCAGCTCAAGGAGCGCAACGCGGAGGCGGAAGCGGCCCTCGACAGGGCATTCGACGAGATCGCCAAGACGCGTCAGTACCTCGCCGAAGCGCGCGCGGAGCGCAACAGGCAGCAAGCCGAGAACGCCGCATCGGCCGCAGACGCAGGGGACACCCATGTTCGGTGAGACCATCCGTGCGGTGCGTGAAGCCCTCACGAACAGCGAGCGTGTCGCGCAACTCGGCCACCAAGTTTCGGAGCAAACCCGGGAGCTGCGCGGCGAACTCGACGCGCTCCGCCACGAGCATCGTGATCTTCGTGACCGCGTCTCCCGGATCGAAGGCTCCCTGGAAGTCCTCGGGCGTTTCGTTCGTCAGTCGGATTGACTCGAGCTGGTGCATCGAGGCGCCGACGCGAGGCGAGGGACCCTGATTAGCGCTGGGACGATATGCGGTTAATCCGTTTCCTGCCGGTTTAATCAAAGGCCAGACGATCGTCTCGAAGGTTCTCCGTTGGGCCAGTCCAGGCGAAGAGCAAAAGACACGGGTCAGCCTGCCCGGGCGTGATTCGGTGCGTTTGCCCGGCCTGATTCAGGATCACCGATCCGGGTGCGTAGACGCCCATGTCGTTTTCCGAGAACGCCCCGCTGACGGCGACATACGACTCCGTAATCCCTTGATGGCTATGCTGTGGATAGGTGCAGCGCGGCGCTAGCATGACCAGGCCAATGCGGACGTCCGGCGGTAAACGCGCCGGACGTCCTGTAAAAGGTACGCCCAGCTGGGCGTATCCTGAAAGCCCTGCCCCCTGCCCCCTGTCCCTTGGTGCCATGAACCAACCCTTGGTGCGTTGCGGAAACCATGAATGCCCGCGGCCGCGAATTCAGGGCTCTTGCGCCGGAGCGCGGAGCGGGTTAGCGCAGCGTAACCCGCCGTGAATGACATGGCGCCGCAGGCGCACGACTGGGGCTGAGCTTGTGCGCCTGCGGCGCGGGTTATTTGACGGTGCATTACGCTGGCGCTAATGGCACCCTACACCCTTCGATTAGCCGCGGTGCCACGCCATGGCTCAACGGCATACGCGTACGCGGATTAGCGCAGCGTAATCCGCCGTCGAGACACTGCGCCGCAGGCGCACGACTCGTGTTGGGCCCGGGTGCCGTTGGCGCGATTCGTTCTACGGTGCATTTCGCTTTGGCTAATGCACTCTGTGCCCGCCACCCAATTCTTCACCAAGCGGCCGCAGCGTATGGGAAAGAGGCCGGCTAATCGGCGCCTCGTTGACCGAGCAGGTCTCGTAGGCGGTCGTTTTCCGCCTCCGCCTCGACCTGCGCGGTTACATCGTACTGCACCCCGAGATAGTAGATGAGCACGCCGCGCGGGTCCCGCAACGGCGTTAACGACAAGCGATTGTAGAATCGGCTGCCGTCCTTGCGGTAATTTCTGAGAGTGACCGTGACGGGCTCCCCGGCGGAAATCGCACGCCGCAAGTCCCCGATTTCCGGTTGTTCCGAGTCCTTGCCCTGCAGGAACCGGCAGTTTCGACCGATGGTCTCGTCCTGCCCGAAGCCAGTCAGTTGCTCAAAAACCGCGTTGGCATACACGATCGGCATATCAGGCTGGTCAGGATCGGCCAGCGTGATGCCGGTGGCGCAATGGTCCAGCATCTCGGTGAGGACCGTGGGGATTACGCCCGGATCCTTTTCGACAACAAAAGTCATGTGTTCCGTCCTCAAAAGCGATCAGGGTGCGGTCGATCCATCCACCTGCTCGACGAGACCCTTGAGATTATAGACCGTCCGCTCCGCGCCCTCTTGCACAGAGGTCTGGATCAGTTTGCGGAAGGGGCGCATGCGCAGTTCGAGCCGCGGGAACTCGAACCGGAATCGCAACCGGGCGCTTTCGTTGCTCGGGCCGACCCGCTCGAGCGTGTAAGTGCATACGAACTCCGCCGACACCCCCGAAAAGACAATCCGGGTGGGCCGCTGAATATCCGCCACTCGAAACGTGGAGGTCGTCTTGTGCCCCTGATCCACGCGGGTCTGCCGCGCGAACCAGTCGCGATCCAGATAACCTGCGCTCAGGACCTTCAGCTCTATCACTTCCGGCGACCAGCGCGGGTAGTTCGCCTCGAACTCGTCGGCGATAAAGCGAAAGACCGACTCGACCGGCCGATGGATGGTCGTGGTTGCCTCGCCGACGACTTTGTGGTTACCGAGCACTATTCAGAAACCTCGGGTCTTGGGATGGGGAAGCCGCCTGTTCGTACTCAGATCCGGCGATGTATCCTGTTGGCTTTGTAACGTAGTCGTACAAGTATAGTACAGACAAGTTACGGCTGCACTCGATATTCATGTTGCAAAGGTGTCGTTGAGGCGAGCTACTGGCTACAGCCACACGCCTCCGGGCGGCAATGGGAGTTCGTGCATCGGAGTCTCGGCGAATTTCGCAAGGCCTTGACCGCGCTGGGCCAACTCATTGTGCGATTTCGCCTCGGCTTGATGTTTTGCAGCGTTGAAGCCTCAGCCGCTTAGCCGCTTTCGGGCGCTGGAGGTGCGTGGGCGGGTGCCGATCGGCCTCACGGTCTGCAGGCAGGGCCCGGGCGGAGGTCTGGCAATACTTCCAAGACCGCTAGTATCCTAACCCCGGGGTTTTTAGGAGTAACCTAACCCGCGCGGGCGCCACGCAGCCTGTCGCATCCATCGTCGCAATGAGGAGAAGTCATGAGTCACACGATCACGGTGGGATCGCCACTGGTTATTTTGCACGGCGACGAGATGGCACAGGTGGCGTTCGAGCACATCATCCGGACCTTCGTCACGGAGCGGCTGGATATTGAACTGGTCGAGGTGGATCTCTCGGCGGAGAATCGGCTGGTGACCAATGGCCAGGCGGTTACCGACGCCATCGACGCGCTGACTCGTTACGGGGTTGGAGTGAAGAACGCCGGCATGACGGTGAACCGGCAGCAGCTCGACGATATGCTCGCTCGGCACCCGGAGCTGGATAAAGGCGCCCTCAACGATCTCGCCACCAAGTCGCCGAACGGCGCCATCCGCAAAGGCATTGGCGGCAACATCACACGCGAGGACATCCAGTTTCGCAACCTCCAGGTGCGACGGCCCGACTGGGTCGGGCGCGACATCGAGGTTGACACCATGGACGATGGCGGCAGCAAGGACAGCTTCAACCAGCTCTCCCGTGTCACCGGCGTGATCAAGCTGCTGTTCGTGGGCCACAGTGGTGATCCGGTGGAGCTCCATCGCCGCGAGGTGAACCGGGGCGATCCGTGGTTGCTTGCGACCAACGCCATCGCCGATGTGCAGGCGTGGGCGCATCGGTTCTTCCAGCGCGCCATCGACGAGCGCCGGGACGCTTACCTGGGGCTGAAGGACACCGTGATTCCCGGCTACGATGGCACCATGCGCGCCGCCATCGAGCGCATCTATGACGATCACTATCGCAAGCAATTCGATGAGCTGGGGCTGGCGTACCAATACGAGCTCATCGATGCCCAGGCGGCCCGCATCGTGGCCAATCCGCCGAAGCGCGCGCTCTGGGGCGTGCCCGACAACACGACCGGGCGTAAGCTGCTGAAGCTCGTTGAGCAGCTCAAGCGGTACGGCATACCGGAGCGCAAGGCGCAGGTATCGCTCTCGCGGATGAGCGCCGGCGGCGGCGACCAGTACGGCAGTTTCAATATGCCGGCCGCCGAGGACGGCATCCTCAAGGTCGTGGTTGACGGCGAGGAGAAGCATGCGCGGCGCGTCCGCGCGGGTGACCCGATCCTGCTCATGTCCAACGACTGCGAGGCCATTAAGGACTGGGTCACGCAGGTGTTCCGCGATGCCTCGCGCAAGAACAAGGAGGTCTACTTCGGGCTCAAACGCGAGTACATGGAGTACGACGAGGTGTTCAGCGTCGTCATCACGGAGGTGCGCCGCGAGTTGGCCAAAGCGGACACACCGCCGCCGTCGTTCATGATCATGCGGCCCTCCAGCCAGCTCACCAAGATGATCACCGATCCGCCAAGGAACGCCCTGTATCCGGCGCAGAACCTCGACGGTGACATCTTCTCGGACATCTCCGCCGCATTGGGCGGCAGCCTGGCCACCGCCAGTTCCATTATCGAGAGCAAGAACGGCACCATGCTCTTCGAAGCGCCCCACGGGACGGCCCACGACCTCTACGTGAAGTACCTGGAGAGTGACGGCCGCGAGGCGTATTTCAATTCCTCGGCTCTGATCTACGCCGTGGCCAACGCGTTGGAAACTCTGGGGGAGCGCGAGCACAACCAGCCCCTGGTGGATTATTCCAAGCGACTCAAGGCGGCCCTCGTCGACACCGTGGATGCCGGCGTGGTCACCGCCGACCTCAAGGGCAAGACCTCGGCCCCGGACGCCGAGACGGTGGTGGACATGCACGGCTTTCTCGATGCCGTGGCGGAACGGCTCTAGTCGCGATGGGATACGGCGGCTGCTGAACGCAAGGATGCGCGCCATGAGCACGGAAGCGACCGATCACGGCATGCTGCAACTCGCCCTGGATTAATTGAGCCGCGGCTTGCCTGAGGCTGCGCTTGAAAGCCAGAGCCGCCCGCAAGCTGGCCCCGCGCCAGACGAGTTGTTGGTTCAACCCGTTCGGCCGGTGTCATTCCTGGCGCGACACGGGGGTCGGGCGGAGGCGCAAGGTTAGGCCATAAGCGCCCGCCTGAGCAGGTTGAGCCCGGCCAGTACCAGCACCACCAGCGTCACCCGGCGGAATACCTCCTGGTCCAGCCGATCCTGCACCAGATAACCTGCGAACATCGCGCCGAGGGTTGGCAGGATAAGCCAGGCCGAGATCGGCAGCGTCATCGGGTTGAGCACACCGGAGGCGAGATGCGCGCCGAACAGCACCAGCGAGCCGGCCAGGAAGCACAGCGCCTGGACCCGCACCATCTCGACCTTCGGCACCTCGGCGGCAAGCAGGTACATCACGATCGGCGGGCCCCAGATCCCGGAGATGCCGCCGAAGAACCCGGCGGGGAACGCGGTGGCGACCTCCCAGAACCTCCGCCTCTTTAAGCGCAGGCGCGGCTGCCAGCCGGCGAGCTGCAAGACGCCAAAGCCGGTGATGAACGTGCCAAGCAGCGCGAACAGCAGCCAGTCGGGCAGCGCGACGACGAGCTGTGCCGCGATTGCGATCATCACCACCAGCACGAGGATGAGCCGCCAGTAGCGCATCAGGCTGCTGCGCGCCGCCGCAACGCCGTTGCGCAAGCCTTGGAACAGGTTTGAGACCAGCGTCGGCAGGATCAGCAGCGCCACGGCCACCTCGAAGGGTAGGAAACTGCCCATCCCGCTCAGCGCAATCAGCGGCAGCGCGAACCCGACGACGCCCTTGGCGAACCCCCCAGCCGCCATCGCCAGGCC
>NZ_SKOG01000287.1 GCF_007120195.1 Aquisalimonas sp.
GACCAGCAGCACGCGCATGCTACCCATCTCACGGTCGTAGACCATGGACAGTGAGCTTTGCATGCCGTTGAAAAGCTGAATCATGCCGACCAGGCCCGGCACGATGTACTCTTCATAGAGGATATACGTCTGATACGGCTCCGTCATGGCGACGCCGAGCGCCATTCGAAAGCCTGCGGCGAAGACCAGCAGCCAGACCAGTGGCCTCACCAGCGCCGCGATGAAACGGCTGCGCTGATGCACAAACCGCAGCAGTTCCCGCCAGAGAATGCCGCGCATGCAATGGGCGTAGGCGGTTAGCCTCATCCGACCTCGGCTTCGGTTAGCGTATCAAACGCCTCGCCAATGGACGCGGCACCGGCTTGCGCCTTGATTGCCTCAACGGAGCCGTTCCCACGTATGCGGCCCTGATCGAGCACGATGACGCGGTCCTCCGGGTAGACTTCATCAATCAAATGGGTCGCCCATAACACCGCCACCCCCTCGTCCGTGCACAGGCGATGCACGTGCTCGACGATGCCGCGACGCGAGGCCACGTCCAAACCCACGGTCGGCTCGTCGAGCAGCAACAGCCGCGGACGGTGTAACAATCCGCGGGCAATCTCCACGCGCCGCCGTTGCCCGCCAGAGAGCTCTCGGACCCGCTTGCGCAGGTGTTCCCCAATCCCCAGGCGCGCTACTTGATCTGCGGCATGACGCCGCGCCGTCTTCAGGTTCATGCCGTGCAGCGCCGCATGGTAGGCCAGATTCTGCTGCACACTCAGGTCAAGATCCAGGGTCGGCTGCTGAAAGACCACGCCCATCTGTCCCAAGGCCTGCGTAGAGAGCTCGCGGACGTCCAGACCGCCAACGCGAATATCTCCCACCCGCCGGTCGTACAAGCGGGTGATCAGGGCAAACAGTGTCGTCTTGCCGGCCCCGTTGGGGCCGAGCAGCACGACAAAGGAGCCAGGGTGCACGGAGAAGCAGATGCGCTGCAGAATCGGCTTGCCGCTGTAGCTGAAGTCCAGCCCCTGCACCTCCAGCGCGGGGGGGATGTCCCGAGCCGTGAACTCGTTTCTCTGTAAGTGGGCTTCGCAGCTCATGGTGCGACCACAACCCCCCACGGGAAACGGCCAACCGGGATTGACTTGACCGCCCGCATGGAGTCGACGTCAATCACGGTCACATCGCCGCTGACACCGTTGGTCGTGAACAAGCGGCTCTCATCCTGGTTCAGCGCCAGATGCCACACGCGTTGACCCACCAGGATGTAATCCAGCACCTCGTATGTCTGCTGATCGACTACGGCGACCCGGTTCGACGGTCCCAACGCGACGAAGCCGTAGCGTCCATCCGAGGTCAGCTCCACCCCGACCGCTTGCACGGTCTCGCGCGGTACCCCGCGCACATCGAAATGGATTGTCTCCTTGATGGCAAAGTCGTCCATGTCGATGACCGAGACCGTGGCACCGATTTCCGCGGACACCCAGACCTCTGAGCCGTCCTTGGTGAACTCGGCGTGTCGGGGTCGCGCGTCCACCAGCACGTTATGCACGACGTCGAAGCTCTCCAAGTCAATGAAGTGCGCCATGTTCGACGTCTCTGTCGTGTTGACGATCCATTTCCCGTCCGGGCTGATGGCGAGGCCTTCCGGTTCGACGCCCACCGGGACAACCGTGACGCGACTGCGGCGCTCGTAATCGAGCACCGTGACGATGTTGTCATCCTCGTTCGAGATGTAGAGGTACGGGCGATGCGGGTCAACACGGATGACCTCCGGGTCCGGCCCGGAGGACTGGCTGCCGATCACCTCCAATGTGGACAGGTCGATCACATCGACGGCCTCATCGTCGCCGACGGCAACGAACAGCCACTCGCCATTGGTGCTCAGCACCATGCTGCGCGGCCGCCGGCCGACCTGAATGGTTTCCACGACCTCGAGCTTCTCGGCATCGATCACCGAGATGGTGTTGTCCTTTTCGTTGGAGACGAAAACACGCTCGGCGAGGGCCAGGTCAGGTAGCGCAAGCAGCGCCACCAGGACGACCCACGGAGCGCCAAATTTGATGATCATGCTGTGGACTCCACAGTTGGCAAGACCGTCCCTTTGCTGCAATCACCCGCTGCGCGGCCAATGCCGCGCGGCCCCTCGCTCAAAGCACGCATGGCGACTCCGGCTCATCGTGACCGAGGGTATCCATCGGCGTACGCGGGTGCTCAAAGCCTTCCTGGGGCGAGACCGATACCACCATCCGGGGGCCGGCGATCAGGATGGGCTGGCGTAATTGCTGATCCCAGCTCCGATAGCTGACTGGTAGACCGAGATAGGCCGCTAGGGCGAAGTCCTCGCTCAGCATGTAGGCAAGCACGTCTTCCTCGGCGACGGAATTCGTGCGCGAGGCCGCCTCACCGAGAGAGCGCACCGCCACCCAGGCGGCAAAATCCCTGGGCGTCATGGAGCGCTCCACCAGCCGTTCGAAGCGGCGGTGCAGTTGAACCCCACCCCAGGATTCATGGGCCCGGTGCCAGGCGACCGGTGTCAGCCCCTGGGTTCCGGCCACCGGCCGGGGTAAGCGGGTCTGGTAGGGGAAGTACTCGCCGAAGTAATCGGTCTCGTCGGCGATGACAAGCACGTCATGCTCAAGGAGATCCTGGACAAACACCGGAATCTCGCGCTGGATGGCATGAAAGCCGCCTTCGGCGCGGCGGGCCATGGCGGTATGTGGCCACTGCTTTTCGCCAGTGAGACGTGCGCCGAAACGCTGCGCCGACTCCCGAAAGGCCGCAGCCAAACGCTCATCCTCATCGGTCCTGCCATGGACCAGCGCCCAGCGATTCCAACGCTTGTACGCCAGGAACTGAGCCAACGCGTCCGCCTGCATCCGACGGCTCGGTATGGTGTGAAATAGGTTGCCGCGGCAGTGCTCGCCGCGCAGATCGTTGTCCGGCGCCCTGGCATTGAAAATGACGCGGCCTTCCCCCTGGGCGCTGTCCAGCACCGCCAGCAGCGCGTCCCTCGGCAGCCCACTGATAATCCAGTCCGCCCCCTGGTCGATCAGCTCCTGCAAGCCTGCTGCAATCTCACCGTCCCGGGGCAGAATCTCTTCGACCAGCACAAACTCCTGCCCGAGGAACTGCCCGGTGGCATTGTTATCCTCGATGGCGAGCCGTGCGCCCTGCACGCCCTCATCGTCGAGTTCTTGGTCGAGGGGCGATACCGGTGCCCGATCAGCCGGCGGCGCCAACCCCAGGTAGCCAACAGTCATGACTGCGGCCTCTTCACCTGCAACCTGGGTTGGCCAGGCCAGCGATACGGCACCGCCCATGGTTAATAGAAAGGTTCCTGCCAACGCCCCGCGTATCACAGCGCGCATCCTGCTCTCCCTGATCTGCGGTTGGGCCAGCCGCGCTCGTGTCCTGTCCCGCAAATAACGTTACGATTGTCGCGGCCCTGACGGCCCCTGGCGGCGTTGCGCCTCCTCGCCGTAGTCCCCGCTACGCCTCGTCGGCGCGCCTTGCCAGAAACCGTCAGGATCCGCGCCAATTTTCGCAACGTATTTACGGGACAGGACACTAGAGTTCCGCCTGCAGCACCCGCACCAGGCGGCTCAGCCGCTCCTCGAGCAGGTAGGGCTTGTCGCACACCGCTTGCAGTGACTGCTGGCGCTGCTCGAACAGGCGGCGCTCCCAATACAACTCGTCCTCAACCCGCTCGATGCGGGCCTCGTCGGCGCTGTCGTCTTCGCGCAACTGCTCCAGTTCATCGACCAGCTCGGAGATTCCTTCCAGCCGGTTCACCTGGCCGCGCGCATAGCGGCGCACGGCCTCGATGGTGCGACTGCGCTCCCGATTGATCTCCTGAAACAGCCCGGCAAACAGCAGCGTCAAACGCTGCTCGTCGTCGGACTCCAGGCTTGCCACAAACTCACGCACGCGTTCGACTGCTTCTTCCTCACTGGTGCCGCGAGCTGTCGCGAAGCGCACCACGCGGGCGCCCTCCTCGTCTTCCCACCACTCCTTGTCCAGCTCCTCCGGGGAGGGGCCGGTCCACA
>NZ_SKOG01000121.1 GCF_007120195.1 Aquisalimonas sp.
AATTTCTCACTGGCCAGGGCATCGACGTGCGACCGCACCCGCACATCGGCCTGGGCACGGTCACGTACCTGTACGACGGTGACCTGCACCATCGCGACAGCCTGGGCACGGACCAGGTGATTCACCCCGGCGCCGTGAACTGGATGGTCGCGGGGCGCGGTGTCACCCACTCGGAGCGCACCTCCGAGCAGGGGCGCAGAGGCCCCAGCGGGCTGTTCGGTATTCAGACCTGGGTCGCGCTGCCGGAGGCCTACGAGGAAACGGCTCCGCTGTTCGAACACCACGGTGATGCGCAGTTGCCGATCGTCGAGCACGAGGGCGTGCACGTGCAGCTGCTCTTGGGCACCGCGTACGGTGAACGCGCGCCGGCAAACCTCTATTCGGAAGCGTTCTACGCCGACGTCCGGCTTGAGCCGGACGCCCGGTTTCCGATGCCGGACGACCACGAGGACCGCGGCATGTACGTGGTTGAAGGAGCCGTTATCATCGCCGGCCAGGTGTTCGAGGCCGGCCGAATGATGGTGTTCCGCCCCGGCGACCGCATCAGCGTGGCGGCTGGCGATCGCGGGGCCCGCCTGATGATTCTCGGCGGGGAAACCCTGAACGGCCCGCGGTATATCTGGTGGAACTTCGTCGCCTCGTCGAAGGAGCGTATCGAGGAGGCCAAGCGCCACTGGCGTGCGGAGAACTGGGGCGTGGGTCTGTTCGAACTGCCGCCCGGTGATCGGGATGAGCACATCCCGTTGCCCGACTAGCGCTGCCCAACACCCACATCAGGGCTGAGCGCTAACTGCGCTTCTACACCCTGCGCTGGCGCATCGACGACTGGCACCGGGTGCTGAAGCCCGGCTGCTGCATCGAGGAACTCGGCCATCACACCGCCGAGCGCCTCGAGCGCGCGATCGCGATCCGCATGGTCATTGCCCGGCGCCGCTAATGGGCAGGCCTCACCGCCAATGAATCAAGTGATGCAAAGGCCATCCATCAACGCGTGGCACGGAATTCACGCCCCACGGTCCGCAGACGTCTCTCCTGCAGACCGGCCGGCGGCTATGTCGGGGATGCGGGGTCGCGGACGAACTATGCCGCGGTCGTCGGATCGATCATCTTCTTCACTTCGACGATCCGGTTCGCCGGGAATCCGCTGATTTCCGCATGTTTGCGGATGACGTCCTCATCCTTGGCAAGATAGATGCAAAACGTCCGGTCCCCGGCGACATAGGATTCCTGCCACTGAATATCGGGGGCAAGCTGCGCCAGCGCCTCGTTGGACTTGGCCGCAGCGGCGCGGAGCTGTTCCCGCTCGAAGGTGCCGACTTCCGGGATTTCGCGTTCTATCACGAACTTTCGCATGGCTGGCCTCCATCTCCCTTGTGAAGCGTTTGGGGTCAACGCGCAAAATGCGTTGCTCTGCCGGAGTCGGGGCCGCCGCGGCGCGGTGCGAAATGCCCCACCTTCCGAGAGCATAGTACGAATAATATCCGCCGTACATTGGAATGGCCCGGCGGCGTCCCGCCGTCATTCCGCGACCATGAACCCCGGTTCGCCCGGTTCGCCCGGTTCGCCCAGCGCGTCGGCGCGATACGGCTCGATCTCCGTCACCCGGGTAGTTGGCCCTCCGGGACTCGGTGTCTGAAGGCGCCTGCGATCCGGCGAGGAACGCAGGAGCAGAGTTGGCTTATTTGGAGGGCTCAGCATCGTGGCCTGCCCCCGCAGGGGCAGGTCGACGGCCGAGCGGGTGGTGCGCACGACCATAAGGTGCTGGTTTCGGCGGACGAAAAGAACGGTCATACCGCCTATACTTAGCCCCCTCTATTGTTCAAGGCAAGGTGACTGGCTTTATGTGCCAGGACGGGTTACCGAGGACGTAACGAAGCGGAAGGGGAGTAGGGTTCGATGCGGGTTGTCTTGTTTCTATTGAAGTGTGTCGTGGGCTTTTTCGCCAGCGTCGGTCTGATCGTGGTCGTTTTGGTCGCCCTTGGCCTCTCCGCCTGGGAGGATTTCGCCGAGTGGCGTGCGCCGGAGTTGGTTGTGCCGGAGGATTCTATTCTCGAGTTGGACCTGACCCACGGTGTGGTGGAGCGCCGGCCGGACAGCCTGATCGCCCGCGCCACCGCCGCGCCCGCCGTGTTGCTGCCCGAGGCGGTGGATGCACTGGAGCAAGCGGCGGATGACGAACGCATCGGCGGCGTACTGGTGCGCCTGGGCCGGGGCGACCTGGGGCTCGCCCAAGCGCAGGAACTGCGCGAGGCGGTGAAGGGCTTCCGGGACAGCGGCAAGCCCGCCTACGCCTTCGCCAATTCAGTGGACGGTGGTCTGGCCGCCGGTGGGGCAAGCACGATTCACGCCTATCTGTCGAGCGCCTTCGACCAGGTCTGGGTGCAGCCCGCCGGGGAGTTTGGTCTGCTGGGCTTCCACCTCGAAAGCCCATTCGCCGGGGAGCTTTTCGAGCATATCGGCATCGAGGCGCGCATGGATCAGCGCCAGATCTACAAGGGCTTCGCGGACCGTTTCACCGGCATGGACATGCCGGATGAACAGCAGGAGAACCTGCAGCGCCTGCTCGACTCCTGGCTTACGCAGGTGGTCTCGGGACTGATGGAGGAGCGCGGTCACGCAGAGGAGCAGCTTCGCGAGTTGATCGACGGTGGCCCACTCTCTGCCGAGATGGCGCGCGAAGCCGGGCTGATCCATGCGCTGGGCTATCGCGACGAGGCCGAAGCGGCGCTGCGCGAGGCAATCGAAGGAGAAGGGGAGATCGTCCCCCTTGCGCGCTACGCCGCCGAGCGCTCGTCCAATGTGCCGGCGGACGCGCCCCGCATTGCCCTGGTGCATGGGCTCGGTATGGTCGCCCAGGGTGAGAGCGAAGGTGACCCGATGACCGGGCGGACCAGCATGGGTGCCGATACCGTCGTTTCGGCCATCGAGGCGGCGTTGGCCGACGAGGGTGTCGAGGCCATCGTGCTGCGGGTGAGCAGTCCCGGTGGAAGCTACGTCGCTTCCGACACGATTTGGCGGGCGGTACGCAAGGCCGCCGAGGCCGACAAGCCGATGGTCGTCTCCTTCGGCGATATCGCCGCTTCAGGCGGCTACTTCGTCGCCGCGCCCGCGAACGCCATCGTGGCGCAGCCGGGTACCGTCACTGGCTCGATCGGCGTTGCGGCGGGCAAGTTCGTGTTAACCGGCCTCTGGGATCGCATCGGGGTGAACTTCGAACGGCTGAAGGCAGGGGAACAGGCCGACTTCTGGAGTGCGAACACCGACTTCTCAGACACGCAGTGGCAGCGTTTCCAGGGCTTTCTGGATCGCAGCTACGCCGACTTCGAAGGGCGGGTCGCCTCCGGCCGCGACCTTGAAGGCGACGCGCTGAGCGAGGCTGCCGGTGGGCGCGTATGGAGCGGCGCGGACGCGATGGATCTCGGGTTGATCGACCACCTCGGCGGCTTGCGCGATGCCGTGGCAGTGGCGCAGGAGATGGCCGGGATCGACCCGGAGGTCCGCCCCCGCCTGGAGCCCTTCCCCCGCCCGGTGGATCCCTTCCGCGAACTGCTGCGCGGTGCACTGGACGGCCGCGTGGAGAGCCCGGCCGCGCAGAGCCTCGCGCGCCTGGCGGAAAGCCTGCGGCCGCTGGTCGACCTGGTGGCGATCCTGGAGGGGCGCGACTCGGGCGCGCCCGAACTGCGCGCGCCGGAAGCGGTGCAGGAGCTTGGAGAGAGGTAGAGACGCTACACGGAGCCGCCAGCAAGCGATCCGATTTGAAAAGCACGTCCCTGCCATGGCACCGGGCCCGATCGAAGGGCGTAGGGGGTCATTAGCGCCAGCGTAATGCACCGTCACACAAACCGCGCCGCGGGCGCACAAGCGCAGCTTGAGTTGTGCGCCTGCGGCGCCCTATCATTGACGGCGGGTTACGCTGCGCTAACCCGCCCTACGTGGTGGAGTCCTGCCATGGTAACGGGCCCGATCGCAGGGCGTAGGGTGTCATTAGCGCCAGCGTAATGCACCGTCAAAAAACCCGCGCCGCAGGC
>NZ_SKOG01000092.1 GCF_007120195.1 Aquisalimonas sp.
AGGGAGCATCCATGGAAGCAGGGTGGCAGCTCAAGTCGGTAACACCCCTGATTACGCTAATTTTCATTCAAGATCATATGGTTAGAGAACAACCAAAGAGTTTTTACGGGACAGTAGTGCGAGGAGGTCGTGTTGGAGCACGATGAGATAGGGCGCCCACTGCGCACTCTGGCCGTCTGTGTTGATCAGAACGTCGAACTGCCGCATCAGAACCGGCGGAATCGGTCGCCAAAGCTGCCGCGCTTGGCCACAGCGTCATTGTACTCGCGGATGGCTTCGCGGTTTTCCTCTTGCCATAGCCGCTCACGATGCTCCCGAAGCGCCTCGCGCAGATGTGCCTCGAGGAACCTGGAGAGGTTCACCCCCTGCGCTCTTGCGTCTTCGACGAGGGCGGCATCGAGGCTGAGGTTCACCGAGCGCTTTCTCGTGCTGTGCTGACTGTCTTGTGCGGAAGCCATGACGTTCACCGGCAAAGGAATCGTTCCCACGATGTTATGCGCATGGCCGGTGCGCATCAATCGGTAGCGAAGGCCGCGGTCCATAGGGCCGCATGCGCGGCTGGAGTTGCTTGAGGTAAGGCGGAGCAGGGCAGAGAGAAGAGACGGGGCCCGGGGGCTCCGCCTGTCCTCAGACCCAGCTCCACGTTCCGACCCTAACCGCCGGGGTCGCTACTGCGACGCGAGCCGGCGGATCGACAAGCTGGTTGCCTTGCGGATTTTCCGAATCGAACTCGGCCTGGCTCTTCAGATCTTCCCGGGTCAGGAATCGGCTTCCATGCGTTGCGTAGCGTGTCACGGCAACTTGTCAGCTCGGTCCCGCAAATAGCGGGCTGAGCGGCCGAGATCTCGACCGGAACTACAGCATCTGCGTAACGAGATGCTGGGCCGATTCCCGGGACTGGTAATCCCGGCAGCAGTGGCGGTTGAAAGGACACGGGTTCGCTTCAGGTTCGCCGTTCGATCATCAGTTTTTTGATTTCCGCAATGGCTTTCGCCGGATTCAGACCTTTTGGGCAGGCAAGTGTGCAGTTCATGATCGTGTGACAGCGGTACAGGCGGAACGGATCCTCGAGTTCCTCTAGGCGTTCACCGGTGGCCTCGTCGCGGCTGTCCATAAGCCAGCGGTGGGCTTGGAGGTGCACCGCAGGGCCGATATAGCGGTCTCCGTTCCACCACTTGGGCACCCGCTGGTGCAGCAAAAACAGAGGATGCATTCGTACAATCCGTCAAGCTTCGCGCGGTCTTCCGGAGACTGCAGTCGCTCTCGGTCCGGCGGTGTTGGCGTCTGCGTACGCAGCCATGGCTTGATGGCGGTATGCTGACCGAGCAGGTGTGTCTGATCGGGCACCAGGTCCTTCACCACTGGAAGGTTGTTCAATGGGTAGACCGTTAGCGGATCCCGTGTTTCCTCCAGAACGCGGGTACATGCCAGCCAGTTGCTTCCATCGATGTTCATCGCGCACGAACCGCAGACGCCTTCGCGGCATGAACGCCGGAACGTCAGTGTCGGATCAATCGTGTTCTTGATCCCGATAAGCGCATCCAGAACCACGGGACCGTATCGGTCGAGATCGATCTCGTAGGTGTCAATGCCTGGATTCTCTCCGGAATCCGGGTTGTACCGGTAAATACGAAGCTGCTTGGTACGGGTCGCGTCCTCGGCTGCCGGCCACGTCTGTCCCTCAGTGATGCGGGACTGTGGGCCGAGCCGGAATTTCGCGGGGATCGGGAACCCGCTTGCCAGGCGGTTCTCTCCGCGGCCGGCCGCTGTGGCGGCCATACAACCTCCTCAGACGGGGCAACGAGCTATCGCATTGCCTTTCGGACGGGCTCGCAGATCAGATGCAGTTCATCCAGAAGCCCTCGCACCCGCGCACGGTCCAGCTCGACGTTGCACCAGAAAATGCTGTTTCAGAGTGAGCATAAGCGACCGCCTTGTCAGTGCGGTCTCGCACTGGAGCAATATCTATCGTTCCTAACGGATTCCAATCAGACCGTTGTCTCCTTGCGGTCAGTTCGAAGCGCAGACTTCAAACACGCCTTCGCAAACGGGGGATAACACACGCACGATGGCGCTGCTCGTGGTATTGCTTCCCAGGACCCAGGTAGCGCTACCATGATGACAGCACTCTCCCGCCCGAGACCTTGTTCCCCGGAGCCAAGGCGAGCCAATCACTAGTCCGAGTGGCGTGACGCACAGAGATCAACTTCGCGATGGATGCCAGAAGCTGCCCGGTTGAGGCTCGCAGAGATCCCACGAATCGATGCGCTGGGGCAAACGTCAAGCGAGATAATGTCTTGCGTCGTGAAAGCGTCAGCGCCAAGTGGGGTAAGCTTGCCCGGTAGAGCTTGTTGTGAACTCAAGCGTACCGTACGCAACACGTGCATCAGCTCAATCGCAGTGGCAGCGCAGCCAGGCCGTTACTGGGATACACGGCGCGACGCGGCGCTTCCTCGGCAAGTCGCACGCGGCGTGTCCGTGCAAGCAACGCCTCGAGCGCCACGCGCATTTCGAGTCTGGCCAAGGGGGCACCCAGGCAGAGGTGGATACCTTGCCCCCAGACTAGGCCATCGTCCGTACTCCGATCGATTTTTACAACATCTGCATCCTCAAAACGACGCGGATCGCGATTGGCGGCGATCCACATGAGCGTCAGGTGCTCTCCCTCCGGAATGGTTCTTCCCTGGATCTCGACCTCTCGTGTTGTTGTTCGGCGGTTGGCGACAAGCGGGTCGTCGATCCGCAGGATCTCTTCAATGGCCGAGGGAATCAGCGACGGGTTGTTGCGCAGCCGATCCTGTAGTTCGCAGTCCTGCGCGAGATGCAGAACCAGAATGCCCAGTCCAGCCGCGACGGTGCCATGCCCGGCGGCCCAGTTACGTAACATGCTGACGATCTGCTCATCGCTGAATTTCTCGCCATTAGCCTCGGCACTCATGAGCGCGTCCGTGGCGTCTTCCTCATCATTCTGTGAAGCGCGGTGCTTGTGCAGGTTCGTGCGGACGTGCTCTGCGAAGACGTCGGCCAGAGCCTTGCCAGCGACTGAGTCCTCGGTTAGCGCCGCCTGCTGGTTGCCATGCACCCATCCGGCGAGGCACGTCCATTGCTGCTCAGGCCAACCGAGGAATGCACACAGGGCCCGTAGGGCATAGGGCGTGGCAAACTCATCGATGAACTCCATCTCGATGACGCCGTGCATTGGTTCAAGCAGAGTTGCAGCGATCTCGCGGGCGCGAGGTTCGAATTGCGCCATGTGCTCGTCATCGAAGAAGGCAGCGAGGACGTCGTAGTACGGGCCGTGATCCGGTGGATCCATCCCGTTCGGGATCGATAAGAACTGGGACGCATTGCTAAACGTCTCCGGATCGGCCAGAACGGCGTTAATATCATCGTGGCAGAATAGTGACCAACCCAAGAACGTGCTGCGTGCCACAGGGCACCGCTCGCGCATCTCGTCGTACGCGGTACGTTGGTCCTTCAGGATCGAGGCATCACGTGGATCCCACTCATCATGTTGGTCTTCGTTCATGATTTGTTCTCTCTGGGTAACGAGATTTCATAGCCATTCAATAGGGTGTAATTCCCACGTCAGACTCGGTGCAGCAGCATCGTGATCAGCAGCGACACGTCCTCCAGCACCCTGACCGCGTGTGGTTGTGCGTCGTCGAGGTATACAAGTTTGCCGGGCCCCACGTTAGCGTACGGCCATGCGCATCAAGCTCGATCAAACCGGAGAGACATTGGAGCGTTATCGATCCGGCGGCAGCATGCTCCTGAAGAACCTTTCCTGCCGGCACACTCAGTCGGAAAACCTGGACGTGATTTGCGCGAACGAGCGTCATCGACCCCGTGCCTTGGCGATCTTCGGGTAGAGCAAAAATGTCCACTAAGTCGCCTGATGCAGCATGAGAATCGAGATGTGTGGGCTCCCCGTTAAGAAATGGTCATTACACCGTGGCCGGAAAAACTTCCTCGTGTCCAGAGGAACCGATGTTCTTTGCGGTCATGCCGATGCCCGCACAAGCTCGGGACAGCTTCGCTTAAGGGCAAGTGGTGGGCTAGAATCCTTGAGCCACACCCCTGCGAATTTCATGGTGGTGCGGCACCGGTACCGACTGTAGACGTCATCCGGGTATGTCAGCCGCTCGGGAGTACGGAAGTACGCGACCTCCTTCCCCCTCCCAACGCTCGATTGCAGTCTGATGGGACAGGACGTGTTGCCTGCGGCTGCTCAGTGGTGCCACCGTGCCGGATGCTCCAGATGTAACCGAATTGTCGCTCCAGAAGGAGAACGGCCCCGTATCTGCTGGGTTGTTCATGGTGATTCCTTCAGCTAACGTCTCATGGCGTTATCTGCGAGCATGCTCCGTTCACCGATGACGGGTCTGTACGTTGGAGCACGTGGTTGACCCAAAAATCTTGCGGTAGCGAACAGGGGTTGTTCTTGCTCTGTCGGATGTTCTGTCATGGAACTCGCTGCGCCCCGCTTCCATGGGGAATGGTTGGATGTGCTGTTTTGGTCCGGGGCCATCGCTGCTACTGATCGTGTTCGATCACAGAGGATGCGAGACCACAGACGGCGAGTTCCTTGCGTCTGATATGACGAAAGAGGGCAAGTCGCGGGAATCAGAAGAGAAATAGAGACCGCCCCGGACCTCTGGACGGCGTTGTCCGCCCATAGCCAGCGTCGGCTCTCGAGAGGATTCTGGACGTCAGCTCGAACCGAGTCACCGGCAGCGATGGGTCGGCCAGCGACCCTGACGCTCCGGTGCTAGCCCTCGGAACCGCGGGTTGGCGATAGTCGACCCGAAGCGGACGGCGGCCGAATCGACTCTGATGTCCGCCATTGCTCAAAAGTGAGGAGCATCGGCTATGGACTTCGACTTCTTCGTGACGCGTCTTCCCCTGCAAGGGTGGTTGCTCGCACCGGATTTCTCCACCTCAGCTTGGGCCGGTTTTGCGGGGGAACCTCACATGCCAGAAAGTTCTACTTATCGGCTGTGTACCTGAAGGGGAAGCTTACGGAATTACACTATGTTCGCGAACGTACAGACCCTAGACTGTGCCAAGCATAGGGTTATTTCTACCTAGTTCGCTCAGGAGATTCACATGATTTATCGCCCATTACTTACTCGGATTCCCGTTTTTTTTCTTCACTTATGCTGGCAGCATTTTTGTCCAGCTCTGCCGCCGCGCATTGTGACAGTATGAGCGGGCCAGTCGTCCAAGATGCTCAAGCAGTTCTTGCTGACGAGAGGATTGACCGCGTACTCAAATGGGTTGACGAAGACAATGAAGCAGCGATCCGTGATGCATTTGAAATGGCGTTGGCGGTTCGTGGAGAAAGTGATGTCGCGCGGAATGTCGCCGATACCTATTTTTTCGAGACCTTGGTCAGAATTCACCGAGCCACTGAGGGTGAAGGCTTTACCGGGCTCAAACCGGCTGGCCACGTTGATCCCGTGATCGCGGCAGCTGACCGCGCGCTGGAAGATGGCAATGTTGATCAGTTCGCCACTGAGACAGCAGCAGCGGTTCAGGAAGGTATTCAGCAGCGCTTCTCAGATGCCTACGACAAGCGCCAGGTGGCCGAGCAGTCTGTCGAGCAGGGTCGAGAGTATGTGAAAGCGTATGTTGAATTCACGCATTTCGTCGTCGGTGTGGATCACCTCGTCTCTACGGGCCCCAGTCATAAACATCTGGACGCCGTAGCTGAAGTAGCGCAGTGACCACTTCCGAGTCTCTGACGAAATACAATAGCAATGCCCGGCGGCAGGCATGACTCCAAATATTCAGCGCTTATCGAGCCTTCTCGTCTATGCCGTGATTGCAGCGATGGTATTAGTTGTGGTGGTTCTGCTCGTTCTGGGTGGAACTTCCTTGCTCGGGAATGTACGCACCTCGCTGTTGGTGGCCTTCACACTGGCGGCGGTTGCCACAGCCTCTTCGTACTTTTTCATGAGGCTGATTCACAAGCTGAATTATCCTGCGGGCATGCTGACTCCATGGCGATATTTGTGGGATCCTTAGCGCTGTTCATATTCGTCTCGCTGGGCACCCGTCATTTATTGCAGTATCCACAGTACGGAGAAACCTTTGGTCCCGCCGTTGGCCCAGCGCTACCGCTTGGCAATGCGCTAACGAGCTGTTCATGAACGATTTCAGATACCGCTACCGCCGTCACCAGGTCACTGCGGTGAAGCTCCAGCACTACAGGAGGGGCTGCACGGGCTGGCAGCTTGGTGATGGCGCTCACCTCAGTGTCGATCTCATTGAGGAAGTGGATGGCATCGCCCCCGGCAGACATGGTTGCCGTGGCACTGGCCAGGTTGTTTTGGGCGACACAGCTAAACTCATCGAGAAATTCCACACTATTCACGGCATCGTGCAGGCGCCGACACACGGCGCCCTCCACGTCAGCCGCGCTGGCCCCGCGATAAACCACCTCTACTGACACTTCCATCGGACGATAATCGGGAAAGGTTTCACGCTTGAGGTGGGGTGCGGCGAACAGCCCGGCGGCCAGCAGCAGTATCAGCAGCAGATTGGCGGCCGTGGGGTGAGCGACAAACCAGCGAATCATGGCTGCTCTTCCGACACTGCGTCTCCCCGGGCCCGTCCGGCCAGGCGCGCCTCAGTGGCTTCGTCCCGGCGCACAGAGAGCGCCATGCCTTCGATAACCGGCTGCAGGTCATCGACAACTACCCGCTCACCTGGGGCGAGGCCCGCCTCGATCACCGCCAGCTCCCCCTGCTGGAAGGCCACCGAGACCGGGCGACGCACCAGGCGGTCCTGCCCGTCGACTGGATAGAGCTCGCCTTGATGGAGCGCCGACGCCGGCACCACCAGTCGCAGTTCGGAACTCGGCGCCGACAGGCGCACTCGGACATACATGCCGCGCTGCAATGGAGGGCGATCGGGGGGACGCGCATCACGCCAAGGCTGTTCGACCCTTACCACCACCCGTACGGCGCGGGTGGCCGGGTCAAGGCCGCTGGCCACGCGCACCACCCGGCCCTCCCAACCCACGCCGGGTGCCCCGACCAGCTCCAGGTCTGCATTGATCAAATCAAGGTCGATGCGCTCACTCAGATGCAGGGTGCCGGGCTTAAGCTCGGCCGGCGCCACACTGCCCAGAAGTCGATGCACCATACTGAAGGGAAGGCGTGCCTCCACCTCGGCAGCAGCCAGGCTATCCGCCTCAAACAGCCGCTGGCCCACGCCTACGAACTGGTGCAGCTCTACGTCCACCTCACCCAGCCGTAGGTCATAGGGCGCTACGAAACGGGTATCCGCCCGATCGCGATGCGCCTCGGCCAAGCGCACCGATGCCCGCTCGCGCTGGGCTCCGAGAATGTCGCGCCTAGTCGGCAGCAGGGCCAGGGTGTTCTCCAGCGACGTCACCGCCTGATGCTGCCCCAGGGTACTGCGCCGCTGAGCATCGCGCTGGGAGGTCGAAACCGACCCGCTGGCCGCCAGACGCTCGATGCGCGACAGCTCCCGTTCGGCGAGGTCGAGTGCCTGGCGCTCCAAGTCCAGCAAGCGCCGGGTATTGGCCTCCTCTGCCTCTAGCTGAGCCAGCTCGCCGGCCAGGATGGCCACTGCTGGTAAGAGGTCAACGCCTCGGAGGACCCTGCGAAAATCCTGCGAAACGGGACGTCAAACAAGGCAACGCCACGTCACCCAGGATCGTTTAACTTCTTGATCCTGAATGACGTGGCGTGATGTTGTCTGGTGGAGCTGAGGGGAATCGAACCCCTGACCTCGACAATGCGAATGTCGCGCTCTCCCAACTGAGCTACAGCCCCGATCAAGCGGCGTAATATACCACTGTGCGAAGGCGTGACCAAACCCGGCATGTGCTCCATCCCATCAGCCGTACTCAGTCTTGGCAATGCTCCGTCGGCGATGGGTCGCGGGCGTCGGCCAGCCCGAGGCTTGGAGCCAGACACACCGCCGGTTGTGGCTGCCCGTAGTTGTAGGCACGACGCCGACGAACAGGAGCTGAAGGGCAACATGACGCGGTTTGTCTTAACGGCGGATTACGCTGCGCTAATCCGCCCTGGGCTCCGGCGCGTGGCGGGCCGCCTTATGATGGATGCGGGGGAGGGATGGTCGATGCCCGGACCAGGCACGTTCCACCCATGCTGACCGGAGCGCGTAGGGTATCAGTGCCAGCGTAATGCACCGTCAAACAAACCGCGCCGATAGGCCTTCCCCGTTCGCTTCGGTATGCCTAACATCAGGTATGCGCATCTCAATCGTGATTCCGGCTCTCAATGAGGCAGACTCCATCGTCGACTGCCTGCAGCCCTTGCAGCCTGCCCGGCAAACGGGGCATGAGGTGCTGCTCGTCGACGGTGGCAGTACGGACGACACCCGAGAGATGGCAGCCCCCCTGGTTGATCGTGTGCTGGAGGGGCCCCGGGGGCGCGCGGTTCAGATGAACCATGGCGCGCGTGCGTCAAGCGGTGACGTGCTGTGGTTTCTTCACGCCGACACCCGTGTTCCGGAGGATGCCGTGGAAGCGATTATGGAGGTCTTTCGTGGCGGGCGTCGGGCGTGGGGGCGGTTTGATGTCTCTCTTGATGCCCCGGGCACTGCTTTCCGCATCATTGCCTGGAGCATGAACTGGCGGTCGCGCCTTACCGGGATCGCAACGGGGGATCAGGGACTATTCGTCAGCCGAAGGCTCTTCGACAGCGTCGGCGGTTTCCCGGAGCTGCCGCTCATGGAAGATATCGCCATGGCCCAAGCGTTGCGCGCAAAGGCGCTACCGGTGTGTCTGCGGCAACGGCTGATTACCTCGGCGCGGCGTTGGCAGGACCATGGCACTTGGCGCACGGTGCTGTTGATGTGGCGGCTGCGCATGGCGTTCTTCCTGGGCGAGGATCCCGCCGAGCTCCATCGCCGCTATTACGGGCAGCGCCACTGATGGCTATGTGGCGGTATCCGGAGGGGAGGCTGCTCGTCTTTGCAAAGGCCCCGGTGACAGGCAAGGTCAAGACCCGTTTGCGGCGGCGATGGGGGGCAGCGGGCGCGCGGCGCATTTATATGGACCTGTGCCGTCGGACGCTCAATACGGCTCGGGCGAGTGCGGCGGCTCCAGTTGAACTCTGGTGCAGCCCGGGCATTGGTCACCCGTGGCTGAGGGCCCGGGCCCGTGAAGCCGGAGCGGCTTTACGGGTACAGCCCCCCGGCGACTTGGGGCGGCGAATGCACCGAGCGCTTGCGGCGAGCCTGCGTGACGCGCCCTACGCCGTGATTATCGGTGCCGATTGCGCGGGCCTGACGCCGGAGCACATCCATGCCGCGTTCGAGCGGCTTGCGGATGGACAGCAGGCCGTATTCTGTCCAGCGCCGGATGGTGGGTATGTGCTGGTGGGCACGCGGTATCCGGAACCCGGCGTGTTCCGGACCGTGCCGTGGGGCACGGATGCCGTCATGCAGGCAACGCGCCAGCGTCTACGCCGGCTTGGGTTGCACTACGCGGAACTCGACCCCGCGCTCGACGTGGATCGCCCAGCAGATGTTCATCGCCTGCGGCGAGGCGGTCTTCTGCCGGCTTGGCCTGGAGCGGCGCTCGCTCGTGCACGAGGCGTTGTGAGCCCGGCAGGGAGCCAGTATCCTGGGCCATCGGCGCGGCCAAGTGCGGGTCAGACCCGGGCCGTCGGTTCGTGCACGAGCGCCACGCCAATAACAAAGGACGCCGGATGTTCCTGGAGCGTAACCCGCGATTCGTCAGCCGACTGACCCGTGACACACTGGCCATGATTCTGGCTGGAGGGCGGGGTGGGCGACTCGCCAATCTGACGGATTGGCGCACAAAGCCTGCGGTGCCTTTTGGAGGTAAGTTCCGGCTCATTGATTTCCCACTGTCGAACTGCATCAACTCCGGCATCCGTCGGATCCAGGTGCTGACTCAGTACAAAGCGCACTCGCTCATTCAGCACATACAGCGCGGTTGGGGCTTCCTGCGCGGTGAGTTTGGCGAGTTCGTGGAGTTGGTGCCCGCGCAGCAGCGCCTGGATCGGCCGTTGTGGTACGCGGGCACCGCGGACGCCGTCTACCAGAGCCTGGATATAGTCAAGGCGCACGACCCGAAATATGTGTTGGTGCTGGCGGGTGACCACGTCTACAAAATGGACTACGGTCCCATGATCGCCCGTCACGTGGAATCCGGTGGCGATATGACCGTGGGCTGCGTCGAGACGCCGCTGGACCGGGCCCGGGCATTCGGAGTCATGAGCGTGGACGCGAACGGCCAGGTGCTGGAGTTCACGGAAAAGCCCGACGCCGCCGAACCCGTGCCCGGCCAGCCCGACACTGCGCTCGTTTCCATGGGGATCTATGTCTTTAACCGGGAATTTCTGGAAAACGTTCTCCGCGAGGATGCCGAGAACGCCAACTCGACTCGGGATTTTGGCAAAGACGTTATCCCCACCGCCATTCATCAGGCGCGAGTCGTCGCCCACCCGTTCCGCGATCCGCAAACGGACCAGCAACCCTACTGGCGTGATGTGGGCACCGTGGACGCGTTCTACGAGGCGAATCAGGAGTTGATCGGAGCCGATCCGGAACTCGATATCTACGACGAGAACTGGCCTATTTGGACGTATCAGGCGCAACTGCCGCCGGCAAAGTTCACGACAAGCCAGGTGGCCGGCGACCAGAGGCCCGGCATGGCCGTGGATTCCATGGTCTCCGGCGGTGACATCATCAACGGCTCCGTTGTGCGGCATTCGCTGCTATTCTCCCAGGTGTTGGTGGATTCCAACTCCGTGGTGGAGGACTCCGTGATCCTGCCGGCAGTGCGGGTCGGCCGAAACTGCCGCATTCGCAACGCGGTCATCGACGAGGGCTGTCGCATTCCCGACGGCACGGTCATCGGCCACAACCTGCAGCAGGATCGCCGCCACTACCATGTCTCGCTGCGGGAGATCGTGCTGGTCACCGCGGAGATGCTGGGTCAGGAAGTGAATCACGTGCGCTAAGACGCTTGACGACCACCCCTGCAGGCCTGTGGAGGGATGCCATGCTTGGTGCGATTGCCGGTGACGTCATCGGCTCGGTCTACGAGCACTGGCCAATCAAGGAAAAGGAGTTCGTGCTGTTCCATCACGAATGCGCCTTCACCGATGATACAGTGCTTACCGTTGCCATCGCCGATGCATTGCTGCAGAACGAATCCTACGCCTCGGCCCTGCGCCGCTGGGCGCGGCGCTTCCCGGCACGGGGCTACGGGATCCGGTTTGCGCAATGGTTCATGGCGGCGGACCCGGAGCCTTATAACAGCTTCGGTAACGGCTCCGCCATGCGGGTCAGTCCGATTGGTTGGTGGTTTGACGACGAAGCGACGGTCCTTGCCCAGGCCGAGCGCAGCGCGGCCTGTACCCATAACCACCCCGAGGGCATCCGTGGGGCGCGGGCGACGGCGTTGGCCGTGTATCTCGCGCGGCAGGGTGCAAGCCAGGAGTCCATTCAACAGCGTGTCACGGCGGAGTCGGGCTACCGCCTGGATGAGCCGCTGGCGCGTATACGGCCCCGCTATAGCTTTGATGTGACTTGCCAGGGCTCGGTCCCCCAGGCCATTCGGGCGTTCCTTGAGGCGGACAGCGTCGAGGATGCGGTGCGTAACGCGATCTCGTTGGGCGGTGATGCGGATACCCAGGCGGCCATCGCCGGGTCAATCGCCGAGGCTGCCTGGTCCGTGCCGGAGGACCTGGCGGCGACGGTCCTGCGCAAGCTCCCGGACGACATGCGTGCCGTGATTCAACAGTTCCACCGTGCAGTGAATATCGCTTAGCGGCGGCGTGGTGGGAGCCGCCGCGCAACCCCATTGGCTTGCATCCCCGGCCCGGCTGTTCAGTTTGAAAGGCCTATCCCGGTGGGTAGCGGTTCGTCTGCGGTCGGCACAGGCGTCGCGACAGGGAGGCCCGTCTGCTGCGTGCGGAAGTGGTAGCAGTCACGGCCCTTGGCCTTGGCCGCGTACATGGCGGCATCGGCAGCAGTCATGAGCTCATGCGCGCAGTCTCCATCCGTGCCGGAGAGCGCGATACCGATGCTCAGCCGCACGCTGACGGATTGCCGCCCCAGTGCGACAGGCGGGCGCAGCCGATGCATCATTCGCTCGGCGAGTGCCGCCGCGATGTGTTCATCTGCCCCCGGGGCGACCACCACGAACTCGTCGCCGCCAAGGCGGGCAATTGTGTCGCCGTCCCGAGTACACGCCGTTAACCGGGCGGCAACTTGCTGCAGTAGCTCGTCGCCAGCGTTGTGACCCAGCGTGTCATTCACCGTCTTGAAGTTGTCCAGGTCAAGCATGAAGAGCGCCACCCGCTTGCCGGCGCCCGCGGCCGCCTTCAGCGCTTGGCTGGTGTGCTTGCTGAGTAGTCGGCGGTTCGCCAGACCCGTGAGCGCGTCGTGGTGGGCCTGGAAGTGCATCTCATCGAGCAGCATACCAGTCTCCAGCACGCTCGCGGCCACTGCCGCCAGCTCCGTCAGCAGGTTGATCTCCTGTTGCCGGAGTGCTGCAGACGTCTCACGCAAAACCCCCAGGCCGGCTCGCAGCGTGCCGTCCGGGTGGCGGATCGGCAACCAGGCCATGGCGCGCCAGCCGCCTCGCCTGGCCGCATCCTGGCCGGCATAGGTGCGGCTGGATAAAAGATCCGGCGTGGCGGTTACATCGTTCTTTATTTGCATCATGCCGGCGGGCGAGTCCGGGCTCCGAAGGAGTTCCTCAAGGGGCATCACCTGGGTTTGGGTGACATTCGGTGCGCTGAGCACGGTGGGTGTGTCGCCGTCGAAATCAGCAAGCGCGCCCACAGCTCCAGGGGCGTAGCGGGGCAGGAGCTGCAGCAGCTCCGCCATAATGGCCTGGAGCGAAAGCCGACGGGCCAGGAGTTCGAGAATCTGGGCGCGGTCAATGCGTAGGCGGTTGCGCAGGTAGTCTGCAGTGACGTCCGTCATGCTGGCGAACGCTAGCCGCTCGCCGGCCGCGTTCAAAATACGTTCTCCACTAATTTGCATGTACAACGGCCGACCGTTGCGATGGACGACTTTCCAGACGCCGGAGCGCGTAGTGCCCTCGCTGGCGACGCTTCGTGCCTGGTCCAGCACGATGGCTGCGTATTTCGCCGGCACGAGCTGTGTGATGGAGCCGCCGCACAGGTCCTCCGGCGCGTAGCCGAGCAGGCGGCTGGTGAAACCACTGATGCGCTCGATGGTGCCGTCGGCGTCGAACATCGCGTAGCCACTGTGGCTGGTGCGCGCAAAGGCATCGAAAATCTGTTGGTGTTCGGTTTGAAGGCGGCGGAGCCCGGACGCCTCGTTGAGGAGAATACGCGTCTCGAGGTGCTCGGTGACAAGATCCGCCATCTGCTGGAGACCGTCGCCGCCAAGCGCGCCGAGATCGTGCCTGGGTTGTCGGTCCAGGACACAGAGCGTCCCGAGGGTTAGGCCATCGGTGGTGCGCAGGGGCGCAGAGGCATAGAAGCGAATCCCCGACGGCCCCGCGACCAGCTCCAGTTCGCGGAACCGTGCGTCCTGCGAGGCGTCGGACACCAGCGTGAGACCGCTGGCCTTGATGGCGTGGGCGCAGAATGTCTCATGCGTGCTCATGTCCCGATCTGGGAGGCCAGTTGCGGCTCGGTAATGGACGGTGGCCTTGCCCATGAGGCCGACACTGGCCACTGCCGCACCAGTGAGCTTCGTAATCTGGGAGGTGATACCCTGACACAGTTGCATCGATCGACTGTCGAATTCGCTGAAGCACTGCAGCAGATCTTGTCCATGGCTTTCGTTGAGTGCTGGATTGTTTGCCATCCATTGACCTCGCGATTGTCCTATTTCGTTAGAGTGTTTAGTGCCGACCCCCTGCCTTTAATGCGATGGCAGTGGTAACGCGCCGGGGCTAACAATCAACCAAGTAGCACTTGAATGACGGAACCTGAGTCACGAAATCGAACATCCGAAGTCGGACCACTGGTTCGCTACGTGTTGTTGCAGGTGCCCGGGATTC
>NZ_SKOG01000164.1 GCF_007120195.1 Aquisalimonas sp.
CATGAACAACGTGGCGCCTTCACGCTTGCCCAGCGCCCGCAGCGCAGCGGTCAGCTCGGCGGTGAGCTCGAACGATTGATGGCCCCCGCGCAAGCCGTGCGCCACGGGCGAGGGCCGCGATGCCGGGAGCCGCAGGCCGCCGGGCGCATCGGCGAGTTGCCGTTTCCAGTACGCAAGCTGCGCATTGATCCTGTCCTCGTCGAGCTGCGCCTGGTGCCGGATGTGCTCCAGGTAGCGCGACGGCGGCGGGGTGAGCGGCGAAGGCCGGCCCTCGGAGAATGCCTCGTAGAGCACTGCCATCTCGCGGACGAGCATGTTCATCGCCCAGGCATCGCTGGCGATGTGGTGCACAATCAGGAGGATGACATGCTCCTCCTCGGCCAGCCGGAACAGTGTCACCCGCATGAGCGGTCCCCGGCCCAGATCAAAGGGCCGTTGAATCTCCTCGGTTGCCAGCCGCCCCAGTTCGACGTCGCGTTGCGTTGCGGGCAGGAGGCCGAGGTCCACTACCGGCAGCGTGGCCGGTTGCGGCGGCGCAAACCGCTGCACGGGGGTGCCGTTAACGTCACGGATCGCCGCGCGCAGCTGCTCATGACGGCGCAGGATGTCTGACAGGCTGAGCTCAAGCGCGCCCACATCCAGCGCCCCGCGCAGGCGGGTCGCCGCGGCGATGTTGTAGGCAGCCGTGCCCGGTTCCAACCGGTCGAGGAACCAGAAGCGTTGCTGCTCGAAGGACAGCGGGTGCTCGGTGGCCTGCCTGGCCGTTGCGGCGGGCGTCTTGGTGTCCTCGGGCTCAACGGCACCAGTCGCGTCCAGTGCCAGCTGCTCCAGGAGCCGCTCGGCGAGCTGCGCGGCGCTTGTCCCCTGAAGGATCGCCACGACCGGCACCTTCACGCCGAGATCCACCTTGAGCGCGGTGCCCAGCTCCACGGCCATCAGCGAGTCGAACCCGAGTTCGGTGAACGCCCGCGCCGGATCGACCTTCTGCGGGATCGTGCCAAGGACGCGCGCGACCTTGTGCACCAGGTAGTCGGTCAGGATGCCGCGCCGCTCCGGCGGCGCTGCGCTGCACAGCAGTGCCAGCGGCGAATCCGACGCCTCCCCGGTCTGCTCCGCGGGAGCGCCGCTGCCGGCGAGCACCAGCTCCTGGAACCGCCGGGATCCCGCCGCCAGCGGATTGAGCTCAGTCCATTTGTGCCAGTCCATTCCGGCTGCGATGACATACCCGAAATCGTGGCGCAGCAGTTGCTCCAGGGTCTCGAGCGCCTGGGCTGCCGTGAATTGTCGGAACCCGCCGCGCTCGAGGTACTGCGCCAGCTCGTCGTGGCGGGCGACGTAGCCGACATCGGCCAGTGCGCCCCAGGCGATGGTCAGCGCCGGGCGTCCCTGCGCCAGCCGGTGCGCCGCCAGTGCGTCCAGAAAGGCGTTGGCCGCCGCGTAGTTGCCCTGCATGGGGTGCCCCAGGACCGCGGCGATGGAGGAGAAGAGCACGAAGAAGTCCAGGTTATCGTCCCGGGTCAGCCGGTGGAGATTCCACGCGCCGGCGATCTTGGGGGCGAGGACGCGGTTGAACCGCTGCTGGTCGAGGCGCACAAGGACGTCGTCATCGAGCACCATCGCCGCGTGGATGATGCCCCGCAGCGGTGGCAGCTCGCGGCGGATGCCATCCAGCACGCGCCGCACGTCCGCCTCGCTGGAGACATCCCCCTGGACCACGGTTACCCGCACGGGCGACGCCCGCAGACCATCGAGGGCGGCTTCGTTGTCCTGCGGGATACCCGAGCGACTCATGAGCACGATGCTCCCGGCGCCCTGGCGTTCCAGCCACTCGGCGACCGTTAGCCCGAAGCCGCCGAGCCCGCCGGTGATGAGATAGGTACCGTCGGCTTCGACGAGTGGCGCCTCCGCGCGCGCATGCACGGGATAGGTGGGCGCCTCCATGGTGAGCACGACCTTGCCAATGTGCCGTGCCTGGGCCATCAGCCGGAACCCCTGCTCCGCCGCCGCGAGATCGAAGACGGTGGTGGGCACCGGCTGCAGGGTGCCATTGTCGATCTGCCCCACCACGTGCTCCAGCAGGCGTGTCGCCAGTGCCGGCCGATCGAGCGCCAGGGGGATCAGGTCCACGGCGTGGAAGGAGAGGTTGCGCTGGAACGGCGAGAGGCCGAGCTGGGCGTTGTCGAAGATGTCGCGCTTGCCGAGCTCGATGAACCGCCCGTATGGACGCAGCACCGCCAGGCCCTTGAGGGTGGCTTCCCCGGAGAGGGCGTTCAGCACGACGTCCACGCCTTCACCGCCGGTGTCGCGCAGGACCTCGTCGGCGAAGGCAAGGGAGCGGGAATCCATGACATGCTCGATGCCGAGCTCGCGCAGATAGGCGCGCTTCTCCGGCGTCCCGGCGGTGGCGAAGACCTCCGCGCCGACACGCCGGCACAGCTGGATCGCGGCCAGCCCTACGGCGCCCGTAGCGGACTGAATCAGCACGCGCTCGTCCACCGTTATCCGCGCCACGTGATTGAGCGCATACTCGGCGGTGACGAAGCCGTTCAGCACCGAGGCGGCTTGCGCAAACGACAGGCGTGCCGGCTTGGCGACGGTCAGATGCTCCCGGGCGATCACCCGTGATCCGTGTGCGGCCGCGGCGAGGGTGATGACCTCGTCGCCCGGCCGGAATCGGCGCACACCGTCCCCGCAGGCCAGCACCACGCCGGCACACTCGATTCCCAGGCCCCGCGGGTCGGGATCGTACTGGTAGGCGGCGGGCGGGAGCATGTCCAGGGCCTGCAGCACGTCGCGGAAGTTGACGCCGGAGGCAAAGACCCGGATTGCGATCTCCCCGGGCCCGGGCTCGGCAACCGGTATCTCGCGCAGAAGCAGGCTCTCGATGGCGCCCGGTGCACCGAGTTCCAGGCGAAAGCGGTCGGTGTCGGCGCAGAGCGGGCGGAGTTGTTCAGGGCGCGCCCGCTCGCCGAGCGAGACGCGGCGCACGCGCCGGGCGAAGCGCATCCGGCCGCGCAGGGCCACTTCCTCTTCGCCGTTGCCGCCGGTCAGCTCTGCTGCGAGCGCCAGCGCCTCGTCCTCCGACGGGGCCGGGCCGAGGTCGATGAGCCGGCAGCGCAGCGCCTCGTGTTCGCTCATCAGCACGCGCCCGAGGCCCCACAGCGTGGATTGCGCGACATGCGGCGCGGCGTCGTGCCCCTCGACGGCCTGGGCACCCGCCGTGACCAGGCACAGCTCGGGAATCTTCGTTCCCGCTTGTTCCCGGGCGCGCATCAGTGCCAGTACACTGCCGCAGGCGAGGCACTGTGCATCCATGAGCACCTCGGCATCCATCCCGTCGGCCGTGGGAACGCCCAGGCTCCACAGGTGGAGGACCCCGTGGCCGTCGTTGTCCCCCAGGGCCTGCAACATATGGACGTACGCGCCGGTGTCGGCAGGCGGAATGGTAAAGCCGCCGTCCACGTGTCGGCAGTACGCGCCGCCGGGACGGACCGGAGTGAAACGATCGCCCCGGGCGCACAACGCGTCGATCACTGCTTGCGCGGCGCGGGTCTCATCCGTGAACACGAGCCAGTGCCGCGGTGGCTCTGGCCCGGACTCCGGCAACGATGCTTGTATGGTCGCTGGCGCGTGCGCGAGCAGCACCGTCTGCAGCCTGCGCTCGTCGAGCGCCTCGGCGAACAGGCTGGTGACCCCCTCGAAGCCGCCGGCCTCGAGCAGATCGTGCCACTGCCGCGACGCGAGCATGGGGCCGCCAGCCCGCAGGTGAACGTCCGTGTAGCGCCACCAGCCCTCCAGCAGCCCGAAGACCAGGTTCAGCCAGCCGGAGCGGCGCGTGAGCTCCAGCAATGCCAGGATGCCGTCCCCGGTAAGCAGGCGCCGCACGTGGCCCAGCGTGGTGCGCAAATCCTCGGTGACATGGAGCACGTTGGCCGCAATCACCAGGTCGAAGGCGTGGGGCTCGAATCCTTGGGCGGCGGGATCGGACTCGATGTCGAGCGTCGCGAAGCGCAC
>NZ_SKOG01000227.1 GCF_007120195.1 Aquisalimonas sp.
ACGCGGAGATACTGCGGCGTGAGCGCCTGAATGGTGTTGGCTGTCGGGGCGATCAGCTTGTCGCCCGGGCCCTGGGACAGCGGGTTGACACGGAGGAAGAACGCCCCCGGCTTGCGCAGCCACCAGCCGATCACGGGTGCATCAAAGTTCGCATGGATCCCCTCGAAGGCATCCTGGACCTGCCCAAGGGCATACTCGCAGGCGTACTGCACCAGTGGCAGGTCCTCTGCCTTTCGGCCCTCCGCCTCGTAACGGCGCAGCGCCGAAAGGGCAAGGACCTGCCAGGTGAGGGCATCGGCGAAGCGGCCCGTGAGATTCCCCTTGGCCTTGAGCTTGCCGCCGATGCAGAACATGGCCAGATCCGTCAGCAGCGCAAACCGCGACGAGGCCCAGGCCAGGCGACGGTAATAGGTGGCCGTGGGACCGGACACCGGGCTGCCGGCACTGTGGCCGCGAGTCAGGCCGCGGCCCCTGGCGCGCAACCAGTTGCTTGCCGTATGGCGAAGCCAGCCCAGCAACCCCTGCCGGAAGGCCGCTGCATCAGCGTCCTCGAGCGCCTTGATCAGGGGCAGGGCGTACGGGTGGCAACGCGTGGCACCCTGGCCGAAGATAATCAGGGTGCGGGTCATGATATTGGCCCCTTCCACGGTAATCCCGACCGGCGCGCCGTGGTAGCCGGAGGCCAGAACATTGTTTGGGCCTTGCATGACCCCGGCGCCGGAGAAGACGTCCATGCCGTCCGTGAGCAGCTTGCGCACGGTCTCCGTGCTGCTGGATTTCAGCAGCGCCGAGATAACCGGAGGCTGCTCCCCGCCGTCGATCGCCGAGCAGGTGTATACCCGCGCGCCTTCGAATAGGTACGCCATGGCCGCAATGCCAGCGACCTTGTCCTGGACGCCTTCCATGAGCCCGATGGGAATGCCGAATTGGTGGCGGATCATGGAGTAGGCGCCGGTTACCGCGGCTGTGGACTTCATGCCCCCGATGGCGCTGGCGGGCAGGGACACCGCGCGACCCCCAGCGAGCTGTTCCATCAGCATACGCCAGCCTTGCCCGGTATACTCCGGGCCGCCGATGATCTGCTCCGGCGAGGCGATCACGTCCTCCCCCACGAGCGGGCCATTGTAGAAGCCCTCGCCCACGGGCATGTGGTGCTCGCCGCTGTGCAGGCCCGGCGTGCCCTCGTGCAGCATCACCACGGTAATGCCGGGGTACTCGCCTTTGCCGAGCAAGTTGTCCGGATCGTGCATTTGGAAGGCAAGCGAGATCAGGTTCGCCACCGGCGCCAGCGTGATGTAGCGCTTGCGGAAGTTCAGGCGGATCTTTACCTCGCCGCTCTCATCCCTGAACACCAGTCCTTCTGCCTTGATGGCAGCGGCGTCGGAGCCCGCGGTGGGTTCCGTCAGCCCGAAACAGGGGACGTATTCACCGCTGGCCAGGCGGGGCAGATAGTGCTCCTTTTGCTTGCTGGTGCCGTAGTGCTTGAGCAGCTCGGCCGCGCCCAGGGAGTTGGGGATGACCACGAAGGTCCCGACGGTGGACGAGTAGTTGTTCACCTTCGCCATGACCGAGGAAATGGCGAGGGTGGAGAATCCCTTGCCGCCGTACTCCTTGGGGATGAGCAGGCCCATGAAGCCCTGCTTTTTGATGAACTCCAGGGCCGCATCGGGGGCACGGCGGGTGCGGGCGACCTCGTAGGTGTCGAGCATGCGGCAGAGCTCTTCCGTCGGGCCATCGAGAAAGGCCTGCTCCTCCTCCGAGAGTCGGTTGTAGGGTTCGGCCAGGATGCTCTTGAAGTCCGGATTACCGGAGAAGAGCTGGCCGTCGATCCAGACGGTGCCTGCCTCCAGGGCTTGGCGCTCGGTGTCGGAGATGCGCGGCAGCATGTTGTTCGCCCGCATGGCCTTCATCAATGCAGAAAACATGGTCATTCTCCAAGCCGCGTCGTGAGGTGGGATGCGGGCGGTGACTTGACTGCGTTCGCGCGGTCCAACACGGGCCGATGCCGCGATGGCCGGTTCCGCTTGGCGAACCGCTACCACGATCAGATTAGCGAGGGTTGTACCATACTCACCCGTATGGCTAAAGCCCTCACGCCTGCCCCGGCCGTCCACGCGACCGTCGTGGTGCGGGCGAGGCCCGCGGAGTCTGGGTCTGGCGCCCGGACGCTAACCGCTCACGCAGGGCATCACGTGGCGGTGATGCGCGCCGATGTGGCCCCGCAGCAAGGCGTCCACCCGCTGCACGTTCACCTCCGCGCCAAGCACAGTGGCAGCCATCTGCCAGCGTTGGCGTGCGCTCTGCGCGTCGAGCCAGCCTGTCACCAATTGCGCCAGCGTGCCTTCCTGGCAGCCGGGTAAAGGGTGCGGGTGGACGATGCGGCTGGGAATGCCGGCGTCCTCCAACACGGCAATGCCGGCGATTGCGCCTGGGCCGAAGCCAGGCAGGAGAAACCGGGACGGCCGCAGCCGCAGGGGCGGTTCCGTGGCGGTGAGACCGATCAGGGCGAGGTGGATGGGCCAGCCGCGGGACGCCGCGAACAGGATGGCGGGCAGGCCGGCTTCGTCGGCGATCAGGACGAGTCGCCGTTCTCCGGCAGGGCGGTGGATGGGCTCGCCCTGGGGAGCGGACAGTTCGACATGGGTGCCCCGGGCGTGGCCGGCGACCTCGCCGGGGCCCTGAAAGGCAAGCCAGCCCTCCCGCTTTGAGGCATCCAGGACGGCGAGCTGCAGTCCTTGGCCGGGAAGCTGCAACCGAAACCACTGCCCGGGAGCCACGAGCTCTGCGGCCCCGTACGCCACCTGAAGCAGGCGGCTGCTGCCGGACATTGCCGTATTGGCCAGTAGCTTAGTGCCCTGACTCATGGCCGCGCGCCGTCGGCGGATGCGCCCGGTAGACTGTGTTGCCACCCACCAGCGTACGCTGCACCCGGCCGCTGAGCTCCCAACCGGTGAATGGCGTGTTACGGCCGCGGCTGTGCATGGTCTCCGGGGTCACCCACCAGGGGATGTTCGGGTCCACGAGGCAGATATCGGCGGGGGCACCGGGGCGCAGTGTTCCTGCCGTCAGCCCGAGCGCGCTCGACGGGCCGCTGGTGACCCGGGCGATGGCGGCGTCCAGAGGCAACAGCCCCTCGTCATGAAGCCGCAGCGCCAGGGACAGCAGCGTGTCCAGTCCCGAGATGCCCGCTTCCGCGGCGACGAAAGGCGCCGCCTTGGCATCCGCATCGTGGGGCTGGTGATCCGAGCACACGGCCTGGATCGTCCCCGCGGCGACGGCCTGGCGCAGAGCCGTGCGGTCGCTCTCGCCGCGCAGCGGCGGCATGACATGGCACTGGCTGGCAAAGCCGCTGATGTCCATTTCCGTGAGAAAGAGCTGGTGCATGGCCACGTCGGCGGTCACGGGCAGGCCGTCACGGCGCGCGCGGGCCACCATGGCGGCCCCGCGCGCCGAGGAGAGGCGGTTGAAGTGCACCTGCCCGCCGATTTCCTCCACCAAGGCGAGGGCCCGGGCCAGGGCGACGGTCTCCGCCGCCACCGGAATGCCGGCAATGCCCAGGCGTGTGGCGACCCAGCCCTCGTGCATGCCGCCCCCGCGGGTGAGATCGGCGTCCTGCGGGGTGAGCATCACGGTAATGGCGTGGGTGGCGGCGTACTCGAGCGCCCGGCGCAGCACCAGTGTGTTGCCGAGGGGCCGTCCGCCGTCGCTCACGGCGACACAGCCGGCCTGCCTCAGCGCCGCCATCTGGCTCAGGTGCTGGCCTTCCAAGCCGGCGGTTAGGGCGCCGAGGGGGGCGAGCCGGCTGGCGCCGGCCTTGTCGGCTTGCCCCTGGACGAGCTCAAGCACCGCTGTGCTGTCGATGACAGGCTGCGTGGCTGGCGAGGGGCACAGGGTCGTGATGCCGACGCTCGCGGCGGCCTGAAGTTCGCTGATGATGTCTGCCTTGTGTTTCGCGCCGGGCTCGCGCAGGTGGACGGCCAGATCCACAAGACCGGGAATGACCAGCTGACCGCC
>NZ_SKOG01000110.1 GCF_007120195.1 Aquisalimonas sp.
AACATCAAGTAACGACAGTAATACGGAGGACTAAGCCATGAATACGTCTCTCGGGAAACCACTCCTCATAGTCGCACTGCTCGGCCTGTCGGGCGGGCTCGCGGCGGCGGCAGGAAACGGGCACCAGGTTGTGGTTCCGGACCAGATCGAGTGGCAGGAAGGTCCCGACTTCATCGAACCGGGCGCCGAGTTGACCCTGCTGGCCGGCGACCCCGCCGAGGGCGCCTTCACGGCGCGACTTCGCCTGCCAGCGGGCTACGACATCCACTCCCACTACCACAGCGGGAACAAGTACCTGACGGTCATCTCTGGGGCCCTGCACATCGGCTTCGGCGACGAGCTGGACAAGGATCAGGGAATGAAAGTATCGGCGGGGTCGTTCGTGAAGGTGCCCCCGCACCACAACCACTACGAGTGGTTCGAGGAGGAGACGGTGCTCCAGGTGCATGTAACCGAGCCGTTCGAGGTCAACTACGTGGACTCGGACCTCGACCCGCGTAATCGGTAAGCTCGAGAGGCCGACCCGTTCAGGCCACTGGCAGGCCCCAGGGACCTGCCAGTGGCCGTCAGGCAAATGGTTGGAGACAGCCGGGTCCCCCACAGCTGCCTGCTGCCGCAACCAGCGCGCGCACGTTCCGCCTCGCGGGCCAGCTGTTCGGCGTGGCTGCTCGGCTCGCCGAGCCGAATTTCGGCTTTAGTGTTTCTGCCGGTTAGGACAAAGAAGAACGGGCTTTCCCATCGCTGTGGGACTGCAACGCAGTGTAACGCTGAAGCGCACCATTGTCTTTGACCCGGCGATGCGGAGGCAAAGGCATCCGGATTCCGCGCCTTGTTAGCTGCTGCCCAGCATGTAAGCACGAAGCTGCCGCTCCTCTCTCATGACATAGAGAACAAGTACACGATTACCTTCTCCGCGGTAAAAAATACGACATGGAGGCACCACAATTTCCCTGTAGATGGAATTGGGCAGTTCGGGTGGAATTCTCCCAGATTGTGGAAAGTCCTCCAGTCGCCCTGTTTTATCGAAAACTTCTTCAACTAGATTGCTTGCAGCTACCGGGTTATCCAGAGCAATGTACTCGGCGATGGCGTCCAATTCTTGAATGGCTGGCTCCGTCCAGATTACTTCAGCCATTTACTCATTTTCTCGCCGGCCTCGCTTTGGCTGAAGGTCCTGCCCTCAAGCACAGCACGCTCTCCCCGTGAGAGACCTTCAAGTAACTCAAGCCGGCGCTGCATGAATTCGTAGTCCTGAACATCGACGAGGTACGCCGATGGCTGGCCATGCTCCGTAATCAGCACCGGCTCTTTAGACGCGTGCAGGTCGGCCAGAATTTTTGTGGCTTGACGCTTAAGGTTTGTAACAAGCTCAACTTTCATGGGCATCCCCTAAATCAAACGCGAAGTGATATTTTAGTATCACTTCGCGCTCAAGGCAACCGCAGCTAATCGGGACAGGGCGGGGCACCACGGCCCCGCTCCCCCCTACGCCACCGCGCATACGCATCACGTACCACGGCGGCTCAATAACTGGATTCGTCCCCGTCACCGCGCTGCCGGCGCCGGCTATTGTTCCCCGCGCTCGGACGTGGCGGCGACGGCGCAACCCTGGCCGCGAGGCCAATGCCCAAGAGCAGCGTGCAAGGCGCCTTCCGCCCGGCGAGGCAGCAGGCCGGCATCCAGAGCGTGCCGTCTTGGTGCACATCCTTCATCCCTCCTATGCCACACCCCTGCTCGAGGCCGGCGTCAACTCCCGGGGCGTCCTACAGTACCTCGGCCAGCCCCAATGGGCACCGCAAGGTCATCGAGGCGATCTGCCTGTGTAGCCACCAGCGGCTGGGCTACACGACGCTGTTCGCCTCCACCGACGGCGCCTGGTGTCGCATCCGCATACCACGCCACCCCAGCGAACCCACGCCGCTGAAGCAATCCCCTGATTGACAAAGCGCAGCAGCCAACCGCCCCGGGCTTCTTGAACAATGAATTGAAACGACCCTGCGGGATCGTCTCAATCCCCATCGTTAGGCCGGGCGTGCGACGAGCTATTCCCCTAACTCGGGCATCGAGAGCGCTCGACAAATCTTCCGGACGAGCCTGTCGGACACCTCAGTATATCGAGGTCCAGCCTCTACCGCCCCAGTCTTAGGGTTCGTCCAAAGAGAATGCGGGCGACCTTCTTGTTTCAGGTGAAAGCCGTGGCGCCAAAGGTGTCGTAGAAGCGCGGCTCGTTTCACTCGATCGTAATAGTTTCACGATCCGCATCATCAGGGATTCCTCGGAGCCCATCCTCTCGCCGGTCCTCACGGATTAGCGCGATCGCGTCTCGTGAATCACGACGAAAATCAGGTCATTGAAAGAAAATCCTGGACTGCGTGCCGATATGAGTGTATAATAAAGAGTGCGCCGAAGGCTTCGGCGCGGGGTCTGATCGAAGGCTCGGATCAGGTCCACACTTCAGATGCCTATCCTTACGGATGGTTACTCAATGAAAAGCAGGAATTGGCTCACAGTGGGCACCCTGACGATTGCCTTTGTGGCGCCAGGTGTAGTTTTCGGCGCAGACGCAGTCGCCTTTAACAAGGTGGATGCAAATGGCGATTTCGTGATTACCGTTGAAGAGTTAAAGGCATTGCCCGAGCTGCACGGGCAGTTCGGCAAGCTCGACCGTGACGGGAATGGATACCTTGACCGAAAGGAATTTAATCGGGGTCTGGACAACGCCCTATCCACGCGTGCCAGGGAAGCAGGTTAACGCGGTCAACGGCCGCGTTAGAGGAGCCCACAGCAGACAACGGATCGTCGGGGCGCGCTTCGGCGCGCCTTTTCTTTGCGCGCGTTTTCTTTGCGCGCGCCAGCGCGCACGCTTTGCACTCCGGGCGCTCACAGCCCGACGTCGGAGCTATGAGCGCCCAAACACGGTCACCCTGACTTCTTCACGACCGGGGCCGCACATTCTCCGGGTCGTAGAGCGCCCGGTACCCCACGGCTTCGATGCGCACCGGGTAGTGCTCGTGGAAGTACTCCAGGAGCAGCTGCCGGCCCTCTTCGGCGTACTGCCGCGGGATGTAGCCCAGGGCGATGGTTTTGCCGACCGAGGGGCCATAGGCGACGCTGGTCGTGTAGGAACGCCGGCCCAGGTCGTCCACCAGCACGTCACCGGTCTCCGGGTCCAGGAGCGGCCACTGACCGACGGGATAACGGGCGACACCCTGGCTGTCGACGTTGTCCATCAGGGTGAGCGTGCACAGGTAGGCCGGCTGGCTCTCCCGATCGCGCTGGGCGAGATATGCCTGCTTCCCGTGAAACTCGGCCGCCTTGACCTTCGGGCGGGCAAGCCCGGCCTCGTACAGGTTGTACTCCGTCAGCAGATCGGCGTTTTGCAGGCGCAGGCTCTTCTCCAGGCGCCGGCTGTTGGCGTAGGTCTCAATGCCCACCGGCGTGACCCCCTGCTCATAGAACAGATCCCACAGGGACAGGCCGTAGCTGAAGGGCACGTGCAGCTCCCAGCCCTGTTCACCCACGTAGGAGATGCGGAAGGCGTAGACGGGCATGCCCTTGACGGTGATCTGCCGTGCGCTCGCGAAGGGGAACTTGTCATCGGTCAGGCCGTCCGGGTGGTCGGCAACAGCCTGCAGCGTCGCACGCGCGTTGGGGCCCCAGAGGCCCAGGCAGGCCAGGTGGTCGGTGCGATCGTCGATGTAGACATGAAAGCCCTTGCGCGAGGCCATGTGCTTCATCCACACGTAGTCCCGATGGCCGGTGTCGCCGCCGCACATGACCCGCCACCGGTCCTCGGCCAGCCGGATGACCGTAAGGTCCGCCTTGACACCGCCCTCGTGGTCCAGGAAGTGGGTGTACACGCCCTTGTCGATCGGGGTGTTACCACCAACCTTGGCGACGCAGAGGTACTCCATCACCGCCTCGGCATCGGGCCCGGAGACGTCGTAGATGGCGAAGTGGGAGAGGTTGACCATACCCACGTTCTCTGAGAGCGCCAGGTGCTCCGCGTTGGACACACGCCAGAAGTGCCGGCCGTCCCAGTCACTGGTGCGCTCCGGGATGCGATCGCCATAGCGCTCGAGCAGGTGCTCATTGGCGGCGTAGCCGTGCGCGCGCTCCCAGCCCGCCGCTTCCATGAAGTAAGCGCCGAGCTCCTTCTCCCGCGGCCAGAACGGGCTGCGGCGCAGGTTGCGCGCCATGGTGTAGGGCTCCCGCGGGTGTACCGGCGGGTTGTAGATCTTGAACGCCGTCTCGTAGCAGCGGTCATGGATGTAGCCCGGCGTCCTCTGCACCGGGTAGAACCGGGCGACGTCGATGCCGTGGTGATCGATCTCGGTACGGCCGTCGGTCATCCAGTCCGCAAGCACCTTGCCGGCGCCGGGGCCGTCCTTCACCCAGATGGCCTCGCAGAACCACAGGCCGTCGGTCTGCGGTGACTCGCCGACGATGGAGCCACCGTCGGCGGTGACCGACAAAAGGCCGTTGAATGAGCGCTTCTCGTCCAGCCCCAACTCGCCGAGGATGGGCGTGAGTTCCATGGCCCGCTCGAGGGGCTCCATGATCTGTTCGACGTCCAGGTCGTGCTGGGAGGGCGACAGGCGCGCCTGCTCCTTCTCGAGGATGTCCCGCGGGTGAACGAGACGCGGCGCCTTTTCCTCGTAGTAGCCCCACTCGATGTAGCCGCCTTCGCTGGTCACAGGGTCGCCGGTGTCGCGGAGGTAGGCCGAATTGCCCTGATCGCGCAACAGCGGGTAGCCGATCTCATACCCGGTGCCCTTGAACTCCTCATACGGGCCGAACCACAGCAGCGGGTGCTCCACCGGCATCATGGGCAGGTCCTGCCCGGCCATATCGGCAATCAAGCGCCCCCAGATGCCCGTGCAGACGATCACCTGTGGGGTCTTGATGTACCCACGCGGGGTTTCCACGCCGCAGATACGGCCGTTGCGGATATCGATGCCGGTGGCCGGCGTATTGGCGAAGGTCTGCAGCCGGCCCGTGGCCTTGGCTTCTTCCACGAGCTCCCCGGCCACCTGCTGTGAGCGCGGGATGACCAGGCCAGCGTCCGGGTCCCACAGGGCGGCCTGCACCAGCTCCTCATTGAGCAGCGGCATGCGCTCTTTGGCTTCCCCGGCGCTGATGAGCTGGACGTTGGTTCCGAACGCCTTGCCAGAACCCACCTTGCGCTTGAGCTCCTCCAGCCGCTCATCATCGCCGACCCGCGCCACCTCCAGGCCACCGATGCGCTGATAATGGCCGCGCTTCTCGTAGAAGTCCGCGCTATACATCGTCGTATAGCACGCCATGTGATCGTGCGAGGTCATGTAGCAGAAATCGGACGCGTGCGAGGTGGAGCCCACGTCGGTCGGGATCATGGACTTGTCGATACCGACGATGTTCTCCCACCCACGCTCGATGAGGTGATGGACCACCGATGCACCGACAATCCCGCCCTGCCCGATGATGACGACGTTTGCGGATTTCGGAAAGTTCGCCATTGCCTGTGTCTCCTAATGGCACCGCCGGTGGGGTTGCCAAATCTCTATGGTGGTCGACGCTACGGGGTGCCTGAATCGTAACCAACGGGTGGCGGGACAAGCCCCTGCTTCTATGCTGTACACAGGAAATTGTTACTAGCGGCGAGACGTTCCACTATTCTCGGAGCGCAGCCTTCTGTTCAATGGCGGACATCGAGGGTAAAGGTGGCGCAAACCCGACGGCGAGTAGCGTGGTCCGGCACCCGCCAGGCCTGTTCGCTGCATCCAGAGAAACTCGGCTGCTTGGCGCCTACACAGGAGGAAACGCTATGCCTCACCTGATCGCCTTATCCGGCAGTCTCCGCCGACAGTCCCACAATACTGCCCTGGCCCGCGCGCTGGCCGAACTCGCCCCCGATGGCTGGACGGTGGACGTGGTCACCCCGGCTGGCGTCCCCCTGTATGACGGGGATGTTGAAGCCGAGCACGGGGTGCCCGATGTGGTCACCGCGCTCAAGGATCGCATCGCCGCGGCAGACGGGCTGATCCTGGTCACGCCGGAGTACAACCAGGGCGTGCCGGGCGTTTTCAAGAACACGATTGACTGGCTCACCCGCCCGCCAAAGGACATTGCCCGGGTGTTCCGGGGCAAGCCGGTTGCCCTGTGTGGCGCGACGCCCGGGGGCGGCGGAACGCGGTCGTCGCAGTACGGCTGGCTACCCATCCTGCGCACCCTCGGGACACGCGTGTACTCGGAGCATCTCCTGCTCGTGCCCGGGGCGGGGAAGGTGTTCTCCGCCGATGGAGAACTCCTCGACCAGGACATCCGCGACAGGGCGCAAGCGCTCATGGAAGGCTTCTGCAGGTTCGCCGAAGGCTGAAAGGTGATGCACGGATTGCGTCTCAGAGGCATTTCGTACGGTCACGGGGTTAAGCCGGCGCGAACACGATAGCGAGGCGATCGACGGGTCCAACACGCGCCTCGATGAGCGCGTCAGGCCCGGCGACTGCCATCGCCGTGCCTGAGAATGCCGCCAGTCGTCACTCCCGGAATGCCCGGCTCAGCGCATCACTTAGCGGTCGCAACAGATACGACAGCAACGAGCGCTCGCCGGTCCGGATCATGACTTCCGCGGGCATCCCTGGAAGCAGCGGCTCGTCGCCGATGGCAAAGCGGCGCGCGGATTCGTCGATATACACCCGCGCCAGATAGTAGGCCTCGCCGGTGTTTTCATCCTCGAGCCGGTCAGCCGAGATGTGGATCACATCCCCCACCAGGACCGGCGTCATCCGATAGCTGTACGCCGTCAAGCGCACATCAGCGAGCTGGCCCATCCGCACGCGATCGATGTCCTCCGGCCGCACGCGGGCTTCGACCACCAACTCTGCATCCGTCGGCACGATCTCCGCGATTCGGTGCCCGGGTTCAATCACGGCGCCCTCGGTGTGGATATCCAGATTAACGATCACCCCCGTGGCAGGAGCACGCACTGTGGTGCGGGCAGCGCGCCGCTCCAGGGCGTGTCGCTGCTCATCCAGGTTGTGAAAACGCTGCTCCACCTCATTAAGTCGATCCGCGATCTCGGCCTGACGCTCGCTACGCCGTTGCGCGACGTGTAACTCCGTCTCGGTGATCTCCACGCGCAAACGGCTGATATCGGCCTCCAGCTCAGCGATATCGCCACGATTCTCGACAATCAGGCGCTCCAACTCGCGCGCGCGTCGTCGATCCATGAGCTGCTCTTGCACAAGGCCGGATAGTTCATCGAGCTCCTCCTCGTACTGCGCCCGCATCTCACGGCGCGCTTCAACCACGGCCTCGAGGCCGCGGATTTGCGCCCGCAATGCCTGCGCCCGCTCACGCAGCAGATCCACCTCTGCCTGAAAGCTCTCCCGCCGCGTGTTGAAGATCGCCTGCTGCGCGGCCAGAGAGCGCGCAAAGTGCTGGTCCGCCGCGTCTTGTGGCTGCGGAATGAGTGTGGCGATGGTGTCCCGTTCATCCCGTTCAGCTTCCAGGCGCAGGCGCTCCGCCCGCGCCGCCGCATGCTGGGAACGCACGGTTTCCAGTTCAGCGCGAACCTCGGTGGCGTCGAGTTCCACGAGAATCTCCCCGGCCGCGACCGAGTCCCCATCGCGGACGTGGATGGTATCCACCTGCCCGCCATCGAGGTGCTCGACGGCCTGGCGATAGGAATCCACCTGCACGACCGCCGGCGCCACGGCAGCGCCATCCAGTTCGGCCAGGGCCGCCCAACCGCCAAACACCCCAAAGGCCAAGGCAATGATCCCCACCCCAATCCAGCGCGAGCCGCGGTCACTCCGGGGTACCGGTGGCGCCGCGGTCGACCCTCCCCTGGGCTTGACATTCATGGCACGACCCCGGCCGCCGTTCGATCAGAATGCGCAAAGCGTTGCAGCATTTCGTCGCGCCCTCCAGAGGCGAGCAAGCGCCCCTCCTTGAGCACAATCAGACGGTCCACCCGCGCGAGCACGGAGTGCCGGTGCGAGATCACCAGTTGTGTCTTGCCCTCCTGGCGCCCCTGCTCGAGCACCCGGGCCAGGGCCGCATTGCCGGCGTCATCGAGGTTCGAATTGGGCTCATCGAGGACCACGATCGGGGGCTGGCCATAGAGCGCGCGGGCGAGCGCAATGCGCTGCCGCTGTCCACCGGAGAGCGTCACGCCCTCCGGCCCCAGATCCGTGTCGTAGCCATCACGGAGCTGGAGGATGAGCTCGTGCACGCCGGCCGCCTGCGCTGCAGCCACCACGGCCTCGTCATCGACTTCGCCGAATCGGGCGATGTTCTCCGCCACTGTGCCGTCGAATAACTCCACGTCCTGGGGCAAGTACCCGACGCAGGGGCCGAGTTCGTCGGCGTTGTAGTCCCTGACATCCGCCCCATCGAGGCGGGCGTGGCCAGCGCGCGGTGGCCAGACACCGAGCAGCGCGCGCACAAGGGTTGATTTACCGGCGCCGCTCGGGCCGATCAGACCCACACACTCGCCCGGATCGACGGCAAAAGACACCCCGCGCACGGCCGGCGCGTCCGCACCAGGCGGGACCACCACCAGCTGCTCGGCCTCGATGCGACCGCGGGGCCTGGGCAGAGAGTGCCTGCGCCGCCTCGGCGGGTAGTCGGCGAGCAGCTTCTCCAGCCGTTCGAAGGAGAGCCGCGCGGCAATAATGCCGCGCCAGTTGCCAATCAAAGCGTCCATCGGCGTCAGCGCCCGACCGAGCAGGATCGTCGCCGCGATCATGATTCCCGGGGTGATCTGCTGGTGGATCGCCAGGTACGCCCCGGCTCCAAGAATCAACGATTGCAAGAGCAGCCTGAATGCGCGGCTGCTCGCATAGAAAGGCGCCGCCCGATCCGAGGCCTGAGACTGGAAGCCGATCACGCGCTGCTGGCGCTCCTGCCATCGCTGCCGCAGTCGCTCCACCATGCCCATGGCGGCCGCCGCCTCGGCATTGCGCAGCTGACTGGTGAGGGTGCGCTGCGCGGCGACCTGCTCGGCGTTGGCCTGGTCCAGGGGGCTGCGGCTCATCAGGTTATTGGCGACGGCAAGCAACAGCAGGATCAACGCACCGGCAACCGCGACCCACCCCAGAACCGGGTGAAACAGGAAGATCACAGCAATGTAGATCGGCAACCAGGGGGCGTCGAAGAAGGCCAGCAAGCCATTGCCGGTCAGGAACTGCCGAACCGTATTCGCATCCTGTACCGCCTGGCCATCCCCGCCCTGCACGTGGAGCCCGCGGCGAAACAATGCATCAAAGATGCGGTCGCCCATGAGGCTGTCCAGCCGACCGCTCGCCCTGACCAGAACCCGCGAGCGCACCCACTCCAACGCCCCCAGAACGGCCATCAGGGCGACGACGATGACCGTCAGCATCACCAGTGTGGACTCGCTGCGACTCGCCAGGACGCGGTCATAGATCTGCAGCATGTACAGCGGCGGCACGAGCATCAAAAGATTGATGAACAGGCTGAACAACGCCGCCGCCCAAAACGTGCCGCTGCAGGCTTTTACCGCATCGCGCAACTCTGAACGCTTCATTGACGGGTCTCAGGCGTCGAAGTTGAACCGGATCTCCTCGTCGGAACGGGAGCGATTCCTTCTCTTGCCGTCCGGGCCTTGCTGTCGGGCGCGCGCCTGCGCAAGCCTGACAAGTCGGGGAAGCTGGGCCATGGAAAGAAGCTGCGCATAGGCAAGTGCGACAGCGTTGTCATCGCGCAGGGCTACAAAGGCGTCGTTATCGAGGCCGTTAAGTGCCTGCTCATCGACCCGTTGCATCCCGTTCAAACGCCAGTGCTTTCCGGCGACCTCCACGGTCGGCGACCAGTCCGCAAGCAGGCCCGCCTCCGACAGGCGGCGGCAGGCCCGCGCTGTTGCTCGCATGCCACCCTCGAACTGCCTGAGCAAATCCACGATCCGGCTGAAGTGTTCACTGGCCTCACCGTCATCGGTAAAGAGTCGCTCACCATCGGTGTCCGCGAGCAGCTCGGAATCCATGTCGACCGCGACACCCATATCACCATCGCCGGAACGGCGCATGAGAATGAACGGGTAGCGGCGAATCGCGGCTGGGACATAATCCTGCAGCCACCGACCATCCGGTGCGACCAGGAGGTTGGTCCGAGTGTCAATTCCAAGCAACGCCATCGGGCGCAATCCGTTTCGCCCGGAGTCCAGAAAACCGATGGGCAACCGCGCCACCAGCTGCGGGAGCTCTGCAGCCGAGACGGGCATCACTGTCTCTCCCCGGGCAAATTCATAACCTTGGTGGGGCCGCAATCGCTTGCCTGCGTGGTCCTTGCTCGACAGCGCCACGACGTTCCGATACATGGCCGACGATACTCCCGTAAATACCCGCGCTTAAAGTGGCACCTGCTCTTGGAGTCTTGGCGTTGAACGCAGTAACGTCAACGAGGTCTCCAGCATTGGCTTTTGCAATTGTATCATCCTGTTTGGAATTAATTCAGCGTGCCCGGGAGCCTGTGTCCCCGATAATCGGTGTGCTTCACGGCGCTTCGCGCACCTGCCATGCTTGAGGTGCGCCTGGGCCAAAAAGGGAGGACGATGCGCATTGCGCCAAAGGACGCGCAGTCATCAAAGGGCACCACGAATGCGCGGGCTACTGCACGTTTCCAAACGACTCGTAATCTTGTGCGGGCTACCCGTGCTCGCTCATGCCGATCAACCGCCGGGGTTCGCCGAGGTCTACGAGCACGCGCTCGAGGCTGACACCCGGCTTGAGGCGAGTCGCCTCGGTGTCGCGGCATCCAGCGAACGGGAGCGTGAGGCGCTCGGCGCCTGGCTGCCATCGGTATCTGCCAACCTCGGCATTGACCGTGCGCGCAGGGACGAGCGTGAGGCGCTCCTCCCGGGGGCCGACCCAGGGGCACGCACGTTCACCCGCCAGCAGTACCAGATCCGGCTCGAGCAGCCCGTGTATAACCGCGCAAACTGGGTGCAGATGCGGCTGACCGAGCGCGAGACCGCCATCAGCGAGCTCGAGCAAACCTCGGAGGCCCAGGAGCTGATTACCCGCGTCGCCGAAGGGTATTTCGACGTCCTCATGGCGGAGCTGGAGACTCAACTCGCCGAGCGCGAAATCGATGCCCTAGCGACTCAGGCCCGGCGCGTGGACGCACTCTACGAGCGGCAACTCGCCTCACAGGCAGAGCGCATGGAGGTTCAAGCGGAACTCGAGCAGGCTCGCAGCGATGCCCTGCGTCGGCAACACGGGCTGGAAGACGCGTTTGAGCGCTTGCGCGAGATCACCGGTCGGCGCTATACGGCCCTGCGCTCCCTCGATGACATCGCAATCGAACCGCCGGACCCACCCGAGCTGGACCATTGGATCGACAGGGCGATGCGGAGCAATCCGCGGCTCGAGGCGGCGCGCCAGATCCACCGTGTCCAGCGCGAACGCATCGCCCTCGAGCGCGCCGACCATCATCCACGCATCGACCTGGTCGCCAGCCACACCTACTTTGACGACGTCGACGACGAAGCCGACCTGCCCATTGGCACCCTCGGGCGCCGGTTCAACGAGACCGTCGTGGGGCTCCAGCTCACCGTGCCACTGTACCAGGGCGGTCGGGTCAGCGCCCGTGCCCGGGCGGCCGAGCAAGACGCCAGGCAGACCCAACAGCAGGTCGATGGTTTCCAGCGTCAACTGCTGAGTGAGGTGCGAAGCTCCTTCCGGGATGTCGGGCGGGCGCGCAGCACGGTGGCAGCGCTCGAGCGGGCGGTCGAAGCGGAAGACGCTCGCATTCAGGCCATCGAAGAAGAGCTGAGAATCGGCCGCCGCTCGGTCGTGGACCTGCTGGACGCGCGCCGGGAACGGTTCGAATCCCGCCTTGCCCTTGCCCAGTCGCGCCTGGATTACCTCAACGCGCGGCTTGCCTTGCGCCGGGCCGCCGGCGCGCTGGACCAGGACGCCGTGACCTGGGTCGATGGTCTGCTCGAAGGCTAAGAGCGGCGCGCTGGCAACCGAGGCGTCATGCGGGATAGGACAATGCAATGCTCCAGGATGTTGTGCGCCTGCGGCGCGGTTGGTTTGACGGTGGATTACGCTGCGCTAATCCACCCTACACCCTTCGCTCTGGCCTCGGCGCTCGTCGGAGGGCGGATTAGCCGAAGGCGTAATCCGCCGTAAAACCGATTGCCGAAGGCACTACCCGGGGATCCGACCTCACAGTCGAGAGGCGGCGGGCTGAATCAAGGCCCTTAGGCAATTCGGCGCCCTGCTGCCTCCGCTGCCGAGGCAATGATCTCCGCGTACAGATCCCGGTAGGCAATGGCACTGCGTGAGATATCCAGGTGGCTTTCGAACCGCTGCCGGGCAGCTGCTCCGAGCTGCGCCGCGACGTCGGGGGCGGCGGCCAATTTATCCATGGCCTCACCCAATGCCACGGCGTCGCTGGGAGGCACCACAATCCCTGTCTCACCACAGCGGTTCACGTAGGACGTGCCCGTGCCGATATCGGCTGTGATCATGGGTCGACTGGCCATCGCCGCCTCGATCAGGGACACGCCGAAGGCCTCGGAGCGCTGGTGGGAGGGGAAAACCAGGGCTCGGCACAGATACAGCAGCGCCTGTTTATCGTCGTCCGGAAGATAACCCGTGAAGGTCACCCGGTCGTTGAGGCCGAGGCGATCAGCCTGTTCCCGCAGTTGGCGCGCCATCGGCCCGGAGCCAACGATTACCACCCGGTGCCGATTGTGCCGCAGAGTCTCAAGAAGGATGTGCAACCCCTTGTAATAGCGCAACACACCGATAAACAGGAAAAAGCCCTCACCGACGCGTTGCCGCCACTGCTCAACCTCCTCAGGCCGCACTGGGGGATAGCGCCGCTCGTCAAGGCCCAGCGGAATCACCCGCATCTGCCGATGCCCAAGGGTGCTCAACACCGGACTGCCTACCATGTACTGGGGCGAGGTGGCCACCACGGTCTCCATTTGCGCCATGAACCGGCGCATCACGGGCCGATAGAGACGCTCAAGCCGCCGCTGCCTGACAATATCGCTATGGTAGGTCACGAGGGCCGGCTTGTGGCGCCCCATGAGCAGGTGCAGAACATCGGCAAACGGCCACGGGAAATGATAATGCAAAACATCAGAATGGCGTACCAACCGTCTGAAAAATAACATCGTGTTCATGGACATGGAGCACGAGGCCAACTCCAGGTGGCGCCGGCGCTGGTGCACCACCGCCCGGCCCTGACGGATTGGCCGTGAGGCCGGCTGCGGGCTCAGTGCAAAGACATGGTTACGCACACCGAGCCGGCTGGTCCCCGCACACAGGTGGGCCAAGGCTCGCTCGATGCCCCCATCGGAGTCCGGATAGTAGCTGCGGAATACGTGTAAGACGCGCAACCTGGCCTCCGCACTGCTCGTCTAGGGACACCCTACTGCACTACCGCGCCAGGGGCTCCGACCAGGGTATCCTGGTCATGCGGACTTGCGAATCCACTATTCATCGGCGTCCACTGGCTGTTGCCAGCGTACCCGCCCGATTTGCGCCCGGGCGAAATCGGCTATTGCTCCGCTGCCTGCACCATGGCCGCCAGCCGCAGGCTGCTGCGCTGCCAGCATCGCGGGGCCGCCCATGCCGGAATCGCCGCGGCGAGCGCATCCAGCCGCTGCGGGTTTGCGAAGAGCCGGGCGATGCCCTCGGCCAAGTCCACCGGCGTGGTCCCCGGCAGGGTGGCGGATACTGGGGCGATATCGGCAAAGATCGGCAGTGGGGTTGTGGCGACGGGGCGGCCTGCAGCAAGGGCAAGGCGAGCGGCGCCGCTCGCTGACTCGCCGGTGTGCTGATAGGGGAAAACGATCAGGTCCGCGGCCGCAAGCCGCGCGATGAGCGCCTCTTCCGGATGATGTGCGGTATCGAGCGTCACGCAGCCTGCCAGGCCGTAGTCTTCGATGCGTGCGCGACACGTTGCCGCCGCTGCCGTGCTGCGCGCGTCGTCCAC
>NZ_SKOG01000130.1 GCF_007120195.1 Aquisalimonas sp.
ACACCGCATCGGGCGGCAATCTACGACGCCGACACCGGCACCCGGCTGAGCTTCGCCGACACCCATGCGCGGGCCAACCGGGTCGGTGGCTGGTTGCTGGATCAGGCCAGCCTGCGCAAAGGCGACGCCATCTGCATGATCAGTCGCAACCGTCTGGAAGCGCTGGATCTCTACCTGGCCTGCGGCAAAATCGGCACCATCCTGGCGCCTCTGAGCTACCGTCTCCGCCCGCGCGAGCTGAACGAGCTTCTGGACCGGATCCAGCCCCGCGCCTTCGTCTACGAGGACATCTTCGATGCCCTGGTGGAGGAGCTCACTCTGCCGGCCTCGGTCGCCAAGCAGGTGCGCATCACCGATGGCGACGATAGCGGCTTCCGTCCCTTGCTCGAGCATCCGGAGCGGGACGTGAACGTCCCCCTGGCCCAGTCCGATACGTTTCTCTACATCCATACGGGCGGGACCACGGCAACGCCGAAAGTCTGTATCGTCCCGCACCGGCAGATGGTGTGGAACGCGCTGGATATGATCGTCACCGGCGGCGTGCTCATGGAGCAGCGCCAGCTGATCACGTTCCCCATGTTTCACGTGGGGGGCTGGAACTCGTTGACGCCGATGTTTCATGCGGGCGGCTATTCGGTGATCACGCGCCAGTTCGACCCGGGTCAGGTGCTGGAGGTCATTGAGCAGGAGGGCGTCACCCACTTCGGCGGCGTGGAGGCCATGCTGCGCTTCATCGCCGAGCACCCTCGCTTCCACGAAACCGATTTGTCGACCCTCCAGGGCGTCACCAGCGCCGGTGCACCCTGCGCCGCCGAGGTCATGGAGCCCTTCTACGCGCGCGGTATTCCCGTGGTGCAGGCGTACGGCCTGACAGAGGCCGGGCCGTCGAATTTCATCTACGGCGGTGTGGATCAGGATCTGGAGACCATCCGCAGCCATAACCGCAGCATCGGCACAAGCATGATCCACAGCGATTTCCGCATCGTTGATCAGGGGAGTGGCGAGCCAGTGCCCCAGGGCACCGTGGGTGTGCTGCAACTGCGCAGCCTGCACAACTTCGGCGGCTACCTGGGTCAACCGGAGCGCACGCGCAAGGCGCTGCTGGACGACGGCTGGGTGGACAGTGGCGACCTGGCGGTGGAAGACGCCCAGGGGAATGTTCGCATCATGGGGCGAGCCGACAACATGTTTATCAGTGGCGGCGAGAATGTCTCCCCGGAAGAGATCGAGACCGTGCTGCAGGGGCATCCGTCGGTGGCGCAGGCGTGCGTTGTGGCGATGAACGATAGCCGATGGGGCCAAGTGCCGGTGGCCGCAGTGGTCGCCGCGGGCGAGGTCTCCGACAACTTCCCAGACGATTTGCGGGCCTTTTGCAAGGAGCGCCTGGCACCGTTCAAGGTCCCGGTGCGGATTGCCGTCGTTGCCGCCATCCCCGTCACCGGGGCAGGCAAGGTTGACCGCAACACACTTCGGCAACAACTGGATGGCTGAGATGGTCACACAAGCGCATGGCAAGGTGCTGATCATTGCCGGCTCCGACTCCGGAGGCGGGGCCGGCATTCAGGCGGACATCAAGACGGTCACCGCACTCGGCGGCTATGCCATGACCGCCATTACGGCGCTCACCGCTCAGAACACCCGCGGCGTTCACGGCGTTCATGCTGTGCCGCCGGCGTTCCTGCAAAAACAGATCGATGCCGTCATGGATGACCTCGGAGCCGATGCCCTGAAGACGGGGATGCTCCACGACGCGCAAACCATCGAATGCGTCGTCGAGCTTGCCGAGGGTCCCGGACGGGGTATCCCGCTGGTGGTCGATCCGGTCATGGTGGCACAAAGCGGCGCCCAGCTGCTGGATCCAGGCGCCGTCGAGTGCCTCAGAGAGCGGCTGCTGCCGCGGGCGACGCTGCTCACCCCGAACCTCCCGGAGGCGGAGGTCCTGCTCCGGCAGCACATCCCGGGCGTAGACGACATGGAGGACGCCGCCCGCGCCCTGCAGTCCATGACCGGCGGCGCCGTGCTGCTCAAAGGCGGCCATTTGCCGGGGGACTCCATTGTCGATGTGCTGGCTGGCCCGGAGGACGTTCGCGTCTATCGTCACGCGCGCATTCACACGCACCATACCCACGGCACCGGCTGCACGCTGGCATCGGCCATTGCCGTCGCGCTGGCGCAGTCAATGAGTCTGGAGGCGGCCGTGGAGCAGGCGCGGCATTACCTGCTCGAGGCGATTCGCACGGCGCCAGGTTTTGGTGGCGGGGGCGGCCCCGTGAATCACTGCCACACGGTGGATCGTGGCAGTCTGCGCCCCTAGTGTCCTGTAACCGGCATTCGAGCAACTACGGTCAGTGATGAATGAAGCGCCGCTACGGGGCTTGTGAGGAACCGGCAGCGGGCGCCGCAACCTGGTCGTCACGGCCATAGTGCCGCGCCACGTAGCGCTCGATGACCGCCTTGAAATCGTCCGCGAGGTTGTCCCCCTTGAGGGTGACGGTCTTCTCGCCATCCTCGTAGACGGGCGCGACTGGGCGCTCACCGGTGCCGGGGAGGCTAATGCCGATGTTCGCGTGCTTGCTCTCGCCGGGGCCATTGACCACGCAACCCATGACCGCCAGGCTCATCTCCTCGACACCCGGGTAATGGCGCTGCCACTCCGGCATACGATCCCGGACAAAGCTCTGGATATCGCCGGCCAACTCCTGGAAGACCGTGCTGGTCGTGCGCCCGCATCCCGGACAGGCGGCGACGAGGGGATTGAATGCACGCAGCCCCATGGTCTGCAGCAGCTCCTGGGCGACTTGCACCTCTTTGGTGCGCGCTTCGCCGGGTTCCGGAGTGAGGGAGATACGGATGGTGTCGCCGATTCCCTGTTGTAACAGCACGCCCAGCGCCGCGGACGAGGAGACAATCCCCTTGGAGCCCATGCCCGCCTCGGTTAGACCGAGGTGCAGCGGGTAATCGCAGCGACCGGCGAGATCGCGGTAGACGGCGATGAGATCCTGAACCCCGCTGAGCTTGCAGGAGATAACGATCCGGTCATGCCCAAGCCCCAGCTCCTCGGCGCGCTGCGCGCTGCCCAGGGCGGAGACGATCAGCGCCTCCTTCATGACGTCCCGCGCTTCCAGGGGCTGGGCGAGGGCGGCGTTGTCGTCCATCATGCGGGCCAGCAGGTCCTGGTCGAGGCTGCCCCAGTTCACGCCGATGCGCACCGGCTTGTTGAACCGGCACGCCGTCTCGATCATTTGCGCATACTGCGTGTCCCGGCGTGCACCACGCCCCACGTTGCCCGGGTTGATGCGGTACTTGGCGAGCGCTTCGGCGCAGGCCGGGTGACGCTCGAGCAGCTTGTGGCCGTTGAAGTGGAAGTCGCCCACGAGGGGGACGTCCAACCCCATGCGCTCCAGTCGTTCGCGGATACGGGGCACGGCGGCCGCCGCTTCTTCCGTGTTGACGGTCAGGCGCACCAACTCGGAGCCGGCTCGCGCCAGATCCGCGACCTGGACGGCGGTACCGACCTCGTCGACGGTATCGGTGTTGGTCATGGACTGCACCGCCACCGGAGCCTCGCCGCCAACCATGACATTACCGATGGTGACGGGAACGGTCTGACGTCGTTTCGGTTGCTGATCTGTACGCATTTGCTTAAAGCACGTATCCCTGAGCTTGGGCCGCCGTCGGCGTCGTCCGGCGGGCGATGGCGGCGATGAGTATGGTAGAGTGCCGGCCACGAGGGACGTGGAGCCCACCCGCTGTGCCCTCGGCAACCAGTAGTAGGCCGTAGATGATACAGGAGATGCAGGGGTTTGCCATGGGACGGACCATGACAAACCGGCAGGCCTGGGCCGGTGTCCTGTGCCTGTTGGCGTTAGTGATTGGAGGCTGCGCTACGACCACCGGCGACGAACGCCGTGAGATCCTGCGCCTCAACCAGGCGGCACTGGAGGCAGAGGCAGCAGGCGATGACGCAGCGATGCTGGCCGCCTATCGACAACTCCTGGAGCTGGATCCCGAACGGCCGCGTGCGTGGCTGCAGGTGGGTACCATTGAGGCCGAGAAAGGCAATCTTGACGAAGCTCAAGCCGCTTTCAACAACGCACTGGAATACGACCCCGACTACCGTGACGCGCTTTACAACCTGGGACTCGTGCACATGCGCAGTGGTGCGCAGCTGCTCAACGAAGCCCGCGACGGGAGACCCGAGGATGTCAGCAGCCGTGCCAACGATGTCTACCTGAGCTGTCTGCTGGCAGGTGTGGTCAGGAATCCGGATATCGAGATCCCCTGTCCGGACCTGCCGTGAGCGGTTCGCCACCACCACCCGATTGGAGGTTACCCGATGATTCAGCTCTATAGCTGGCCCACCCCGAACGGCCACAAGGTCCACATCCTGCTCGAAGAGCTCGGCCTTCCTTATCAGGTGCACGGCATCGACATCAGGGCCGGCGATCAATTCTCCGAGGAGTTCCTGCGCATTAGCCCCAACAACAAGATTCCGGCGATCGTGGACGAAGAGGGGCCGGACGGCCAGCCGCTGACGCTATTCGAGTCCGGGGCCATTCTCATCTACCTGGCGGAGAAGCACCGTCAGCTACTCCCGGAGGATCCGCGGCGGCGCGCGCAGACCCTGCAGTGGCTCATGTTCCAGATGGGCGGCGTCGGCCCGTTTCTGGGGCAGGCACACCATTTCATCAAGTACGCGCCTGAGACCATCGAGTATGCGGTGAGGCGTTACACCAACGAAGCCAATCGCCTGTATGCCGTCATGGATAAACGCCTCGGTGAGGCCGAGTACCTGGCTGGGGACTATTCCATTGCCGACATTGCCACCTACCCATGGACGCGGTCCTATGACCAGCAGAATGTGGATATCGCCGAGTATCCGAACGTTCGGCGCTGGCAGCAAGCGCTCGAAGCGCGCTCTGCGGTTCAGCGTGGGCTCGAGGTGCTCAAGGATGCCGCAGACAAAGCGAAGACGGACGACAATACGGCATGGGAGGCCATGTTCGGCTCCAAGCAGTATCAGCGCCGGTAACGCCGGTGGGCAGCAAGGCACTGAATAACTGGAAATTCAGCAGTCTAGTGTCCTGTAACCGAATTCCGGTGACAGGACACTAGACCGGCTCAAATTTTTCGATGATGAGCCGATGAACGCGTGCATTATTCATGAGCAAACTGTGTATCGTTGGAACCAGAAACGGGTGATCGTCATCTTTGACGAGCGTCTCCGAGACCTGGACTAGTCCGTCATTGCCCTTACCCTTGAACGGGCTCAGCGAGCCACGCCACCCGGCGGTGCCTGCGACGACCGTATAGGGAACCCGCAATGCCGGTAGCCTCTGAAACCACGTGTCGTCGACCAGGCACGCGCGACACGTGCCGACGTGTATACGCTGAGGCAAGTATGGGTACATCACCCGTGCAAGATACGGTGGACGGTTTGGTGTACCCAGCATGATGAGGTGCCGCACCGTCACCTCGGGCGTCAGCGCAATGCCTTGCCGCAGCAGTAGCCCCCCAAAGGAATGCCCCACCAGCCCCACCGCCGGCTCCACTGCGGCAAGGCTACGGAGCCTGGCCGCAAGCCGCTCAACAACGGCGTCGTGGCGCTCACGCGAGGCGGAATAAGAGAAGCACTCGGGCGCATGGCCCAAAGCGACAAGTCGTCGGCGCAAGAGAAAAAACGACCGCCGCGTCCGACCGAGCCCGTGAACCAGAAGAACTCTCATGCACCCTCTGTAGCTGGCCCCTTTGTGTGATTTCCACGAGCCAGCCAAATCGTAGACCAAGCCCCTATACCCATGGAAGCTCTTATCAAGAAGCAGCAGCAGTTCTAATGTTGCCGATCTTCCGTTGGCCCTGGCTCCCGGGCGTCCCTCCCGCGGTGGGTACGTGGTGGAGTCCTGCCATGGCACCGGGTGCGATCGAAGGGCGTAGGGTGCCATTAGCGCCAGCGTAATGCACCGTCAAACAAACCGCGCCGCAGGCGCACAAGCGCAGCATGAATTGCGCACTTGCGGCGCTGTGTTATTGACGGCGGGTTACGCTGCGCTAACCGACTACGGGTACCGTGTCCAGCCATGCCATGGCACCGCGGCCGATCGAAGGGCGTAGCATTAGCGCCAGCGTAATGCACCACTATCCGCTGCGCGCCGACGCCCGAGAGGCCCTTGCTTCAGCGTCATAATTAGAATCGCTGAAGAAGCAGCCGACAGCCAATTCTTCCGTCAGTCGGTCGACCGGCACCCTCTGCACGTACTGGCATCCTGACGCGCCTTAGGCGATCTCGTAATCCGCCGGGTCGAGGTGCCGCGTGCGCCGGTAGTACTCGTAGGTCTTCCCCGGCCAGTTGTTCGTGATGCGGCCGTCGGCGGTCTGGTACCAGCTGCTGCAGCCCGCAGCCCAGACGGTCTGGCTCAGACGTCGCTGCAACTCCTCGTTGAAACGCGCGAAGACGTCTTGGCGCACGGCCAGCGCCCGCACGCGCTTGAGATGCCGCAGCGCGCCATCGAGGTAGCGCATCTGGCATTCAATCATGTAGATGATCGAGTTGCCGCCGAGATTCGTGTTCGGGCCGTACATCACGAAGAAGTTCGGGAATCCGGGCACGGTCATCCCGAGATAGGCCTTGGCGCCATGGCGCCAGCGCTCCTGGAGTTCGGCACCGTCGCGGCCGACGACATGCATCGGCGCGAGAAAATCGGCGGCCCTGAAGCCCGTGGCGTAGATCAGCACGTCGGCGTCGTGCTGCCGGCCGTCCACCGTCTCGATGCCGGTGGCATTGATTGCACGGATGCCGGCGGTCTCAAGCGTGACATTGTCGCGCTGCAGCGCCGGGTAGTAGTCACTGGAGAAGAGGATGCGCTTGCAGCCGATGGGATAGTCCGGCGTTACCTTGGCGCGCAGCTCCGGATCCGGCACCTGCCGCTCGAGATGTCGTCGGGTCACATATCGGAAGATGCGCGCGACTGCATTGTCGGCCTGGTCGAAGGCATCGGTGCTCACTTCGCCGAGCTTCCACAGGCAGTAGCGGAAGGGACGGTCGTAACCGGGCACGTAGCGGAACAGCAGGCGGTTGAGCAGACCGTAGTCGCCGTCGAGGCGCGGCAGCAGATAGGGGGCGCTGCGTTGAAAGACCGTCAGGTGCCCGGCCACCTTGGCCACTTCCGGAACGAACTGGATGGCACTGGCTCCGGTACCGATGACAGCGACGCGGCGCCCTTCCAGTGGCACGTCGTGGTCCCACTCCGCGGAATGGTAGCTCGCGCCGCCGAAGTGCTTGCGCCCCAGGATGTTCGGCCAGGCTGGGCGCGACAGCTGGCCGACGCCAGCAACCAGCACACGCGCGCGCCACCAACGCCCGTCCTCGGCCTCGACATGCCAGCAGCCACCGGCTTCGTCCCAGCGCGCCTCGCGCACCTGCGCACCGAACTCGATGAGGTCATACAGCCCGAAGTGCTTGGCGCAGCAGCGCATGTAGTCGAGAATCTCGGGCTGGTGCGGGTAGCGCCGTGAAAAACCGAACCATTTGTAGAAGGAGAAGGAATACAGGTGCCACGGCACGTCGCAGGCCGCGCCGGGATAGGTGTTCTCGCGCCACACCCCGCCGATGTCGTCGCCCTTCTCGAGAATGCGCAGGCGGTGCCAGCCACAGCGACGCGCCTGGATCGCCGCACCGAGTCCCGAAAAGCCGGAGCCGACGATAACGACGTCGAGCGGGTCCACCGCCTGTTCGACGGGTTGCAAAACGGCTGCGCTCACATCTCCTGTTTCGTTGCTTAACACTCTGCGGCCTACTGGTGGGGCAGGTTGCACGCGGTCATATTCTTGCAAAAGTACTTTTTTTACGACACCCACCAGACGGCGGGCGTCCCGTCATCCGCTAACGACACCGACCCCGCCTGGAATTGTGCGTTCCCACTGGCATACGGCTCGGATGCCGATACCGGTTGCCGGAGAGGTTAGGATGACACGCGATGACGACGTCCCCGAAGGGTACACGCCGGACGCGGGGCGCCTGAGCCACCAGTCTTGGGAGCACCATTGATGGCCAGCCGTTCCGCAAGAGTCAGCCTGTTTCGTGGGGTTGCGCGCACCGTGGTGCGGCCAATCGTCACGAGCCGCTGGCGTCACCCCTCTACGCGCAGCTTGCCGGGCTGCCCCCGGTGCAACTATTTGTCGCCAACAATGAGCAGCTCCTGGACGACAGCATCCGGTTGGCAGACGCGCTGGACTCCCCCCGCGTGGAGTGGCGGTGCAACTCATACGCTCGCTACAAACGATAAGGGATGCGGTTTCCGGGACTCTCCTGGCGGAGATCGTCGGGCTTGGGCCGGGACATGAATGGATCGCCCCGGTCACAGCCAGTTCGCGACACGAAGCGCCGGAACGCGCTCGAACTCCCCTACGTTGGCCGTAACCAGAGTTGCTCCCATGGTGGAGACTTGCGCGGCGATCAGCAGATCGTTTGGCCCGATGGGGGTGCCGTCTCGCTCAAGCTGATGCCGGATGCGCGCGTAGGCGACATCGGCGGGCGGCTCCTGCGGGACGATGACCATGGCGTTAAGAATAGCCTCGATCTGCGCGCTCAATGCCGGTGAGGCGCGCTTTTCCGCCCCGAAGCGGAGTTCGCTTGCGACAATAATGGATGTCCCGACAGCCGTCTCGCCGACCCGCGCGATATGGTCCCGAACGACGCCTCGCGGGTGACGGATCAGTGCCGAGAGAATATTGGTATCCAGGATGTAGGTAGGTGCGTCAGTCACAAGTCCACGTCGTCCAGGGGGAGGAGGCCAGCATCGGTATCGGGGAGCGTCTCGTCGAGGTCCGGCAGCGTCGATAGCGTTGCCAGTAGACCACGTGGGCGAACGGGTTCGATGATCAGCCGATCGCCCTCGCGACGGATGGTCACTTCGCGGGCATCCAGGGCGAACTCCCGGGGAATCCGGATCGCTTGGTTTCGGCCATTGCGGAAGATGCGGATATGACGTTCGGCACTCATGATCGTTCCTTTTGGCATATGCCTCAGCATAGGCCGTTGATGTCCTGCGCACAAGAACTGGATTTATCGGTCGTGCTCGATTGACTTGCGCACGTTCTGGAATTGTCGCGGTAAGGCCGCTCCTACTGGGCGGCGGCTTTGCGGGCGGCTTTCTAGGCGCGGCATTCCTCGATGGTGACGTTGCGGAGCAGGGATTCGCTGTTCTCGTTGCTGTGCACCAAGCCGACGCTGGCGACGAACGACTCGATCATGGCGCTGAGGCGATCATCGTCGATCCAGTATCGCCGGGTAGCCATGCCATCGCACCGGCGTCGATCGAAGGGTGTGGCCATGCGATGGAACCGGCGCCGCTCGAAAGGCGTAGGGTGTCATTAGCGCCAGCGTAATGCACCGTTTAAACAAACCGCGCCAAGGGCGCGCAGAAATCACCGTGCGCGATCTCCGAACGAGGGGGGCACAGGGAATAGCGACCACACTTCGCGCCAGTGCCTTTGGGCGGCGCCGAACCACCGTCCGTGACCAGCCGCTAGGCCATGCCGCGCACGTCCTTGATCAGGTCGTAGGCGGTGGCAATCTCGCGTGTCTTTTCCTCGGCAACCTCGCGCATGTTCTCCGGAAGGCCCTTGCCGGCGAGCTTGTCCGGGTGGTTCTGGCTCATCAGGCGCCGGTAAGCGCGCTTGATGTCGGAATCGCTTGCGTCCGGGGAGACACCGAGCGCCGCGTAGGCATTCTCGAGCTTTTGGTCCCGGGAGGGTGCGCCGGACGATGCCCGTAGCAGGGATTCGAGGCGCGCGACCTCCGCCTCGGAAAGCCCGAGGCCCCGGGCCACGCGAACGAGCATGTCGTGCTCGGCGGGATGCACGGTGCCGTCGGCGGCGATCGCAGTAAGCTGAATCTGCAGGAACGTCTGCAGCATCGCGTGGTGACCGCGGCAGACCCGGGCAAGCCGGGCTACCTCCGCGTCCAGGTCGAAATCCGGCGCTTTGCCCCGCTCGAATGCCTTCTTGGCCGACGTCCGTTGCTCCTCGGAGAGGTGCAATCGCTGGAACAGGGTCTCGGCGGTCTTGATCTCGTCCCGGGTAACGACGCCGTCGGCCTTGCACAACGCCCCCATGACCGCGAACGTGGAGCCCAGGAACTGTTGCTGCACCAGCTTCAGGCCACCGCGCAGCACGCGCCGCAGGATCAACTGGACCAGATACCCGAAGGCCGCGCCGATGATGAGCCCGGAAAAACCGCTCACCAGGGCCCCGATTAAACCACCGATAACAATGAATAGCATGTGTAAAGGGTACCAAAAGGTGAACCATTGCGGGGGTCCGCGTCGGCACGACGATTGTTCGTTTACGACAAGCGCCCGTTGCTGCGCCTGGTCATCGCCGCACCGCAGGCCAGTTTGCCTTCGTCCTCGGCGCGTTCGTCGTGCCGGTGGCCGGCGCCGGGACGGTGACGCTGGACACGAAGATGCTCCGCTACCAGCCCGAGGTGGTGGAGGTGCCAATGGGCACTACTCACCCAGTCCACGATCCCGGGTTCAGCCGTCTAGTACGGTCACTGGCTCCCTGCAGTATCAGCGCCGGTAACGCCGGTGGGCAGCAAAACGTTGCATCATTCGTCGCGATCGAGGTGTGGCATCGCAGTCGTGCATGAGGCGAACGCGTAATACGTCCGGCGGGTCGGGCTATTCTGCCTTCACGTCATCATCTTTGAGCGGAACCAGCCCGCCTTCGATAAACGCCAAGGCGGTTTCCATGACGTCATCCGGCGGCATCGTTCCCTCCCAGACCGCATAGCGCAGCCCCAGGAACGAGGCCATCCCCATCAATGCCCAGGCCTGACCGTAGGCCGAGCCCGAGCGGATCTGTCCTTCTCGCTGGGCTTGTTCCAGGCGGGCGGTATAGACGTCGGCCATCTGCTCATAGTATTCGCGGTAGATAGACTCGTCGATGAACTGCGACTCCAGTACGACCCGGTACAGATTCTGGTCCTCGATGGCGAACCGCAGGAAGGTCTCCAGGCCCACCCGCTCGACTTCGATGCGGTCCGTAATGCCGTGCGTGGCCTGGGTCAGCGTATGCCGGAGTTTTCGGTTCATGAACCGCACCAGTTCGCGCAGAATCTCTTCCTTGGAATCGTAATAGATGTAAAACGTACCCTGGGCAACGCCGGCCCGCCTGGTAATACTACTCACGGAAGCCGTGTGGAAGCCCTTCTCACCGAATTCCAGCTCAGCGGCAGCAAGCAGGTTCTGGCGAGTTTGCTCACCGCGGGCCGTCACCGGTTTGCGAGTCGCTTTGGCCAATGCTGAATCCTCAGAAAATTCGCATGTACCCAAGTCCGGAGGCGCACGGATCCACCGAACCGCTGGACGTGGTGACTGGCTGGCGAATTCGCCGTCTCGCGGCGCGAGGCAGCCCGTTCGCAATAGCCCGCCGATCCATGATACATGACTCACTGCTCAGTCAAGACAACGCCGCGTCGAGGGGCAAGAAGAGCTGGAAGCGGCTGTGGTAGTGTGTACCGCGCTGCCATCAAGGTGCGGTATTTGGGGGGTCTAGCCGCCCGGTTGATGGACTCGCTGTCTGGAGAGGGTACGATTGAAGGCACTGCACGATTTGCTGGCATTGATGGCCAGACTGCGGGATCCGGAGCGCGGATGCCCCTGGGATGTCCGCCAGGATTTCCATTCCATTGCGCCGTACACCCTGGAAGAAGCCTACGAGGTGGCTGACGCCATTCAGCGCGAGGACCCGGAGGGCCTGCGCGACGAACTCGGGGACTTGTTGTTCCAGGTTGTGTTCCATGCGCAGATGGCCGCGGAGCAGGGCCTGTTCGACTTCGAGGACGTCGCGACGGGCATTCATGACAAGATGGTCCGGCGTCATCCCCATGTGTTCGGCGAGGTGAGAGGTGAGCACGCACCCGGAGCGTCCTGGGAGGCCATCAAGGCTGCGGAGCGGGAAACGCCCCTGGCGGGCGAAGATGCGCCGATGCCCTCCGCCCTTGCCGGTGTGACCGCCACTCTTCCTGGGCTCACCCGTGCCGTGAAGCTCACCCGCCGCGCCGCCAGGGTCGGGTTTGATTGGTCTTCGGCCGATGGCGTCATCGCCAAGATTCACGAAGAGCTGGAGGAGATTGGCGAGGCCCGCGCGCACGGCGCGCCGGAGGATGTTGAGGAAGAGTTCGGCGACCTGCTGTTTGCCTGCGCCAATCTTGGTCGTCACCTCGGCATCGATCCCGAGCGCGCACTGCGGGGGGCGAACGCCAAGTTCCAGCGCCGCTTCCGGCTTATGGAAGGCCGGTTGCAGGAGGAGGGCGCCGATCTACTGGACAGCGACATGGGGGTCAAGGAGGCGGCGTGGCAACGGGCAAAGCGCGAGGAGCATGGGGGCGGCGCATGACAACGGTCAAAGTATGCAGTATCGGCGCATTGGCGCTGGGCTTGGCCATCGGTACTGCGCACGCCCTCGAGCCGCCGCGTGGGGAAGGAGGCTGGTACGCGGGTGGCGGAGCGCGGGTACTAAAACTCGAAGGCTGGCAGGAAGGTTATGGCCCGTTGCTGCTGCTGGGCTGGAAGCTCCCCTATGAGCATGCGGACACACCGAAATCCAGCATCGCCCTGGAAGCGGAACTGGTCGGCACCACCAGCAGCCTGTCCCGCCGGGCGGATGAAGGCCGGGAAGAAGCTGATATTCGCTATGGCGGCGTACATCTCGCGCTGAACACCTTTATCGGAGAGCGGTTCTTCTACCGCGTCCGCCTTGGTGCCGTGGGTCGGGAGCTGGATGTGGAGGGCAGCACCGAGCTCCAGGGGCGCCTGGTCTTCGGCCTCGGCGTTGGTTTGCGCATCGGCGACCGTCTGGACCTACTCCTCGACGCCCAAACGCAATACTGGACCTTCCCGGACAACCTGCTCAACGAAGCGGGCATCACCGCCCGCTGGCATTTCTGACCGCGCTCCAAAGGGGCACAACAGATCATCCACACCTCACACCCGCCACCCTCCCTCGCCCCACCGTCTCCCAACCCCGCCCCCGAATCCATAGGAGCCTTGATTCAGTCCGCCACCTCAAATACTGTATATAAATATAACAACAACCCACCAAGAGGTTCGGCGCATGAGCCACGACCAGAACTTCAAAAACCTGATCCTCGACTACCCGCGGCAGGCGCTGGCGTTTTTCGCCGCCGAGGAGGCCGCCGCCATCGACGCCGGCGTTCGGATCACACCGCTGCGCCAGGAGCAGCTCCAGGAGCGCCTGGGCGAGCGCTTCCGCGAGCTCGACGTGCCGTTGCTGGTGGAGTGGCCGGACGGGCGCCGAGAGGCGCTATTGTTCGTGCTCGAAGAGGAGAGTGCCGCGCGGCGCTTCGACATCCACCGCCTGGCGCACTACTGCCTGGATCTCGCACAGCTGTGTGAGACCACACGCGTGGTGCCGGTGGTGATCTTCCTGGACGCAGGCCATGCCCCCGAGAGGCTCACCCTGGGCGGTGACCGGCGTACCTTTCTGCAGTTCAGCTACCTGGCCTGCTGGCTGCGGTCGATTCCCTACACGCACTACAGCGAGAGCGACAACCTGGTCGCGCGGCTGATGTTGCCGAACATGGCCTGCAGCACCTCGGAGGAGAAGGTGGAGGCGTACGCCGCGGCCCTGCGAGGGTTGCTGAAGCTTGAGCGGGACCCGGAGCGCCGGTTGAAGTACATCGACCTCGTCGACATCTACGCGGCGCTGAATGATAATGAAGCGGCGCTGTATGCGCGGAGGTATCCGCAGGAGAGCGAGCAGATGAGCGGGTTTGCACAGCGGTTTCGGGAAGAAGGCCTTAGGCAGGGTCGGCAGGAAGGCATGGAGCAGGGTCTGCAGCAGGGCGAGGCGGCCGTGCTGCTGCGCCAGATCGAGCGCAAGTTCGGCGCCGCCACGGCCGAGGC
>NZ_SKOG01000031.1 GCF_007120195.1 Aquisalimonas sp.
AAACGACAAGGGCGGCGTTTGTGACTCCGAGGAGCGGGAACCCACGTTGCGCATCACGGTGACCGACCGGGTTGGCAAGGATGGGGTGCTCCAGGGAACGCTGCCGGGTTGTGTCAATGACTCACATTCATTGGAGGGGGATGAAAACCTGGACGAAGTCAACCACATTACACCCAACAATGAGGGCCGCGGTTATCGCTGGCGCAACGGGGCGTTGACCATGCAGCTCCTCGCCGTCAACAACAGTTCCGCCGATTACACGCTGCAAACGGATGAGCTGCCCACCGCTCGGGGCGGTGGAGACACCGGCAATGGCGGCATATTCGCCAAGGGTTTCCAGCGCGACGGCAGCGCCATCAAGATCGAGCCGAAAGGCGAACACAACGGACTGCTGTACGAATCCAGCATCTTCTGGAACTGGGGCGACATGCAGATATTCCAGCAAGCAGGTCAGGGCATTAAGTGTTATGGCGGTCAGGCTTATAATGCCCTGCTCACCCAGGAAGCCGGCGGCCTGAACCCCGGTCAGTACGATGGCCTGGTGAGCGAGCTCAGGAACAACGAGGAGCTCCAGAACCAGTACGCCGGCCTGCTAAGCGATTTGGCCGACGCGGCTGCCGCCGGCAACGAAGACGGTGTCCAGCGAGCCCTTAAAGGACTGGCCGAGTTGTTTGCAGAAAACCCCAAGGTTGGCAGTTGGGGAGTACATGGCGATCTGTCTCTTCAGGATTACCATCGCCTGCGCAGCTACTCACAAACTGAGCAGTTCAACCCGGATCTGCTCGATATCGATCAAGGCCTGTTCGACGGGTCCCAGGACGTCGACCTGGATGGCACCCCTGCTGATGTCACGGATGTCGAACTGGATCTGCTGCCAGCGGCTGGGCCGAACTACCAGCTCGGGCGGCGATCATGGATTGACATCGTTCCTGAGTGAAATGACGGGGCCGGAACGGGTGATTCCGGCCCCGTGACTTTCAATAAGGTGAGTGGACAGAGAAACACGCATGAGCATAAAGACAGGTCGACCCACCGGCTTTACCCTGATCGAAGTCATGATCGTGGTGGCCATTGTGGGCATTATCGCCATGATCGCCTATCCCTCCTACCAGAAGCATGTGCAGGATAGCCGCCGGGCGCAGGCGCAGGCCGATCTAATGGAGCTCGCGCAGTTCATGGAGCGGCGGTATACGCTCAATAACACCTACGAGAACCTGACCTTGCCGTTTGATCAAACGCCAAAAAACGGCACAGCGCACTACGAGCTGGAATTGATCGACCCGGAGCGAAGCAGCTTCACGCTGCAAGCAACCCCCGTCGGCGCGCAGACGAGCGACCGGTGCGGCACCATGACCATTGACCAGGGCAATCAGCGTACGGCCGCCGACGACAACTGCTGGTAGCCCGCCGGGCTACTCCATGGGCTGGAGGTGCTCGCGGTAAACTCGCCCGTTCTCCACGTAATGGGCGGCCCCGTGGGCAAGCGCCTCCATTTGTTGCTCGGTGAGCTCTTTCACCACCTTGCCGGGCGAGCCCATGACCACCGACCCGTCCGGGATCTCCTTGCCCTCGGGGATCAATGCGTTGGCGCCGATCAGGCAGTTCTTGCCGATGCGCGCGTGATTGAGCACCACGGCATTGATGCCGATGAGACTGTTATCGCCGATGGTGCAGCCGTGGAGCATGGCTTTGTGGCCGACGGTGACGTTGCGGCCGATCTCCAGCACGATGCCGGGATCCGTGTGCAGCACGCTCGCATCCTGGATGTTGCTGTTGTCGCCGATGATGATGCGGTCGGTGTCCCCGCGGACCACGGCGTTGAACCAGATGCTCACGTTGTGGCCGATGTCCACGTCGCCGATGACGGTGGCGTTGCCGGCGATAAAGCACTCACCCCGTCGCGTTACCTTGCGGTCTTCCAGTTGGTAGAGCATGGTGCCTCCCAGATTGGTTCAATCATTCAGTCAGCCTATGGGACCGCATCATGGCACGAGATGACTTCCGCTTGTTGCACACCGAACGCGTCCGCTGGGGTGAGGCGGACATGCAGGGCGTGGTATTTAATGCCCATTACCTCACCTATATCGATATTGGGGTGACCGAGTATTTCCGTGCCCTGCAGGAGGATGGGGGCAAGATGGATGTGGCGGGGGACACGCTGCCCGTCGGCGGCGGGGATTTCTTCATGGTGCGCACGGAGCTCGATTACCACGCCTCGGCGGAATTCGACGATCTCATCGACATCGGTGCCCGCATCGCCCGCTTCGGCCGGACCAGTGTGGAGTGGATCAGTGAGATTCACCGCGGTGACGAGCATCTCCTGACGGCCCGTCTGGTGTATGTCCATGCGGACGTGGCGAGCAAGACCAGCAAGGCCGTGCCACAGGCGTTCAAAGACGCCGTCGCCGCGTTCGAGCGGATTCGGCCGGAGGGGGTATAAGCGGCGTCCTGCGTTGCATGGGCGCCGTTGACCCGCCGCCGAACCGCGGATTAGGCGCAGCCGTAATCCACCGTTAAACGACCGGCGCCGAAGGCGCACAACAGCTCGTGTCACGCGAACGTAATCACCCCGCGCGCATTGCGCCCGGCTTCCATATCGGCGAAGGCCTGGGCGGCCTGATCGATGGTGTAGGTCTGGGTGACCAGTTCGTCGAGCATGAGAGCGCCGCTGGCGTAGAGCCCGAACAGGCGCGGGAAGTCGTAGCGCGGGCGTGCCGAGCCGAACCAGCTGCCGCGGATGCCGCGTTCCTCGGCGGGCAGGGACAGGGTACGGATGCTGGTCATGTCCTCGCGCGGGGCGACGCCCACCACGATCACGGTGCCGCCTTTGCCCACAGAGGCGTAGGCCTGTTCGGCGACCTTGCCCCGGCCCACGCATTCGAACGCGTAATCCGCGCCGCCGCCGGTGAGTTTGCGGACGGCTTTGGCCGCCTTGTCGTCGGCGAGCACAACGTCGGTGGCACCGAAGTGCTTCGCCGTCTCCAGTTTCTGCTCGGACATGTCCACGGCCACGATCTGCCGGGCACCGGCGATGCGGCAACCCTGTATAGCGTTCAGGCCCACACCTCCGGCGCCGAAGACCACGGCAATACTGCCGGGCTCCATCCGCGCCGTGTTGAAGACGGCGCCGACGCCGGTCATCACCGCACAGCCGACCAAGGCGGCGCGATCCAGGGGGACGTCGTCGGTGACGGGCACGACATTGTTGACGTGCAAAGTGGCGTACTCAGCCATGACACCGCAGCCTGAGAAAACGCTGAGGGTGGTGCCGTCGGCGTCCCGGGTGCGGACCGTGCCGTCGGGCAGCGTGGTCAGCGCGGTGTTGACGGTCTCGCACAGCACCGGGCGGCCGGCGTTGCAGTAGCGACAGGTGCCGCACATGCTGACGAACGAGGTGATCACGCGATCGCCGATGCTGAACTCGGTCACACCTTCACCCACCTCGACGATTTTACCGGCGCCTTCGTGGCCGAGGACCAGGGGCGGCGGGAAAGGAATGACGCCAGTTGCCGCGGAGAGGTCGCTGTGGCATACACCGCAGGCATGTATGCGGATCATCACTTCGTTGCGGCGCGGCGCCTCAACCTGGATGTCCTCGACGCCGACGGGCTGGTTCCAGTCGCGGCATACGGCAGCGCGGGCAGTCTGGGGCATGATTCATTTCTCCACTTTGTATCATTGTGAGGGTGTGAAGACGCCGCGGCCAGAAGCAGCGTGCGGCGGCTTGCACTTGCCGGCGCCAGCCCCGATCATTGCGGCATCGTCGGGGTCGGACCGACGTTGCCATTCGTGTCGCGATGCACCGGAATTCTTTGGGAGCGCTCCATGAGCAAGGTCAATAAAGTAGTGCTCGCCTACTCTGGCGGGCTGGATACTTCGGTGATTCTGGCGTGGCTGAAGGAGACCTACAACTGCGAAGTGGTGACGTTCACCGCCGATCTGGGACAGGGCGAGGAGCTGGAGCCGGCCCGGGAGAAGGCGAAAGCGTTCGGGGTCAAGGAGATTTACATCGACGATCTGCGCGAGGAGTTTGCGCGGGATTTCGTCTTTCCCATGTTCCGGGCGAATGCCATCTACGAGGGCGAGTACCTGCTTGGAACCTCCATCGCGCGCCCCCTGATCGCCAAACGCCAGGTGGAGATCGCGCGGGAGACGGGGGCCGATGCCGTCTCCCATGGGGCGACCGGCAAGGGCAATGATCAGGTGCGATTCGAACTTGGCTATTACAGCCTTGAACCGGGTATCAAGGTGATCGCCCCCTGGCGGGAGTGGGATCTGCTCTCCCGCGAGAAGCTGCTGGCATACGCCGAGGCGAGGGGGATTCCCATCGAGGGTAAGAAGGAGGGCGGCTCGCCGTACTCCATGGACGCCAACCTGCTGCATATCTCCTACGAGGGCGGCGTGTTGGAGGATCCCTGGGTGGAGGCCGAGGAGTCCATGTGGCGCTGGTCCGTGGCGCCGGAGCACGCACCCGACACGGCGCAGTCCGTGGAGCTGAGCTTTGAGCGGGGCGACTGCACGGCGATCGACGGGGAACCCATGAGCCCGGCGCAGATCCTCTCCAGGCTCAATGCGCTTGGCTGCGCCCACGGCATCGGCCGGCTGGACATCGTCGAGAACCGTTACGTGGGCATGAAGTCCCGCGGCTGCTACGAGACCCCGGGTGGTACCATTTTGCTCAAGGCGCACCGGGGTATCGAGTCCATTACGCTGGATCGGGAGGCGGCGCATCTCAAGGATGAGCTCATGCCGCGCTACGCGAAGCTCATCTACAACGGCTACTGGTTCAGCCCGGAACGCGAAGCCCTGCAGGCGGCGATCGACCATACCCAGCAGGTGGTCAACGGCGTCGTGCGGCTGAAACTCTACAAGGGCGGCGTGTCTGTTGTGGGGCGCAAGTCCGACACCAACAGTCTCTTTGACGAGCGCATCGCCACTTTTGAGGATGACGCCGGCGCCTATGATCAAAAGGACGCCGAGGGCTTCATCAAGTTGAACGCGCTGCGCCTGAAGCTGCAGGCGCGCAATCGCTCCTGAGGCGCGCAACGTCGGGTGAACAGAGCGCGTACGGCAAGCCTGCGGCAACAGGATGCAGGGCGCGTTGGCATTGAACTGCAATGGATGAAGGTCATCATGTTTCGGGCCCTAAGAGACCGTTTTGCGTCGCAGCCCCCCGGGCGTCAAGAAGATGCCCCCAGTCAGTGCGAGGATTTGGGGCGTCTGCAGCGCCTGCGGATGCACGCCCGCGACCGGGACGAGCGCGAGCGCGCCGATGCCCGTTACCGGGCGCTGCTGGTCGGCGGGGATGCCAGCCTGTCGCTCGAGACGCGCCAGCGCGCGGTGGAGGCCTGCCCGGACGCGGCCGTACTCGCGTACGTCGCCCGCAGCGCGCGGGAGGAGGTGCTTCGCCGCGCCGCGGTGGAACGTATCGACAGCGATCGCGTGTTGATGGAGGTCGCGCTCAATGACCCCATTACGCGCATGCGGCGGTATGCGGTGGCACGCATGACGGATCAGGCCCTGCTTCGCAGCGTCGCCCAGCAGGCGCGTGCGAAGGATCAGCGCATCGCCCGCGACGCCGTGCGCCGGGGGGCTGAGATCGCGCAATGACAGCGTGCCCGGGCACCGCACCCCCCCGGTCACATATTCGGATAGTTCGGCCCGTCACCGCCTTGGGGCACCACCCAATGGATGTTCTGGGTCGGGTCCTTGATGTCGCAGGTCTTGCAGTGCACGCAGTTTTGCGCGTTGATCTGCAAGCGCGGATTGGAGCCGTCATCATCCCGGACAATCTCGTACACTGCGGCGGGGCAATACCGCTGCTCCGGCGCATCGTACTTTTCGAGGTTAATCTCTATCGGGACACGCTCATCCTTCAGGGTCAGGTGGGAAGGCTGATCTTCTTCGTGGTTGGTGTTGGAGATGAACACCGACGAGAGCTTATCGAAGGTCAGCTTGCCGTCCGGCTTCAAGTAGTCGATGGGCCGGAAGTCCGTCTTCGGCCGAATCTGCTCGTGGTCGGCGTGGTTGTTGAACGTCCAGGGCGCTTTGCCCCGCAATACATAGGTGTCGATGGCGGAGTAGGCCATACCGCCCCACAGGCCCCATTTGGCCATGGCCGGGCGGATGTTGCGCACCCGGTAGAGCTCGTCCCAGATCCAGGACTCCTTGAGACGGTCGAGGTAACCGGTCACCTCAAGCCCGGACTCGTCCTTCTCCGAGAGCGCCTGGAATACGGCCTCGGCGGCGACCATGCCGGATTTCATGGCGTTGTGGGTGCCCTTGATCTTGGGCACGTTCAGAAAGCCGGCGCAATCACCGATGAGTACACCCCCGGGGAAGTGCACCTTCGGCAGGGACTGGAAGCCGCCTTCCACCAGCGCCCGCGCGCCATAGGAGATGCGCCGGCCGCCCTCGAGATACTGCTTGAACGCAGGATGGGTCTTCAGGCGCTGCATCTCGTCGAAGGGCGAGAGGTAGGGGTTTTTGTAATCGAGGCCGACGACGTAGCCAATGGAGACCTGGTTGTCCTCCAGGTGATACATCCAAGCACCGCCGTAGGTCTTGCTATCCACAGGCCAGCCCACGGAATGCACAACCTTGCCCTGTTCGTGCTTCTCCGGGGCGATCTCCCAGAGTTCCTTGATGCCGATGCCGTAAGTCTGCGGGTCGGAATTCTTGCCCAGCTCGAACCGGGCGATTACCTCCTTGGTGGCGGAGCCGCGGCAGCCTTCCGCGAACAGCGTCTGCTTCCCGTGGAGCTCCACCCCGGGTTCGTGATTGGGGCCGGGGGTGCCGTCTTTCTGGATGCCCATGTCGCCCGTTGCGATGCCCTTGACTGAGCCATCGTCGTGGTAAAGCACCTCGGCGGCGGCGAAGCCGGGGTAGATCTCAGCGCCAGCCCCCTCGGCCTGCTCGGCCAACCAGCGGCAGACGTTACCAAGGCTGACGATGTAGTTGCCGTGGTTGTGCATCTGTGGTGGCGTCGGCAGCTTGTAGGACTTCTTCTCGGTGAGGAGCAGGAAGCTGTCATCGCCGGCGGGGGTATGGAGTGGCGCCCCCTTGTCCTTCCAGTCGGGGATCAGCTCGTTGAGGGCCCGCGGTTCGATGACCGCACCCGAGAGGATGTGCGCTCCCACTTCCGAGCCCTTCTCCACGACGCACACGGCGAAGTCATCCCGGCCCGCCTCTTCGGCCAATTGGCGCAGCCGAATCGCTGCCGACAGCCCGGACGGCCCGGCGCCGACGATGAGCACGTCGAATTCCATGCGTTCGCGTTCCACAGCCTCATTCTCTGCCATTGTGTAACCTCCTGCTGACGTGGCCGGGGCCGCCTTAAGGCGGCCCGGTCGTGCCACGAGACCCGGTGTGCGGGCGTTGTGTTATTCGCTGCTGAAGGCCTGGATGCCGGTGAGTGCCCGGCCCAGAATGAGGGCGTGCACATCGTGGGTGCCCTCGTAGGTATTGACCGCCTCCAGATTCATGACGTGACGGATGACATGGTACTCATCGGCGATGCCATTGCCACCGTGCATATCGCGCGCCACGCGAGCAATGTCCAAGGCTTTGCCGCAGTTGTTTCGCTTCATCAGCGAAATCATCTCCGGTGCCCAGTTGTCGGCATCCATCAGGCGCCCGAGCTGCAATGAACCCTGCAGTCCGATGGTGATCTCCGTCTGCATGTCGGCGAGCTTCTTCTGGATGAGCTGTGTGGCCGCCAGGGGCCGGCCGAACTGCTTGCGATCCAGGGTGTATTGCCGCGCCTGGTGCCAGCAGAACTCCGCGGCGCCCATGGCACCCCAGCTGATGCCGTAGCGGGCCTTGTTCAGGCAGCCGAACGGACCCGCCAGGCCTTGGACGTTGGGCAGCAGGTTCTCCTCCGGGACGAATACCTCGTTCATGGCGATTTGGCCGGTGATCGACGCGCGCAGGGAGAACTTGCCCTCGAGCTTGGGTGCTTCAAGCCCGGCCATACCCTTCTCCAAGATGAACCCGCGGACCCTGCCGTCGAGCTTTGCCCAGACCACGAACACCTCGGCAATGGGGGAGTTGGTGATCCAGGTCTTGGAGCCGGAGACGCGATAGCCGCCGTCCACCTTTTCGGCACGGGTCTTCATGCCGCCCGGGTCCGAGCCGGCGTCCGGTTCGGTGAGGCCGAAGCAGCCGATCCACTCGCCGGTGGCAAGCTTTGGCAGATACTTCTTCCGCTGCTCTTCGCTGCCGTAGGCATATATGGGGTACATCACCAGCGAGGACTGCACGCTCATGGCCGAGCGGTAGCCGGAGTCCACGCGCTCGACCTCTCGGGCAATGAGGCCGTAGCTCACATGGTTGACGGCGGCGCCGCCGTACTCCTCGGGAATGGTGGGGCCGAGAAAACCCAATTCGCCCATCTCGGTCATGATCTCACGCTCGAAGTGCTCGTGGCGGTTGGCCTCGAGCACGCGCGGGAATAGCTGCGCCTGGCAGTAATTGTGGGCGGAATCCCGCACCATGCGCTCCTCGTCGCTGAGCTGGCCTTCGAGCAGGAGCGGATCGTTCCAGTGGAATTGGCTTGTCATTCAGGACCTCCTGGGTCGGTGTTCGTTGGTCAGATGGCCGGGCTGTGTCATTTATGGGGCGCAAGTATCTCCCGAGTCGTTTACCTCTCACGTATCAAGGTGCATGAGCCCACGGTGTCATGCACTGAGAGGCGCTCGTCGCTCACCCCTCAACGCGTTCTACGACGGCGGCGATCCCCTGGCCCACACCGATACACATGGTGACCAGTGCATAGCGCCCCTGTACAGCCTCGAGCTGGCGGATGGCGGTGAGCAGTATGCGCGCGCCGGAGCAGCCCAGCGGGTGGCCGATGGCGATGGCGCCGCCATTGGGGTTAATCCGCGGATCATCGTCCGCAAGTCCGAGGTGGTGTGTGCAGCCGAGGACCTGGCTTGCGAACGCCTCGTTGAGCTCGATGACATCCAGCTCGTCCAGGCTGACGTTCGCACGCTCGAGCGCCTTGCGCGAGGAGGGCACCGGGCCGAGCCCCATCGTGCGTGGCTCAACACCCGCGACGGCGCCGGAGAGAATGCGCGCCCGGGGTCTCACCCCGGCGTGTTCGCCGGCAGCTCGGTTACCGATGAGCAAAGCGGCGGCGCCGTCATTAATGCCCGAGGCGTTGCCGGCCGTGGTTACCCCCCCCTCGAACAGGGACGGCAACTTGGCGAGTTTTTCCGCCGTGCTGCCCGCACGCGGATGCTCGTCTTCGGCGACCGTCACCGGCGGTGTCTTGCGCCCTGTGGGCACTTCCACTGGCAACAGCTCACCCTCGTAGAACCCGGCCTCTTTCGCGCGTGCATACTTTGCCTGAGACCACGCAGCGAAAGCGTCGGCCCGCTCACGGGAGATCTTCAGATCAGCCGCCACGTTATCCGCTGTCTCCGGCATGGTGTCGCCGCCGTATTGCTTGAGGACCTTTGGGTTCGGGAAGCGCGCACCAATGGTGGAGTCGAACACCCTGATGTCGCGGCTGTAGGCGCTTTCCGCCTTGGCGATGACGAACGGAGCCCGGCTCATGCTCTCCGAGCCACCGGCTACGAACAGCTGCCCCTCGCCGGCATTGGCGGCGCGAGCTGCATCCAGGGAGGCCGCCAGCCCCGAGCCGCACAGACGATTGACCGTCTGGCCGGCCACGTCGACGGGGAGCCCGGCAAGCAGGCCGGCGTGGCGGGCGATGTTGCGCGCGTCCTCACCGGCCTGGTTCGTGCAGCCCACCACGACGTCTTCGATACTGGTCGGGTCGAAACGATTTCGCTCCACCACGTGGCGGATGCAGAGCGCCAGAAGATCATCCGGGCGCACGGGCGCCAAACCGCCGGCATGGCGGCCGATGGGCGTGCGGATTCCGTCGTACACATAGGCGTCGAGCATGATGCTCCTCCTGACCTCACTCACAAGGTTGTATTAGCTTGTTTTGCAATGCGAAATCGTGTTTCGAAAACTTGACCGAGAGAATAGTTCGTGCCAGATTTCAATGCAACTCGCGTTTCACGTTCTATAAGTGTAGTCGGGGCCTGACGGTCCAGCGCTTCCGGCAACGGGTGGCGCACGTGCCCGACCCAGGCGCTCAGTGCGTCTCGGGCGCCAGGCATCACGGGTGGAACGACTCCTACCTAGTTCGTTATCAATGAGGGCAGATCCATGATCAGAGACCAGGAGACGTTGAACTCGCTCCTCGACACAGTCGGCCGATTCGTGCGCGAGCGCCTCGTACCCCGGGAACAGGAGGTGGCGGAGAACGACCGCATCCCCCAGGAGATCGTCGACGAGATGAAGGAGCTGGGCCTGTTCGGCCTGTCGATCCCGGAGGAGCACGGTGGACTGGGGCTGACCATGGAAGAAGAGGTGCTGGTGGCGCTGGAACTCGGGCACACCTCGCCGGCCTTTCGTTCCATCATGGGTACCAACAATGGTATCGGTTCCCAGGGGATCATCATGGACGGCACGGATGAGCAGAAGGAACGCTACCTGCCGCGCATGGCCACCGGCGAGATTATCGGCTCCTTCGCCTTGACCGAACCGGATGTGGGCTCCGACGCCGGCGCTGTGAAGACGAGCGCCGTCCGCGACGGCGACGTGTACGTCGTCAACGGCACCAAACGCTACATCACCAACGCCCCTTACGCGAGTGTGTTCACGCTGATGGCCCGCACCGACCCCAGCGTGAAGGGCGCCGCCGGAGTCTCCGCCTTCCTGGTAGACGCCGACACTCCGGGGATTTCCCTGGGCAAGCCGGACAAGAAAATGGGTCAAAGCGGCTCGCATACCTGCGACGTCATCTTCGAGGACGCCCGTGTCCCCGCCGATGCGCTCATCGGTGGGAAGGAAGGGCAGGGGTTCAAGACCGCCATGAAAGTGCTCGACCGCGGCCGCCTGCACATATCGGCCGTGTGCGTGGGGGTCGCCGAACGGCTCATCGACGAGGCCATGCGTTTCGCCACCGAGCGCAAGCAGTTCGGCAAGCATTTGGTGGAACACCAGCTGATCCAGGCCATGCTCGCGGACAGCAAGGCCGAGACTTTCGCCGGACGCTGCATGGTGCTGGAAGCTGCCCGTAAGAAGGACAATGACGAGCGCGTGAGCACCGAGGCATCCTGCTGCAAGCTCTTCTGTGCCGAAATGGTGGGTCGTGTCGCCGATCGGGCCGTGCAGATCCACGGCGGTGCCGGGTATATCTCCGAGTACCCCGTGGAGCGCTTCTACCGCGACGTGCGGCTGTTCCGCCTGTACGAAGGCACGAGCCAGATCCAGCAGATTGTCATCGCACGGAATATGGCGAAGGAGCTGACGGAGTAACACCATGCGGCGCACAACTACAGCACGCACAGCAAGCGGATACAGCCCATGACCCAAGCACAGATGCCTGATGAACAGATCCGCGGCCGCTGGGCCAGCGAAATCCTGGCGGCACTGCCGCAGCGCATCAGCCACCAACCCCTGGCCTGGGCACGGGAGACGCCCGAGGCCCTCGCCGTGGTCGACGGTGACGTCACCTGGAACTATGCCGACCTGGCAGCAGCCGTCGAGGAGGCCCAGCAGCGCCTGGCCGATGCGCGCGTGGGCCCCGGTGATCGCATTATGGTGTTAAACGAGAACTGCCGCGCGCTGGTCGCAATGATCCTCGCCGCCAGCGAGATGGATGTCTGGTGCGCCGTGGTCAGTGCCAGGATTTCGCCGAAGGAAATCGAAATCATCGCCGACAGCTGCAAGCCGCGGCGCCTGGTCTTTACCACCGGCGGGTCGCCGGATGCGGCCGGCCCCCTGGCCGATCAGTACGGCGCCGAGCGGATCGATTCCCAGCGGCTCGGGGAGATCGCCTTGAGCCCGATGCGCGAATCGGCTCCTGAGCCGGTCGCCACGGATGGGGCCGAACAGGTGGCCACGCTGATCTATACCTCCGGCACCACTGGCACGCCCAAGGGCGTGATGCTCACCCACAGGAATATGCTGGCCGTTGCAGCGATCTCCGGCGGGCTGCGCGGGCTCCAGCAGGGGGACCGGGTCTACGGTGTGCTGCCCATCTCCCATGTGTTCGGGCTATCCAGCATGTTCCTGGGCACACTCTACGCCGGCGCGACACTGCAACTGAGCGCGCGCTTCGATCCAGCCAGTCTTGCCAAGGCCCTCGCCGAGGACGGTGTCACCGTCCTCCAGGGTGTACCGGCCATGTTTCAGCGGCTGCTGGAATACCTCAAGACCAAGGATTTGGCCCTCGAAGCGCCGCAGCTCCGCTACATGTCCGTGGGGGGTGCGCCGCTCGATCCGAGCGTCAAGGAACGGGTGGAAAGCGCGTTCGGCCTGAAGCTCCATAACGGTTACGGGCTCACCGAGGCGGCACCGACGATCTCCCAGACGCGGCTCGACGGAGAACTGGACACGACCTCCTGCGGGCCGGTGCTGCCGTTGCTCGAATACCGGCTGCAGGGCAGCGACGGCAACCCCGTGGGCGAGGGCGAGATCGGCGAGCTGTGGGTGCGTGGCCCCACCGTGATGAAGGGCTACTACCGCCAACCGGAGGCCACCGCGGAGGTCATCGACAGCAACGGCTGGCTGAACACCGGTGACATGGCGCAGATCGACGCCAAGGGCAATCTGCACATCGTCGGCCGGAGCAAGGAACTCATTATTCGTTCCGGATTCAATGTCTACCCGCCGGACGTGGAAGCGGTGCTCACCGCGCACCCGGACGTCACCCTCTCCGCCGTCGTGGGACGGTCCGTCGTGGGCAACGAGGAAGTGGTGGCCTATGTCCAGCTCGCGCCGGGCAGCGAAGCCACCGCCGAAGACATCCGTGCCTTTGCCGCCGAGCGCTTGGCGCCGTACAAGCGGCCCTCGGAAGTCGTGATCATGGAGCACCTGCCGGCGACGCCCACGGGCAAGATCCTCAAGGGCAAGCTCAACGAAATGATTCGGGCCGGTCAGGCATGAACGGAGGGGTCGGATTTGGGTAATGAGCCGCACAACGCGGGTGAGTTCGCCGATGAGACGTCGGCGGGTTTCCATGGCCTGATCGGCCATCGCCTCACGCAGTGGGAAGAGGACCTGGCGGTCCTCGAGCTGGAGGTGGCGCCGAAGCACCTCAACCGCAGCGGCGTGCTCCATGGCGGTGTGCTCTCGACGCTTCTGGATGCCGTGTGTGGGTTCGCCGGTTGCTACGTATCGGACCCGGCCGAGCAGCGCGGCTCCATTACACTGTCCCTGACCGTGAGTTTTACTGGTCAGGTCAGTGAGGGCACCATCCGCGCCGTGGGTCGCCGCCGTGCCGGCGGGCGGCGCATTTACGCTGCCACTGGGGAAGTCTTCGGCCCCGACGGCCAACTCATCGCCCTGGGCGAGGGCACCTTCCGGCTCCGTTCCCAGACTATGGCAGCGGCAGGCAGCGAGGGCACCGCCAGCGGCGCACGCTGAGCATGCCAGCGCTGATACGTTCCGGCCTTTGGATGGCGGTGGTATTGCTTGGCACCATCGCCTATCAGCTGAGTGGCTGGGCACCCCTGGCCGTCATGGCCCAACTCGCCCTGCTTGTCTACCTGATCGGGCAGTGGTCGCTGCTTCCCCGGGTCGCGCACGTGCTGCTGGGCGTCGCCGCCCTGGCAGTGTTTGGCCTGCCATGGTTCATGGCATCGCCCGGGGAGGCGTTGTGGCTCGCCCTGGAGCGCACCATCTATTTCGCCACCTTTCTCGCCTGCCTGTCGTTCCTGCGCGAGGCCGCGGAGAGCTCGCCGCTGGTGCGCCGCTGCGGCGCCGTGCTGATCAACCAACCACCGGCCAAGCGTTATGCGACTTTGAGTTTCGGTGCCTATCTCATTGGCGTTGTGCTCAATATGGGCGTCATCAGCCTGCTGGGCGTGATGGTCCGCAAGGCCAATACCCTGG
>NZ_SKOG01000234.1 GCF_007120195.1 Aquisalimonas sp.
CATAGGCCCGCGCCACCGCCTCCAGCAGGCGGTCCCAGATCCCGGCGCGTCGCCAGCGCACGAACCGGTTGTAGCAGGTGGTGTGAGGGCCCACCTGGAAAACGCCGGACAGATTGTCGTTGCTCGAACCCGGCAGCCCGATGCCCGCAAGTGCCTGTGCGTTCGCCTGGCTCTGCTCGACCATGACGAAATTGTCCTCGCCGAGCTGGACGGTCGACGACACGTTCTGGCCGGACGATCCAGGCTGGTTAGGCAATCCGCTGCCGATTGGAGCAACTAGCCCCGGACTGCCCGCACTTTGCTCTTGCACAATAATTGCAGCATTCCCCTCGCCGACCTGAAACGTGTCAGACTGGTTGAGGCCCGATGAATTGGTCGCCTGGCTCTGGGACACTAGGGCGAAGTTGGCGTTTTCGACATCTACCCCGATCTGAAATACCTCGGAGATATTGTCTCCGCTTGAACCAGGTTGGGCCCGATCGCCAAAACCAAAGAAGGTCGGTCCCGCCGGCGTTCCGGACCCCTGCTCCTGGATCACTATGGCGGCGTTGCCACCGCCGAGCTGCAGGATGTTCGACTCGTTGAGTCCGATGGAACCTGCGGCCTGGCTCTGCGATACCCCGGCAAAGTTGCCGGCGCCGAGCTGCACAATTTCAGACGTGTTGAGCCCGGTGGACGGATCCACGTCCTCGCTCACCGCCTGCGATTGGCCAACGACCGCCGCATTGCCGACGCCCGCCTGGAAGATTGTCGACTGATTGTCGCCAAGCACGTCCCCGTCTGTGATATTCGGCTGAGTCTGACCAACGACCGCGGCGTTCAGGCCACCCACCTGCAAGATCTCAGAGTTGTTCGTGCCTTCGCGCGCGTTCTGCCCCATATATTGTGAGACAGCGGCAAAATTCCCGACCCCGAGCTGCAGAATGTCGGAGTTGTTCTCCTCAAATCCCCGATGCATCGTCTGCTCAACCAGGGCCTGATTCATCGCACCGAACTGAACGATGCCAGAAATGTTTCCAGCTGTAGCACCGGCATTACTGGGCGCGTCAGCAGGCCCCTGCGTCACCATCGCAAGGTTTGATACACCGAGTTGCGTAATCTCCGAAAAGTTGTCGTGACGACTCGAGTTGCCCTGCGTTTGCGAAACCCCCGCGATATTCCCAATCCCCAGCTGGAGGATCTGTGAGTAGTTGTCGCCGCTCGAACCCTCGATACCAGGAGCTTCGCCCTGCGCCTGCACAGCGGCGGCCCAGTTCAGCGCCCCGAATTGACCGATAAAAGATGTGTTGTCTCCGTCCGACCCTCCCTCGGCCGCCCCTCCGGCGGTCTGTGTCTGCGTAGCAATCGCTGTGTTAAAGGCTCCGAGCTGCGTGATCGACGCGTAGTTATCGCCTGTCGAGAATCCCGCCTGGACCTGGTCCAGCGACGCGGTTTGGCCGATCCCTGCCTGGAACCAGTCGAATTCGTTCTGGCCCTGCGCTACCGCCAAGGCAGTGCTCGCTAACAGCGCTGCCGTCGTAGCCGCTAATGTTCTATTCATTTTCCACTCCTTTTGATTTTTGAGGATATTGCCCCCGATGCCCTCACGGAATGGGATCGGCACTTGGCAGAAATACTGACGAGCAGCATGAAAATGTTGGAGATTCGCTCTGTATACAACCGCATTAATTGCCGCCAATAAGTAGTGCGACCTTTGGGTTGCCACATACATGAAGGCGAGTGGGACAGTCATGTCCAACCCGCCTTGAGAAGCAGTCATTTGATCAAGGATATAGAGTTTGCGATGCGCCGGCCCGGAGCGGTCGATCCTACTCGCCGGGGCGCAGAGCCAGTTCACATCTCATCGCGTCCGCCACAGACCCGGCAGTATTGCGTCGCCTGTCGGACATCGCCGCAGGGTGGGCATCGGTGGCGCTGAGGAACTTCTGGTTTCAGTTTCGATCTGGAATGGGAAACATTTCCGCAGGCAAACCATGAACCAACCCAGTCATACTCTTGGCGTTGGCGAGAGCCGGCGTTTCCAGCCATTCCCGACCTCTCGTGCGGATCAGCTGACCGACGAATCTGGCAGCAGCGGGAGCCCCGCTGGACTCACCGCGTGGTATGCGTGCAGTTCGGATTATTCAGCGGTGGCGCCCAATTGGCGGGACAGCCGACGTGACGCGGCAACTACGTCATCCTTGAGCTGTTTCAGCTTCCCGGGCGTGTAGCGGGACGCCGGGCCAGACAGGCTGATCCCGCCGCGCACGACTCCCCCTTCTTCAAAAACAGGAACCGCAACGCACCGCATGTCCGGTGCGAATTCCAGCTCGTCATAGGCGTATCCTGCGATCCGCACACTCTCAAGCTCGGCGCGCAGGCGCGCAGGATCCGTGATGGTGTTCGGCCCCATCTGCGGCAGGCCGGCGGCGATCACCTCCTCGACCAGTCGGGCATCCTGATAGGCAAGAAGCGCCTTGCCGATGGAGCTGCAGTGGAGCGGTGCGCGATCACCGATCTGGAAGTCCACCGTAACAAGCTGAGTTCCCTTTGCGCGGAGTACTAGAACCGCCGCATCTCGATCGAGAACCGAGTAGTGCGCCGTCTCCTGGGTTTCGGCGGAAATCTCATGAAGGCAGGACAGGATTAGCTCGTTGCGCTCGTCGCGGGCGAGGAGCGATCGGCCAAGCGTCAGCACCTTGTAACCGAGCCGATAGCCGCCCGTGCGCGCATCTCGGGCGACGTAGCCGGCGTCCATCAGTGTCATCAGCATCCGATAGGCCGTGCTGCGATCGGCACCCAGTGCCTCGGCCACATTGACTACCGACTGCGGCCCGTTGGCCTCGCCCAGTACCTCCAGAACCTTCAGCGCCCGAAGCGCGGTTGCGCTCCTATTGGTTTCTACTCTCGTGTCCAAGTTGGGGCCTCCGCTACGTTGTGCAATATTTGTATATTAGTTTCCGCCGGATGAGAATAGTGCGACAATCGTTGACTTGATGCACATACTGCATAAGCTGGGTGGCGCAACGGGGGGCAGAGGCGGACATGGCTTCTGGAGAGGCGAAGGGCGATGCAGGCGCAAATGCTGATCGACGGCGAATGGGTTTCCGCAACCGATGGGGCCAGCGACCCGGTCCTCAGCATGGCCACCCACGAGATCATCGACGTCGTGCCTCACGCCAGCGAGCAAGATATCGCCCGTGCCGTCGAAGCCGCCCAATCCGGTAAGCGACGCATCGCCGCCATGCCCTCGCATGAACGGGCGGCGGTCCTCATGCGCACGGCCGCTGCGATGGAGGCGCGGCATGGCGAGCTTGCGCGTTTGCTTGCCCGGGAGAATGGACGGACGCTGAGGGAGGTGCGTGGCGAGATCGACGCTGCCATACGCATCTTTCGCGGCTATGCCGAGGAGGCCAAGCGCCTGTTTGGTCGCGTTACCCCGCTCGATTCGATACCAGGGCACGCGGGGTCTCTGGCTCTCACCATGCGCCAGCCGCGCGGAGTCGTCGCCGCCATCGTGCCGTTCAACTACCCGGCGGAGCTGTGGTCCCACAAGGCGGCCGGCGCCTTGGCCGCTGGCAACGCGGTGATCACCAAACCGCCCGAGGACTGCCCGCTCACACTCATCAGGATAGCCCGGCTTATGGAAGAGGCTGGTCTGCCGGCCGCCGCCCATCAGGTGATCACCGGCCCCGGTGAGACCGTCGGCGCGGCGCTGGTACGCGCCGAGGGCATCGACATGGTGGCAATGACCGGCTCCACTGATGCGGGTCGCCATATCCTGCGTAGCGCGACCAAAACGATGAAGAAGGTCCACCTGGAGCTGGGCGGCAACGACGCCACTATCATTTGCGAGGATGCCGACCCCGAGAACGCCGCGGCGGCGCTGATCGCCGGTCGGTTCACCAGCGGCAACGGCCAGATATGCTGCGCCGTGAAGCGTGTGTTGATTGACCGTAAGATCTTTGACGCCGTGCAAGATGCGCTGGTTGCG
>NZ_SKOG01000257.1 GCF_007120195.1 Aquisalimonas sp.
GAACGCACACCTGTGTGGATGATGCGCCAGGCCGGGCGCTACCTCCCCGAGTACCGGGCCACGAGGGAGCGGGCCGGGGACTTCCTGACCCTGTGTCAGACGCCGGAACTCGCCTGCGAGGTCACGCTGCAACCCCTGGAGCGCTTCCGGCTGGACGCGGCGATTCTGTTCTCGGACATCCTGACAATTCCCCACGCCATGGGGCTGGGGTTGTATTTTGTACCGGGGGAAGGGCCGCGGTTCGAGCGCACGGTTCGCGATGCGGCCGCCATCGACGCCCTGCCCATCCCCGACCCGGAAGCGGAGCTGCGCTACGTACCCGACGCCGTGCGTCTTGTCCGGCGTGAATTGGGGGGTCAAGTGCCGCTCATCGGCTTCAGCGGCAGCCCGTGGACGCTGGCGACCTACATGATCGAGGGCGGCAGCTCGAAGAACTACGCCTGGAGCAAGGGCATGCTCTACGAGCGTCCGGACCTCATGCACCGGCTGCTGGACAAACTCGCCCGGGCGGTCACCAGCTATCTGAACGCCCAGATTGCGGCCGGCGCCCAGGCGTTGATGATCTTCGATACCTGGGGCGGTATTCTCACACCGGCGAGCTATCGGGAATTCTCCTTGCGGTACGCAGAACAAATCATCTCCGGCCTGTCCAAGAGAGCAGACGCCCGACGGGTCCCGGTGGTGTTCTTTACCAAAAACGGTGGTCCCTGGCTGGAGGCCATGGCTGAATGCGGGGCCGACGGGCTTGGCATTGACTGGACACAGGACATCGGTGAGGCGCGCCGCCGTGTGGGCGCCCGCGTGGCATTGCAGGGAAACCTCGATCCCAGCGCTTTGTATGCCTCACCCGAGACTATCCGACACCACGTCGGCGACATACTGAGCGCTTACGGTCACGGCACAGGCCACGTGTTTAACCTGGGGCACGGGATCCACCCGGAAGTGAACCCTGACCACGCCCATGCCATGATCGAGGCAGTGCATGCGCTCAGTCCCGGCTATCATCAGGGCTAGGGACATCGTGGCGCCCGATGACCCATCATGGTCAGCTGACTGCGGGAAACGAGGAAGTGGGCATGAAGGTGCGAACCCGCTCTGCGGGGGTGGTGATCGTCCGGCGCGAAGCGAATGCTTGGCGGTGCCTGTTGCTGCGCGCATTCCGATACTGGGACTCCCCCAAGGGCCACGTGGAAGCGGGCGAAGAGCCACTTGATGCGGCACTCAGGGAAGTCCGCGAAGAGACCGGCATCTGTGATCTGCAGTTCTTGCTGGGTTACGATTACGTGGAAACCGGGCCCTACGCCCGGGGCAAGGTGGCCCGTTATTACCTCGCGGAAACGACGAGCAAGCACGTCGTCCTCGGCATTAACCCGGAGCTCGGACGTCCGGAACATCAGGAGTACCGGTGGGTCAGTTTCCGGCGCGCCCGGCAACTGGCCTCACCGCGGGTGCAGCGTGTACTGGACTGGGCGGAACGCCGCCTGCAGTCGCTCGGTGACGAGCATCCTGGCGGCGGCGACTCGGACCGGTCCGCAAGCGCGGGGCGCTCCGGATGACAACGCGGCCTCGGGGTGCCCCTCACCCTCTCCGAGAAATGCTACGCAGTTTCCCCTATCCGCTCGAAAACCCGCTCAGGGCTAAACTGGAGTCCATTGGTAGACGGTACCCGCCGCATGGCCCAGCTCACCGTTGCGGAGTGTGGGCGACACCAAGAACGGGGGGCAGACGCAATGCTTGAAACGAGGATGTTCTATGACTAACGCCGCTGAATCCGTCATTCAGTTCCTGGACCCGCGTAAATTCCGCGACCCGCACGTCACCGCCGACGGCCAACGGCGCGCGCATGTCCAGTTGCGCCGGCTGGAGACGCTGTGGTTTTGCACCGGCACCCTGTGCAACCTGGCTTGCCGGAACTGCTATATCGAATCGTCACCGAGTAACGACAGCCTGGTCTATCTGACGGCCTCGGAGGTGGCCAGCTACCTGGACGAGATCCAGCGCGAGGGCCTGGACACACGCACCATTGCATTCACCGGTGGCGAACCGTTTATGAACCCGGACATGATCCCGATGCTCGAGGACGTCCTCGAGCGTGGTTTCGAGGCGCTCATTCTCACCAACGCCATGAAACCCATGATGAAGGTCGCGGACCGCCTGCTCGATGTGCAGCAGCGCCACGGCGACCGCCTTACCGTGCGCGTATCCATCGACCATTATAGCCGCGAGGTCCATGAGGAAGAGCGCGGCCCCAAGTCATGGGCGCCGACCGTGGCGGGGTTGCACTGGCTCACCAACAACGGCTTCACAGTCCACATCGCCGGCCGGCTTTTCTCCGGCGAGAGCGAGCAGGAGATGCGACGCGGCTACGCGCGATTGTTCCGGCGCGAGCATATCCACCTGGACGCCGACGACCTCCACCGCGTGGTGTTGTTTCCGGAAATGGACGAACGCGTGGACGTGCCGGAAATCACCGAGGCCTGCTGGAAGAAGGTCGGCACCACACCGGACGCCCAGATGTGCGCCACCTCCCGCATGGTGATCAAGCGCAAGGGCGCCGAGCATCCGGTCGTCGTCCCCTGCACGCTGCTTCCCTACGATCCGCAATTCGAGTTGGGCCGCACCCTGGCGGAGAGCGTCGACGAGGTCTCCCTCAATCACCCCCATTGCGCCAAATTCTGCGTGCTCGGTGGGGCGAGTTGTGGCGGCTAAACCTCCCGTCGATTGGCCTAGAGGCCGGGGGCGGTGCATCGTCAGATGCACCGTTGCAGCCGCCCCACCAAGTCACATCTGCCAACCCGGCACTCCCCCTTGCCCGCTCGGCCCTTGATCCGTTGATCCCTTCCGCCTTCCGCCCTCCTCCAGGCATAATGCGGTACCAGTCGCGCTGCAGGATGGCCCATGACCACGTACAGCACCACCCTCGGTTACTTCCCCGGTGTGCGCATGCGGCGCATGCGCCGGGACGCCTTCTCCCGTCGCCTCATGCGGGAGAACCGGCTCAGTGCGGACGATCTCATCCAGCCGCTGTTTGTCGTCGACGGCGAGCAACAGCGAGTCGCCGTGGCCTCCATGCCCGGCGTGGAACGACTGTCCATTGACCTCCTGCTCGAAGAAGCAGGCCGCCTGCTCGCGCTGGGCATCCCAGCCGTTGCGGTGTTCCCGGTAACGCCGCCGGAACTCAAGACCGCGGACGCCCGCGAGGCCTGCAACCCGGATGGCCTGGCCCCCCGCGCCGTGAGGGCCCTGAAGTCACAATTTCCGGAGCTCGGCGTCATGACCGATGTCGCCCTGGATCCGTTCACCATCCACGGCCAGGACGGCGTTCTGGATGAACAGGGACATATCCTTAACGACGAGACGGTGGAGATCCTGGTGCGCCAGGCGCTGTGCCATGCCGAGGCGGGGGTGGACGTTGTCGCACCGTCGGACATGATGGACGGGCGTATCGGCGCCATTCGCGAGGCCCTGGAGGCATCCGACTATCAGAACACCCGCATTCTGGCCTACGCCGCCAAGTACGCCTCCAGCTACTACGGCCCTTTCCGCGACGCGGTGGGATCGGCGAAAAACCTCGGTGCAGCGGGCAAGCAGACCTACCAGATGGACCCTGCCAATACCGATGAAGCGTTGCGGGAAGTGGCGCTGGATCTGCAAGAGGGCGCCGATATGGTCATGGTGAAGCCGGCCATGCCCTATCTAGACGTCATCCACCGGGTCCGCACCGCCTATGGTGCGCCGACGTTCGCCTATCAGGTCAGCGGTGAATACGCCATGCTCATGGCAGCGGCGAAAGAAGGATGGCTGGACGAGCGCGCCTGCGCCCTGGAAGCCCTCACCGCCATGAAGCGCGCCGGGGCCCACGGCATACTCACCTACTTCGCCGGCCGGGTGGCCGAATGGCTGCGCGAGGACGCGCTTAGCTGACGTGACGAACGCGATGCGCAAAATCGCAGCAACCACCGACACGTGACACAACCATGACTGACCGTTACGCCGTCTTCGGACACCCTGTTGCCCACAGCCGCTCGCCCTGGATTCACGCCCGATTCGCCGAGCAGACTGCCCAGGATCTGGAGTACACCCGCCAGGACGTCGCCCCGGATGGTTTCGCCGAGGCGGTGGAACTGTTCCAGGCCGACGGCGGACGCGGGCTCAACATCACTGTGCCATTCAAGGAAGAGGCCTGGGCCGTGGCGGATAGCCGCAGCCCCAGGGCTGAAACCTGCGGGGCCGTAAACACGCTATTGTTCGGCGCCGATGGGGGTCGTCACGGAGACAACACCGACGGCGAGGGCCTGGTGCGCGACCTGCGCTACAACCACCACATCTCGCTGCAAGGCCGGCGCATTCTCGTGCTCGGCGCCGGTGGCGCCGTGCGTGGCGTGCTGGAGTTACTGGTCGCCGAGCGGCCGGCTGTGCTCGTGATCGCCAACCGCACCGTCAGCCGCGCCCAGGCGCTCCTGCGGTTGTGCCACGGGATGAGCGAGAACAGCGCCTGCGGGTTCGATGCGCTTGCCGGGCACGGGCCGTTCGACCTGATCATCAATGGCACATCCACCGGGTTGAGCGGCGAAATGCCCGCTCTACCCGACGATCTGTTCGCATCCGGCGGCGCTGCGTACGATATGGTGTATGGTGCGGAACCGACACCTTTTCTCCGCTGGGCGGAACAACAGGGGGCGGGGCTAACGCTGGACGGGCTCGGCATGCTGGTGGAACAGGCCGCCGAATCCTTCCGACTGTGGCGCGGCGTGTCCCCGGACACTGCGCCCGTCATTCGTGAGCTGCGCCAAGCCATCAGCAACCCGGCGTCGTAATGCAGGAGCTGAGCACCACAGACCACAACCGCATGGCCGAACGCCTGCGGGAGCCGCAACGCTATCCCCACGCCGTGACGGATGTCACCACGGTCCGCACCCACATATCGACGCTGCTGCTCACGGACACCCGCGCCTACAAGCTGAAACAGCCCCTGAACCTGGGTTTTCTGGATTTCACCACCCTGGAGCAGCGGCGCCATGCATGCGACGAAGAGTTGCGGCTCAATCGGCGCCTGGCCCCGGAGATCTACCTCCAGCGCATCGCCATCACCGGGACGCCCGATGATCCCACCGTCGGCGGGGACGGCCCGTTGCTGGACTGGGCGGTGCAGATGCGGCGCTTCGATGACGACCGCCTTTACGATCGCCTGCTTGAGCGCGGCGAACTCACGGCGTCGGAGCTGGATGCAGTGGCCGCGCAATTGGCCGCGTTTCATGATCAGGCGGCCGTGGCCGACGCCGCCTCCCCCTGGGGGACGCCTGCCGCGATCGCAGAGCCGACGATGGATAACTTCGCCCAGCTGCGTGAGTTGCTCGGCACGGATCGGCGCGTCGAGCATCTGGCCGACTGGACGCAGGGGCAGCTGGAGGCGTTGGCGCCGCTCATGGAGGAGCGCCGCGCCCTGGGGCGTGTGCGGGAGTGCCACGGCGACCTGCACCTGGGCAATATCGTCGATTGCAATGGCCGGCCGGTGATTTTTGACGGCATTGAGTTCTCGCCTGCCCTGCGCTGGATCGATGTCAGCAGCGAAGTGGCGTTCCTTGACATGGACCTGCGCAGCCGACAGCGGCCGGATCTCGCGGCCCGGTTCATCAACAGCTACTTCGAGCACACCGGCGATTATCCGGGGGCACGACTGCTGGCGTTTTATCGCGCCTACCGGGCCCTCGTGCGGGCGAAGGTCAGCGGCCTGCGCATGCGCAACACCTGTGCGGACGCCGAGTCGCACGAGCACGCACGAACAGCCATGGAGCGCTACCTGGGGATCGCCGCAGCCGAGACCCGCCCCGACCACCCCCGGCTGATCCTCATGCACGGGCTCTCGGGCAGCGGCAAGTCCACCGTCGCGCAGGCACTCGTGGAGCGCCTGGGGGCCATGCGCCTGCGCTCCGACGTGGAACGCAAGCGCCTGTACGGGCTGGATCGCAACGCGCGGACTGGCGCCGGGGTGGGTGAAGGCCTCTACGGCCAGCAGGCCTCGGAACGCACCTACGCGCGCCTCGAAGAACTCGCCGGCGCCCTCCTACAGGCCGGTATGAGCGTGATCGTCGACGCAGCCAGCCTGCGACTGGCTGAGCGGGAGCGGTTCCGGGACTGCGCCCGCCGCGCGGGCGCTGCGTTCACCGTCGTGGACTGCCAGGCGGACGTGGCGACGTTGCGCGCACGCATCCGGTCGCGCCAGGCGGCCGGCGGCGATCCATCCGAGGCCGACGCGTCGGTGCTCGATCACCAGCTGGCCATCGTGGAGCACCTCCGCGCCGATGAGGCCGCCGATACGCTGGCCATCAATACGGAGAACGACCCCGCATTGCGCGCACTCGATCCACTGATCGAGGGGGACAGTAAGGCGGCGCGCGAGTAAATCCACCGATCAGGCAGGGGAATTACTGGACGACGACGTGATTGCTTCGGAGCTCACCATCGACCCGCACCCAGCAGTTCAGGGCGTCCACCAACGGGTTACGGGTGCAGCGGATCAGTAGATCCCGATCCCGAAATCGCCCTTCAAGCCGCGCCTCGCGTTCGTTGCCGAAAAACCGCATATGCCCTTCCAGGGCCGATTCCCCGTCGATCAGTAGCCGCACGCGATCGCGCAGTGGCTTCGGCTCCATGGCGTACGCCCAGGCCCCCGATTCATCGTCGGCGACCGCCGGCACGCCCGCCAGGCACATGATGCCCACCAGCACCGCAAACACACCGTTCCTGCATCCGTTCATGCCGCAGACCATTCGGAGTTGTCGAAGGTAGACTTACCTTAACTATAGAGACTCCCCGGTCACCGCAAAGATTCCCCTGCGGGTCACCGTGAACCCCGGGGACCGCGCGCGTGGTGTCCGCGGTTCGATGATGCGATTGAGGAGCCGGCAATGGCGGCGTTGAGCTTGTTTGTTTTTCTGCTGGCCATGACTCTGGGCGGGTTCGCCCTCTGGCAGGGCCGCCGCCGCGGCCGCCCTCTGGTGGCGCTTGGCTATCTGCATGCCGTCACCGCCCTCGGCGCACTGACGCTACTCGGGGTTCGGGTGTTCACCGGACCGGAGAATCTGCTGCTGAACAGTGCGTTCTTCGTGTTCCTGCTGGCCGCGGCGGGCGGGCTGTTCACCCTGCTCGTCAGACCCCGGGATGAGCCGGTGATCCTGCCCCTGATCTTGCTGCACGCGACCGCCGCGGTGGTGGCCGTGTTGCTGCTGGCAGCCGGCGTCGCTGCCGGCGGCTGATCCAGCCCAGGTTCGGCCCCGCTCCCCCAGTTCGGCCGGCAGTTCTAATTTTGCCGATCTTCCGTGGGCCATGGCTCTGGGCCGTCATTCCCGCGGTGGGTACGTGGTGGAGTCCTGCCATGCCATGGCACCGGGGCCGATCGAAGGGCGTAGGGTGCCATTAGCGACAGCGTAATGCACCGTCAAACAATCCGCGCCAAAGGCGCACAAGCGCAACACGAGTCGTGCGCCTGCTGCGCCGTTTCATTCACGGCGTGCAGCCACGCCATGGCACCGGCGCCGTAATTGGAATTGCTGCAGTTCGGCCGGGGGGCTTGCATCGTCGCCGAGGGCTCGGTACAGTTGCCGGTCTGACCGACCGGTCAGCCTGAACCGTCCGACTGACTCCCAAATCCTGCGCCCCCGAGAGACTCCGATCGTGACCGATAACAGCATTGCGGATGCCACACCCATCCGCACCGAAGCCGCGCAACGCATTCTCACCGCTGCCCGCCATTTGTTCACGGAACATGGGGTCGATGGCGTATCGATCCGCGACATCGCGGCCCGGGCGGACGTCAGCAAGGCAAATGTCTTTCACCACTTCGGCAACAAGGCGCGCCTCTACGACGCGGTGCTGGAGGATTCACGGCTGACGTTCGACGCGCTGCTCGTCAACCTGGCGGACAGCAGCCGCCCGCTGGATGAACGCCTGGAGCGGTTCACGCTGGACCATCTCCACACCATGCTGCGGGACCCCTCTTCCGTGAACCTGTTTCTGCGCCAGATGCTCAACCCCCGAGGTAATCCGCAACGGCAACGTGCGGAGGAGACGATTGGCGACGGCCTGACCGAACTCATCGAGACGCTCGAGGGCGCCCTGCCCGAAGCTGGCCAGGACAACCGCGACACCGCACTGGTGCTCGCGCTCACGCTGCTCGGCGGCGCCTTCATGCACTTTCAGCTGCGCGACGTGCTGCCGCGCCTCGACGCCAATGGCACGGGCTGCGACCCGCAACGCTACTGCGCGCACCTCGTTGACCTGCTGCGATCCGGCCTCACCGGGCGCAACACCTGAGCGATCCCACGTACTGCAAGGACATTCGACATGGCACGCAAGCTGACTTTGTCGGTATTACTCGGTCTCGCTGTCGTGGCCGTCGGTTGTGACAACAACGACAACGGCGGCGAGGACGAAGCCCCCCCCGAGGCCGTGCTGATCACCAAGGAAGAGGCAACCCTACGCACTGTGGAAGTTGCCGAACGCACCCTCGGGCGGCTGACCAGCAAGACCGCGCCGTCGCTCACCGCGGAGGTGTCCGGGCAAATTACGGCCATCCACGTGGAGGAAGGGGATAGCGTCTCCCGTGGCGATCTGTTGCTCGAGATCGACCCGGAGCCGTACGAACTCGCACTTGCCCAGGCACGCACGGACATGCGCCGGCTCGAGGTCAGCCTGCGCACCCAGCGCCGCGAACTCGAGCGCAGCACAGAGCTGCTGGAAGACGGCTACGTGACCCAATCAGAGTACGAGGCCACTGAGGGTGAGGTGGAGTCCCTGGAAGAGGATCTCGAGGGTGCCAGGGCGCGGGTGCGCAACGCCGAGCGGGATCTGCGCAAGACCCGTGTCGAGACCCCGGTGGACGGGGCGATCGACGAGCGCGCGGTCTCCGAGGGCGACTACACCTCGCCCGGGGAACCGATGTTCACGGTGGTCAGCCAAGATCTGTTGCGGGTCCGCCTGCCGTTCCCGGAGACCGTCGCCCAGCATCTGGAAGTCGGTCAGCCGGTGACCCTGAGCGCACCGGTGGCGGGCGGCACCGTGGAGGCGACCATCAGCGAGCTGCGCCCCGGTCTGGCCGACCAGAGCCTCACCTTCGAGGCCATCGCCAACGTGGAGAATCCGGGCGGTTGGCGCCAAGGGGGGAGCGTCAGCGCCAGTGTCCTGATCGAAGAGCGCGAGAGCGTGGTGGTTCCTGCGGAAGCCCTCGTGCAACGGCCCGCCGGCGAGGTGGTGTTCGTCATCGACAATGACACCGCTCACCAGCGCGAGGTCGAGGTGGGCCAGCGCGGCGCCAACTCCATCGAGATCCGCTCCGGGCTCGACGCGGGTGAGAGTATCGCGGTGGACGGTGCCGGCTTCCTCTCCGATCAGGCCGCCGTTCGCACAGGCGAGGAGTAACCGCTCGTGACGCTACCCGAACTCTCGATACGGCGCCACGTCCTGGCGGTCATGATCAGCGCCGTGCTGGTGCTGTTCGGCTACATCGGCTACCAGGAGGTGGGCACCGACCGCATTCCGAATATCGATTTCCCGGTGGTCAACGTGGTGGTCACCCAGCCAGGGGCAGACCCGGAGATCATCGACGCATCCATTACCTCCGAGGTGGAGCGCGCGGTCAACACCGTGCCCGGGATCGACAGCATTCAATCCAGCTCCAGTCCCGGCACCTCCGTGGTCTCCGTGACCTTCGACCTGGACGTCGACATCGACGTGGCCTTCAACGAGGTCCAGGCCAAGATCAATGAGATCCGTGACGAGCTTCCGGACGATGCCGATGACCCCGTGGTGCAGAAGGTCGACACGGATGCCCAAGCCATCATGTGGCTCAGTGTCCAGGGCGACCGCACCCTGCAACAGCTCAGCACTTACGCGCGCAATGTAGTACGCCCGCAGATTGAGAACATCAACGGCGTCGGCGAGGTGCAAATCGGTGGCGGCCTGGAGCGCAACATCCGCATCGAGGTGGAGCCAGAAAGGCTCTCGGCTTACGGTCTCACCGTGGACGACCTGATCAACGCCGTTGAGACGGAGCATTTCCAGCTCCCGGGCGGGTTTCTGGTGGCCGAGCGCACCGAGCGGTTGCTCAAGCTGGACATGGAATACCACCAACCGCATGCGCTGGAGGAACTCATCGTCGCCTCCCAGAACGGGGCGTTAATTCGCCTGAGCGACGTCGCGGATGTGGTGGACGGCCTGGAGGATCCGCGATCCCTGGCCCGCTTCAACGGTGAGCCCACTGTGGGGCTGGGCGTGGTCAAAGTCTCCGGGACCAACACCGTCGCCATCATCGACGAGGTGCACGAGCGGCTCGAGCAGGAGATCCGGCCTCAGCTTCCCCCGGGGATGGAGGTCAACGTCGCTTCCGACCAGTCGGTGTTTATCCTGGACATGATCGACACCCTGTTCCAGACCATTGGCCTCGGCATCCTGTTTGCCGCATTCGTGCTTTGGCTGTTCCTCAAGAATCTGCGCTCCACACTGATCGTGACGCTGTCCATTCCGGTGGCCCTGGCGGCGGTCATCGCCACCATTTTCGCCTTCGGCTACACGCTGAACTCGCTCACCATGCTCGCAATGCTGCTGCTCATCGGCGTGGTAGTGGACGATGCCATCGTGGTGCTGGAGAACATCTTCCGACACCGGGAGGAAGGCATCGCAGATCCCGTGGAAGGGGCCATTGTCGGCTCCAACGAGGTCTTCTTCGCCATCATTGCCACCACGCTGTCTTTGATTTCGATCTTCCTGCCAGTGCTGTTCATGGAAGGGATTATCGGGCTGTTCTTCGAGTCTTTCGCGGTGGTGGTGGCCGTCGGGGTGCTGGCTTCGAGCATTGTGGCCCTGACACTCACTCCTATGCTGTGCTCCCGCTTCCTGCGGGTACCGAAGGAGCACGGCAAGGTCTACAACGTCCTCGAGACCGGGTTCCGCGGTATGGAATCCGGCTACCGCTGGCTGCTGGCCCGGGTGCTGCGGTTCCGCTGGACCACCCTGGGCGTGATCGCCGTGATCGCCGCGGCGGCAGGCAGCCTGCTGGGACAACTCGGCGGCGAGTTCAGCCCCGAGGAGGACGAAGGTCAGTTCCTGGTGAGCATCGAGACGCCGCTCGGCTCGAGCATCGACTACACGGACGAGAAGTTGAAGTCTGTCGAGGGGGTACTGGAGAATCAAGACGGCATCGACACCTATTTCACTGCCATCGGTCTTGGCGACGCCGGCCAGGTCAACAGTGGTATCGCCTTCGTGCGTTTGCATCCGCGCCAGGATCGCACCCTTAGCCAACGGCAGATCACCGACCAGGTGCAGGCCGAGCTGCTGCAGCTCAGCGGCGTACAGGCATTCGCGTCCTCCATCCCACTCATACCCGGCGAGCGCGGAGAGCCACTGCAGTTCAACGTCAGTGGTCCTGATCTGGATGAAGTCGCGGTGCTTGCTGAGGAATTGGAGGCCCGGCTGCGCGGGCGTGACGAGATTGACACCCTGGACCTGGAGCTGGACCTGGACATGCCGGAGCTGGTACTGGAAGTGGACCGCGAGCGCGCCCACGCCCTCGGCATCAGCACCCTGGACGTAACACGGGCGGCCAATGTGCTGGCGGGAGGTCTCGACGTGGCCCGTTACAACGACGAGCCCGGTGACGGCGAGCGCTATGATGTCCGCCTGAAGGCGAAGGAAGGCACGTTGCAGACCCCGGAGGACCTCTCCAGGCTGTACCTGCGGGCTGGAAATGGCGATATGGTGCGACTGGACACCCTCGCCAGCTTCGAGCCGGAGCTGGGGCCGTCAGTCATCGGCCGCTTCGATCTGCAGTACGCCGCACAGTTCTACTCCAACCCGGCCGTGCCCCTGGCGCAGGCCGTGGACGCAGTCGAGTCAGAAGCCGAGGAGATCATGCCTCTCGGCTATTCCCTGAACCTGGTCGGTCAGGCCGAAGAATTCGAGCGCACACAGGGGGCCATCATCTTCGTTTTCGTCGTGGCCATCCTGCTCGTCTATATGGTGCTGGGCAGCCAGTTCAACTCCTTCCTGCAGCCGCTCATCATTCTGGCTGCCCTGCCGCTGGCAATGATCGGCGGCATCGTCGGCTTATGGCTGTTCCAGCATACGCTGAACATCTACTCGATGATCGGGCTGGTGCTCCTCGTGGGGCTGGTAACCAAGAACGGCATTTTGCTGGTGGACCTCACCAATCAGTATCGGGTGAAACGGGGGCTGAGCGTCAACGAGGCCCTGCAGCAGGCCTGCCCGATCCGGCTGCGACCGATCCTGATGACGTCGCTGACGCTCATCCTGGCGATGCTGCCAGCGGCCATCGGCGCCGGTGCCGGGGCAGAGACGCAAGGGCCACTGGCCGTTGCCATCATCAGCGGCATGGTCTCCTCCATGCTATTGACCCTGGTGATCATCCCGGCGGCGTACTCGTTGCTGGAGAATGCCGCCCAGCGGCTGCATGAGCGCCGCCAAGCCCGCGCGTAGCAACCCTGGGTGAGGAGAGCCCGAGTCCGGGGCCCCTACATTGGCCCCGGCGGGCGGCGCATAAAGCTGCCGGTCTGGCGCCAGTAGAGGATCAGCAGCAACCCGAAGACCATGCCGCCCAAATGGGCGAAATGGGCAATGCCGGCAAGGGTGCCGGTAATGCCGGCCCAGAGCTCGAAAGCGCCGTAGGCGATGACGAAGTACTTGGCCTTCATGGGAATCGGCGGGATCAGCAGCACAATGCGCTGATTCGGGAACATCATGCCGAAGCCCAGTAGAATGCCAAACACCCCGCCGGATGCGCCCACCGTGGGGTAGACCGTACCGTCCGCCGCCGCGTTGGTGGCGACGATCAGCTGGATGAGCCCGGCGCCCACCACGCAGAACAGAAAATAGAACGCGAATCGCCGCGATCCCCAGAGGTTTTCCAGGGCCACACCGAACATCCACAAGGCAAACATGTTCACGAGCAGGTGGAACATGCCGCCGTGCAAAAAGCCGTAGGTCAACACCTGCCAGACCTGAAACGGCGGCACCTCCTCCATGCCCATGGTGGTCATGACCGCATCGGGTGCCCCCATGGGCCAGAGGGCGAATATCGCAATCAGGTACTGCCCCATGAACCCCTGGGCGAGGTACACCAGGCCGTTGATGATCAACAGGGCCAGCACCACCGGCGGTAGCAACGAGGGGCCGCCCACCCGCCGCGGCGGCGGTTGTTGCGGCGGCGGCTCCGGTGCCGCGCGGCCTTCCCAGTCTTGCATTAGTGCTCTTGCTCCTCGTGTCCGAAACGTCCGCGCACTGTAGACCGGCCCTCCGAGCCAGGCAACCGGCGTCGCTCCCCGCGGGCCGGACGGTGCGCCTGTAACCGGGTCACGGTGCGCCGCCAAAGAATTTGTAGCGCCAGAATAACCCCGCTCGCCAGAGATCCAGATTCTCGCCCCCGTCGGGCTGCGCCAGCAGGTGCTCATACTCGATTCCCAGCTGATGCCGTTCGACCTGGTAACGCCAGTCCATGCTCAGATGGTACTCATCCAGGTCGGGCGCACGCAGTCCGGGGCGCTCCAAGGTTCGATACCCCAAAGCGATTCCGAGTTCATGCAACGGACCTGCTACAGCAAGGGACAACGTCGGGTGCAGTGAGTGCTGTTCGAGAAAACCCTCGCTGGTTCGATACGCCACGCCGGGGGCAGCCGTCACATCCAACTCGCCCCATCGGAAACGGCTGCGATGGGCCACGCTCACCCGGCGCTCGGTCCGCGCAAAGCGGCCACCCGCACGGTCATCCAGGTCGAGCCAATACAAGTTCAGCCGCGTATCCTGGGTCTCTGCCAGCGGGAGGTTCAGGCGCCAGTTGGCGCTGCGCGTGAGCTGGTCGATTGTGCCGGC
>NZ_SKOG01000033.1 GCF_007120195.1 Aquisalimonas sp.
ACAATGTCCTTGGCCAGGGCCAGGGCCGAGTCCTCATCAATGTCACTGGCGAGCAGGGCGAACTCGTCGCCACCCATGCGGGCCAGCACATCGCCAGCGCGCACACGACCATGGAGATAGCGCGCGACGGCGACCAGCAGCTGATCGCCGACCTGGTGCCCGGCCGTGTCATTGACCAGCTTGAACTGATCCAGATCGATGTAGATCAGCGCATGCCGCTCAGCCCCGCGGGAGGCGCGATGGTAGGCGGCATCCAGGTGCTGCTCGAAAGAATGCCGATTGTAGAGCGTGGTCAGCGGATCACGTTGCGCCAGGAACTGGAGCTGTTGGTTCGCCAGACGTTGCGCGGTGACATCCCGGAAGACGAGCACGGCGCCGGAAAATGTGTGGTCGTCCCGGGGAATCGGCGCGGCCGAGTCCTCAATGCCGAACTCAGTGCCATCGCGAGCGATCAAAAGCGTGTGATCGGCAAGCTCGACGACATGGCCCTCACGCAGGCATCGACGCACAGGATCATCCGCCGGCTCACGGGTTTCCTCGTTGATAATCCGGAACACCTCGCTGAGCTGCCGACCGACCGCCTCTTTCTCGCTCCACCCCGTCAGCCGTGCCGCGACGGGATTGAGGCGCTGGACGCGTCCGTCGGTACCTGTCGTGATGACCGCATCGCCAATGCTATAGAGAGTCACCGTGACCTCGTCCCGCTCCTCGCGCAGCCGCTTCTCCAGATCCTTGCGGACGGAGAGGTCGATGACCGAGGCAATGACCGCGGGCCCTTCAGGCAACGTCACCGGTACCAGCGCGACTTCCAGCGGGATCTCCCAGCCCTCCTGGTGACGGCCCCAGAGGTCTCGCCCCTTGCCCATGGGCCGTTCGCCAGGGTTGTTCATGAAGGCAGTGCGATCGGCCCGGTGAACCTCTCGCAGGCGGACCGGCACAAGCATATCCACCGCTTGCCCCAGGAGTCTGTTGCGATCGTAGCCAAACAGGGCACAGGTCTTGGCGTTGACCTGGATGATCGTCCCCAGGACGTCTACCACCACCACGGCGTGCGGAGAGATGTCGCCCATCCATTGGAGCGTGTCCTTGTCCATAGCTGGTCGTCCAGTACCCCGCGGGGCAATCAACACAGAAAAACCACCCGAGCCGGCGATGCTCAGCATGGCATTCTCAGGGCTACAGAGAGATCCCCATGACCAAAGGCAGCACCCAGTAGACACAGGAGAACTTTAGCAGACCGTGGCTTCTCGGCCACTTGGGACCGCTGCGGAGCGAACCTGCTTGGAACGTGCCCCGGACGACGCGCAAGTGCGCTTCGGCGTGACGGTCGACGCGGCGCAATGTTCGAGGCGATCCTGATCATCTCATACTTCAGAGCGACCCGGGCATCGGCGGTCGGGAAACACCTAGCCGTTAGCGAGCAACCGCTTTGACCGCGCCAGGGCGCCGCGCGCCTCGTTGAGCGCCTGCTCCACCAGTGGCGGAGGCAAGTCGACGGACCTTGCCAGCCCCTCAGCCTTGAGAATGGCCGTCGCCTCCTCGTTGTCGAGCCAACCACGGGGGACGGCCTCGGCATAGAGCCAGGCGGTCATGTCGGCAGCCGCTGGCGGCTGGGCCAGGTGACCGCGCAGCGCGGCATTGGAGCGCAGAGTCGCTGCGATCAACTCGGCGGCGGCGCGATATTGGTCACTCTGAAACAGTGACTCGGCAGCCGCCAGGGTTTCCTGCACCTGTACCATCCGCGCGACGGGAGTGCGCGCGTCCCGGCTGGCTGCCTGGTCATGATCGGTGGCGGTGCGCAGCGGCGAGGCGCTGCCCAGGCGCTCCAGACTCTTGAATCCGCGCACATCAAGCACCGTTACCGGCAGATCGGCCGAACTGATCGCCTCCGCCGTGGCTTCATCCCCATCCTGGTAATGGGTGAGCACCCCGATAATGCCGCCGCCGGATCCAACCACGCGCTCAAGCCTGTCACCGAAGCCCAGCCGTAATTGGCTGATGGCCGTGGAGACCTCGGGTGCATCCACGGGATCGTCGTCCACTTCGTGCTCAGCGCCGGCAGCGTTCACGCTGACGTCCGGGGTTTCGACGCTCAGGTCAACCCTGGGTTCTTCCGGCGCGGCGCTGGCGGGTTCTTCGTCAAGCTCGCTAAGGATGCTCTCGAGCGCCTTGCGCGAGACCCCAACCACATCCTCGGCTGCCTCTGGGTCGACCACGTTGTCGAACAGACTGCGCTTGCCCTGCACGAGTTGCAGCACCCGCCCCTCGTAGCCCTGGCAGGCCACCATATTGACGATATAGACCGCGCGCCGTTGACCGAGGCGATGAATCCGGGCGATGCGCTGATCAAGCACTGCCGGGTTCCAGGGCATGTCAAGGTTGACCAACACCGATGCGGCTTGCAGGTTCAGCCCCGTACCCCCGGCGTCCGTGGAGATGAACACCTGCACGCTGTCATCGTCGCTGAAGCGCCGCATCAGCTCCCCGCGGCTGGCAGTGGGCACGCCGCCATGCAGACGCACCACCGTCAGCCCGAGCTTCTCCGCCGCCTGCTGCGCCATGCGCGTCATGCGCTCCCACTGGCTGAAGACTACCATCTTCCGCCCGGCCTGCTGGCAGTGCTGCTCCAGCAGGCTGCTCAGCTCATCGAGCTTGGGCGAACCAGGCGTCTCACCATCAAGCAGGCCGATGGCGTTGCAGGCCATTCGCGCCGTCTGCAACGCTGCCATGAGCTGGTTCTGCTCGGTGGGGGTCAGGGGCCTGCGGCGCGCAATGCGGGCCAGCCTCTGGGCATTGCTCAGGGCGTGGTCGTGTGCCTGTTGCTGCATTTCGGTCATTGGCACGTCCAGGCGCTTTTCGGTGCGCTCGGGCAACTGGTTCGCCACCGTACTTCTGCCGCGACGTAACATCACCGGCGCAATGCGTTTGCGCAACTCCGCCAGGTTCCGGTAGCCGAGCACCTTGCCCTTGTCGTCGGTGACGTGAAAGTCGATGAGATACTTCCAGAGCGGGCCCAGAATCTGATCATCGATTACCTGCATCAGGCTGTAGAGGTCCTCCAGGCGGTTCTCCAGCGGGGTGCCGGAGAGGACGAAGGCATAGGCCGTGTCGATGTCCTTGATGGCTGCGGCCGTCTTGGTGCGCCAGTTCTTGATGCGCTGCGCCTCATCGAGTATGAGCAGGTCAGGAGCCAGCAAACGCTTGATCACCGAAAGGTCGCGCAGCACCAGTTCGTAGTTGATGATGTGGAAATCCGCCTCCCGGCGGTATTGCACCGTGCGTTCCTGCAGCCCGCCCTGCACGATCTGCACGCTGGCATCGCTAAAACGGCCGATCTCCTGCGCCCACTGGTGCTTGAGGGAGGCGGGGCAGACGATGAGGGTCCGCCCGACGCTGTCGTTGTTCCGCAGCCACGTGGCCGCGGCGATGGCCTGCAGGGTTTTCCCCAAGCCCATATCATCGGCCAGCATGGCCCGGCCGTTGCCTGCAAGAAACGCGACACCCTCCACCTGATACGGATACAGTCGCGCCTTCACCCCGGGCAGCACGCCGGCACTGCCCTCGATGGCCTGCCGAATGCCATCATAACGCCGGCGATGGGCGGCCTGGTTGGCCAGGCGCAGGGCGTATTGGCGCGCATCCTCGCCGATATCCAAGTCATCCCGGCCACCAAGATGATTGCACAGGGCGAAGAAGTCCTCGGGCAGGCGGGCGACAAAGCGCCCATCGGTATCAAACCAGCGTGACAAGCGTTGCGCGAGCGTCGCATCCAGATCAGCACCCCGATGGAGCCGTATGGACGGGCCGTCGCCCCAGTGTAGGTAAACAAAGCTCTGCGGGACCTGCCTGCGGACAAGAGCGTCGTAATCCGGGTGCTTGCGGATCCGGTGCAGGACGGCTTCGATATGCTTGCAGGTGCCCAGGCGGTTGACCGCAAAGTCACGGC
>NZ_SKOG01000288.1 GCF_007120195.1 Aquisalimonas sp.
GCCCAAGGAGGAGCTGCAGTCGTTCATGGCCCCGGTCCAGGACGTCACACGGGCCATCCAGGCCGCGATCCAGCCCGATGGCATCGTCCTGAACCAGTTCAACGGCAAGGCGGCCGGGCAGACGGTATTTCATTACCACCAGCACATCGTCCCCCGTTGGCAGGGACAGGACCGGCGCAGCCACGGGAAGGATCAGGCGGACCCGGAAGAACTCAAATCGGTGGCGGCGGCCATCCGTGCCGAGCTGGACTGGGAGCGCTGAATGAAGCTCGCCTCCTGGAACGTCAACTCACTCCAGGTGCGCCTGCCCCACCTGCTCCGCTGGTAGGAGACCGAGCGGCCGCAGGCGGTGGGCCTGCAGGAGACCAAGCTCACGGACGAACACTTCCCTGCGGCCGCGCCCTGCGGGAGGCAGGCTACGCCGCCGTCTACGCGGGGCAGAAGACCTACAGACGAGCAGGTCTTCTTGTGGTGGGATTATCGCATGATCAATTTTCGCCGTAACCGGGGCCTGCGCATTGATCTCATTCTCGCCAGCCCGGCGCTGGCGCAGCAGTGCACGGCCGCTCGCGTGGACGTGGAACCGCGCCGCTGGCGGCGGCCGTCGGACCACGCGCCGGTGGTGGCGGAATTTGCGCCGTGAGAAGGCTCGGCGGTGACCCAATCACCCCCAGCACCGGCATCAGGTTCACCACCACCAGCGGGCGGCCCGACGAATAGCAACGACCGCCGGCGCACACCCGCAGCGCGCCGCAGCCGGGCTCCTACGCGAAAAACGCCAACGTCCGGACCTCGATGCTCTCCCGGGGCGGATCATCCGCCCGTGTGTTCGGATCATCGAAGGCAGTGTGCGGGGTAAAGCGGGCGCGGCCGTCGGTACGCGAGTCGTAGCCCTTGATCACGATCGCCTCTTCCCGCTCCATTTCCGGGAAATACAGCCAGCGCTGGGCGGGGTTGAACGCCAAGTGATAGATCTCGCCGGTGCGGCCGGGATACACCATGTCGGTTCCGATCAGATCGTCGGGATCGAGGGAGCTAGCGTCCAGCACCGCCAGCGGCGATCGCTTGACCGGACCCCGAATGGGCCGCCAGACGTTTACCTGGACGAACGGCACATCGCCCAACCGCCGGGCCTCCTCCTCGCCGAACAGGTCTCGCACGCGCTGGGGGCCGGACCACTCGGTGTAGTCGTTGTGGACACGATTGGCGGGGGTCTTGGTGCCGTCGGCTCCGCCGTCATCGCGACGCCGGGTGTGATCGAAGATGACCACCCGGGAGGCCCCCGTCGCCTCGCACACCAGCGCCTCGATCTCCGGGTAGTATTCGCGCTCGACACGCGGGCGTCGTCATAGAAGTCGTCGACCCGGGTCGAACGCCGCCACAACTCTACCCCCTGGCGGTCGAGAGACAGCTCGCCGGCCCACGGTCGCGCGTCGTGCACGGGCACCTCGCGGCTTTCCATCTCGGCGTGGTAGCGTGGCTCGGCGGCCCCGGTGAGGGCCTCCGTGTGCAAATAGGGTCGCCGCCCGGTCGGTACCATGAAAGTAAGCGCCGCGGTGACAGACACCAGCCGCTCACCCGTCTGCGCATTGTGGGTCGGGGTAGTCATTGGATCTTTCCTGTTGCGGAGCAATCACAGTAGTAAAAATCTGGCCCCCAAGCGCGAATCTCAAGGCTTCCCCCTGAACGGCAAGTGCGCTGGGGTACTCTTACCTTCCAGGTTAGTAAATGATTCCGGACGCTTCCGGAGAGCGGCACAGTGGTGCTTTGTCGTGGTCACCGCAGCGCCTTTGCGAACATCGATAGCAGCTCCGGGGCCAGCTCCCGCTGGAAAGCCTGCAGGTAAACACCCAACTCCCGATCGATGGGCCCTTCCCGGTCAGGGTCACCCGTGATCATTGCAACTGCGTTCGGCGTCGCGTCCTTACCGCCGTAAAGCTACCTGATGAAGGCGTGCGCAGGTCTCGGCCGGTCAACATCGAACACGATGCCATACAGGGCAACCCATCCCGGATGTTCGGCCAGTCCACCAGCATCAAGCCAGCGTAGCCCTTCGCCCGCCAGCTTGAACGGTGTGATATCGGGAGGCTGGTGTGTCTCCGTCGCTCGAAGATGGTCGATGTAGGTCGGGGCGAGTCCCCGCTCCACTGCGCCGTCTATCAGAATCTTCAGATACCGGATTGAGGGTCGAAGCGCCGGGTCACGCACCTCATCGAGGCCAACATACGTTTCGGCGATGACGCGTTCGGCACCGTCCACTTCCACCTCCAGAGGCCGGCGTTCGTAGAGCACCCCGCGCGCTTCAATGACATCCAGCACCGGTTCTGCCTCGTCATCGATCAGGTGGACCGTACCCAGGACGTAATCTCCCGCCTTCGCCGACTGGGAGATATTCGCCACACCCCCGTCAAGTCGGCGAAACGCGCTGGGCACGTCGAAGGAAATCTGCCACCCTTGCACCCTCCCCGGTACGGAGCAGGACGCCCGCACCCCTTTGGCGTCCAATCCGGCCCAACCAATGTTTGATCCGTAGGCAAAGTATCGAAAGCCCATGAAGCTGGCCCGTATAGACAACTCCTTCGATTTACGGGTAGGCCACCGTATGCATATGCTCACCGTCGAGGAAGAACTCGTGCGGTTCGCCATCCTTGCCAAATACCCGGTAGCACTGCGTCCGGCCCCCCGGATACCCGCGTACGCCGTGCAAAGCTGACCGTCGGCGACCTGCCATTCGCCGTGGAACGTTTGCCCTGCCGCGAACACTGTCGCCGAGCCATCACATCCGGATCGAACCGCGTCGTCCCGGTTAGACGGTCCTGACGCCGCCACTCCATCTCGACCTCCTCAGCATGGAGGGCTGGACCTGCTGCCCATCCAGAGCGCTCTAGCCCGCGTATAGGCAGTACAAACACCTCTTCGGCGGCCGGCAGTCCCTGCTCGTCGGTGTCGACACCTGATCCGGCAGTCGCTCCGACTCACCAATCGCCTCTCGATGGCGCCACGGGGCACGAATCCATGCCGACGACGACGAGGCTGCCGGCGCGCTTCTCGCGCGCTCCCCTGCCACTCGGAGGCCAGCCGCCACATGGCCGCGCCGCTGGCGTCGCAGCCCACGGTGGTCGTCATTGTGTCATCCCGCTCAATCGAACAGTCCGCGCTGGGGCGGCGCCCGGCATGGCGGGCGCCGGGGGGCTTGGGGTACGGCCGCTCATGCGGCGAATGAACGTGCGCGATATCAGCCGCTCTGCGAAGGTTCTACCGCCATGGAGCTGGGGCGGGGGGTTTCTGCTGCGTCACCCTTGGTAACGATTCCGCCGTAGATTGCGATGCGGACCTCCGCCGCAAGGACCGCCGTTCGGTATCAGCGGCTGTCAGAAGGTCCGGCAGGGGCCTCGTGCGCGGCCCGGGTTGTCGGCCTCCAATTGAGCGGCGGAGCAGTTCATCGAACTGTGGTGGACCTGCGAGAGGCGCGCGGAGGGAGAACCTCGCATTCCAGGTCCGTCTTAAGCGAGGGAAGAGCCTTGGCTGTTAGTCATTAGACCTCCCTTCCTCGATGACCTCGTCAGCTTCTTGTTCATCGCCAGCGTCTGGCTGGGGTTCTTCCTTTGCCACGGAAGCGCCGGGATCGTAATCGAGGACCACGAGCATGGGAAAGTGGTCGGAACCGATGTCGGGAAGACGACGTAGCTCGACGAGAAGGAAATGCTGGGATGCGAAGACGTGATCCAGCGGATAGCGCAGGAGCCGGCTTCTGGTGTCAAAGGTGTTGAATAAGCCTCGGCCCACCCGTGGGTCGAGCAATCCTTCGATTCGCTTAAAAAGATACGTGGTGTGCGACCAGGCCACGTCGTTGAAATCGCCGGCGACGATGACCGGTACGTCCCCAAGTTTCTTTACCTCTTTGGCAACCAGCAA